>CAYZKQ010000281.1:0-2643 GCA_964478975.1 uncultured Vicinamibacterales bacterium | reverse complement strand
CACGCCGCGCCGCGCCGCCGCCGCGACGGCCGCCTCCTTCGCCGCCCGCATCATGGCCGCGCCGCCGCTCGCGTGCACCGTCGTCATCCAGACGCCGAGCGCCGTGGCCGCCGCGACGGCGTCGCCGACGGTCTGCGGGATGTCGTGGAACTTCAGGTCCAGAAACACGCGGTGGCCGCTCTCGACGAGCGCCCGCACCACGGCGGGTCCCTCGGCGGTGAAGAGCCGGCTGCCGACCTTGTAGCCGCCGGCAGCGCCCCGCAGCCACGCCGCCAGCGCGCGCGCCCGGGCCGCGCTGTCCACATCGAGGGCGATCAGGAGGCGGTCCACACCGGTTCCCGCGTGCGCACGTCGACGGTCCCGACGAGGTCCCGCCACCGCGCGAGCTGGTGGCGCGTCAGGTACTCCTCGATGCCCTGGCGCAACTTGCCCCAGATGAAGGGGTCCACGAAATTGGCCGTCCCGACCTGCACCGCCGTCGCCCCCGCGAGGGCGAACTCGATGGCGTCCTCGGCGCGGGCGATCCCGCCCATCCCGATGATGGGGATCTTCACCGCGCGCGCACACTCGTACACCATGCGCACCGCGATGGGCCGGATGGCCGGGCCGCTCAGCCCGCCCACGACATTGGCCAGCTTCGGCCGCCGCGTCTCGATGTCGATGGCCATCGCCAGGAACGTGTTGACGAGCGAGACCGCGTCGGCGCCGGCCTCCTCGGCCGCGCGGGCGAACGCCGCCACGTCGGTCACGTTCGGCGTGAGCTTCGGAAAGATGGGCAGCGGTGTGACGCGCCGGACCGCCTCGACGACGGCGTGCGTGCCCGTCAGGCTGCAGCCGAACTGTAAGCCGCCCTCGCGGATGTTCGGGCACGAGATGTTCAGCTCGAGCGCCGCCACACCCTCGGCGTCCGACGCGATCCGCGCGACCTCGGCGTATTCCTCGACGGTCGAGCCGCACACGTTGACGACCACGACCGCGCGCCGCGCCCGCAGCTCCGGCAGCACCTCGCGGACGAAGCGCCGCACCCCGATGCCCTGGAGCCCGATCGCGTTGAGCAAGCCCGAGGGGGTCTCGACCAGCCGCGGCGGCGGGTGGCCCTCGCGCTCGGCGAGGAACAACCCCTTGACCACCACCGCCCCGAGCGTCGACAGATCGACGAGGTCGGCGTACTCGACGCCGTAGCCGAAGCACCCGCTCGCCGCCATGATCGGGGTGGCCAGGCCGAGCGTCCCGATCGTCACCGACAGATCCAGGGCCATCGGTGTGCCCGCCGCGCTCACGCCACGGCCTCCCACACGACGTCGGCGGCGTCGAACACCGGGCCCTCCAGGCAGGCGCGCACGAAGTGCGGCGTCTCGGAGCCGCGCCGGACGGCCACCACGCACCCGTAGCAACCGCCGAGCCCGCACCCCATCATGGGTTCGAGCGAAACCTGCGCCCGCCGGCCGGCCCGCCGCGCCAGGTCGGCGACCGCGCGCAGCATGGGGGTCGGCCCGCACGCGTAAAGGACGAGGGGCGGGGCCGCGGGCCGCTCGGCCAGTGCGCGGGCGAGCGGCTCGGTCACGAGGCCGCGGTGGCCCCGGCTGCCGTCCTCGGTGGCGAGGACGAGCCGCACGCCCAGGCGCTCGAAGTGGTCCAGGGAGAACAGCTCCGCGGCGCGGCGCGCGCCGTAGAACAGCGTGGTTGCCACACCGCCCGCCGCCAGTGCCGCCGCGAGCGACGCGAACGGCGCGAGCCCGACGCCCCCCGCGACGAGCCAGGCTTCCGCCGGCGGCGCGACGAGATCGAAGGGCCGGCCGAGCGGCCCGAGACACGGGAGGCGGCGGCCCGGCTCGAGGTCGAACAGCGCCGCCGTCGCCGGACCCACGCGCTTGTTGAGCAACGTGAAGCCCGTGGGCCGGCCGCCGGCATCGTAGAGGATGTCGAACACCGAGAACGGCCGCCGCAAGAGCGGGTCGGTGCCGGCCGCCGTCTTCACCATCACGAACTGGCCCGGTCGCGCCGCGGCGGCCACGGCCGGCGCCTCGAGCGCCAGCACGTTGTACAGCCCCGACAGCTTCGTGTTGGCGAGGACGAGCGCGTCAGCGTCGACGGGCATCGCCGCCAGTATAGCAGCACGCCCCGGACCACCCCGCGGCCCCGACGGCGACCGCCGGCGCTCGCGGCGGGCGGACCCCGGTATGATGGGTTCGATGCACTACCTGCGCATGCTGAGCAACGCGCTGGTGGCGGGCGCTCTCGGGGCGGCCTATATCGTGGTGCTGGTCCTGCAGCTCAATCCCCAGGTACCCCTCACCGCGCCGGGCTTGTGGCGCTGGGCCGCGACGCTCGAGGTCTTCTACGGCGTCCACGTGACGGTCGTGGCGTACGCCCTCATCGTGGCGCGCGAGTTGCTCGGCAGCCGTCCGCTCTTGCCCGGCTGGGTGAGCGTGCGCGTCCTCGCGTGGCTGAGCGCCGGCTTGAGTGCCGCGGGGACGACCCTGATGTGGGTCAACGTGCGCGGCTTCGCTGTCAGCCTCGATCCGGACGCCGCGCGGCGCATGATCGCCGGTGCCGCCGCGACCTCGGCCGCGGCCGGCGTCCTCCTGGGCGTGGCGCTCGGCCGCACGTGGGCGCGAGGCCGGGCGAGCGGGATCTTGACGA
>CAYZKQ010000280.1:0-2651 GCA_964478975.1 uncultured Vicinamibacterales bacterium | reverse complement strand
CGGCGGCCGGAACGGATTGGCTGGGCTGCCGGGCGGCACGACCGTGTAGACGAGCACCGTCCCCGTCGGGTCGACGATGGGCGAGACCTTGACCCCGTCCGCCTCGGTCAGCCGGACCGGCGGCGCCGCTTCACTCGCCGCATAGATGTCGCTGCGGGCCGGCTCGTCCTCGCGGGCGCCCACGAAGTACACCGTCCGCCCGTCGGCGCTCCAGGCGAGCGAGGCGGCGAGCAAGCCGTCGCGCCGCAGCTCCGTCTCCCGGCCCGAGCCGAGGTCGCGCACCACGATCGCCGACGCCTTGAGCAACTCCCAGGCGACCCGCTGCGCCGTTGCCGCCCGTTCCGGCGCGTTCGGCGCGAGCGCCTCGAGGGCCCGCTCGGCCTCGCGCAGCTCACCGGTCGGCACGACCTTCAGATACGCCACCCGGTCGCCCGCCGGCGCCACCTCGGCCCCCCGGCCCGGCAGCTCCGCCACCAGAGCGTGGCCCTCCGCGCTCCGCACCAGGCGCGTCCGCGCCGCCGGGCCCGTGCCCACCTCGTAGGCGATCAGGCGCCCGTCAGGGCTGAACCGCGGCGACAGGCCGTCGGCCGTGATCTCTTCGGTGACGAAGAGCTCGCCGGTCTGGAGCGCGATCGGCTCGAGCACCTCCGACGCCGACGGCCCCTCGAGCAAGCGAATGTAGGCCTCGAGCGCCGTGACGTAGTCGCCCGCCTCCCACGCGAGGTCCGCCGCACGGAGCGCGGCCTGCGGCGAGGTCTGAGTGGCCGGCGAGCGCGCGAACAGGACGGCGAGTGCGCCGGTGCAGAGGACGAGGAGTCTGGTCATCATCTCCGGGTGCGGAGAATACCATACCCTCTCACCTGGCGGCAGGGGCGTCTTCCGCCAGCCGGCCGACCTGGTGTAGCGTAAGCGCCGCGTGTAGCAGAATCGCCGCCGATCCGGCGGACCCGGGAGGACCTATGCGGCGTCGTCTGGTCGTTGTCGTCGCCGCCTGCGTGGCGCTCGCCGGCCTGGCCGCCTCGCCCGCCGGCGAGCGGGCCCCAGCGATCGACTCGATCCGGCAGCAGGATTTGCGCGCGGATCTCTTTTTCCTCGCATCCGACGAGATGCGGGGCCGCCTCACCGACACCCTGACGAACCGCCTGGCGGCGGAGTGGATCGAGTCGCGCTTCGAGCGCCTCGGCCTCGCACCGGCTGGCGGCGAGGGGTCGTACTTCCACACCTACAACCTCATGACGGCCGCGCTCGGGCAGCGGTCGAACCGCCTCGCCCTGACGGCGGCCGACGGCGTGCGCCGGCCGCTCGGCCACCGCACCGATTTCTACGTGCACCGGTTCAGTCCGACCGCGACCGCCGAGGGTCCCGTCGTCTTCGCCGGCTTCGGCATCGCGGCCCCGGCGCGCGGCCACGACGACCTGAAGGGGGACGCGGTGAAGGGGGCCGTCCTGCTCGTGTTCGACCATGAGCCCGGCGAGACCGACCCCGGCAGTCCGTTCGACGGCGTGGTCCGCGCCGAAGAGGCCAATCCCTTGCGCAAGGCGCTCGCCGCCCAGGCCCGCGGCGCCCGGGCGCTGCTCGTCGTGGCGGACGTGCACAACCACCCGGAGGCCGAAGACTTCGCGCGGTCCGCGCGGGCGTACTGGCCCGACCAGCCCCCGCGCATCGAGCGCTACACGCTGGCCGCGTGGGCCGAGCAGGTGAAGATACCCGTCGCGCAGATCTCGGTCGAAGCCGCCTCGGCGCTGCTCAGCGGCACGGGCAAGACGCTGGCGGAGCTGGCCCGCGCGGCGGAGGCGCCCGGCGGCGTCACGCCCATGCGCCTCGGCGCCGCCCGGGCCGAGATCGCCACCAGTGTCGACCGCCGCCTCGTCCCCGACCGCAACGTCGTGGCGATCCTCGACGGATCCGACCCGAAGCTCCGGGACGAGGTCGTGATCGTGTGCGCGCACTACGACCACGACGGCGCTGAGGAGGACCGCGTGTTCAACGGCGCCGACGACAACGGCTCGGGCACCGTGGCGGTGCTGGAGATCGCCGAGGCCTACGCCCTCGCCGCGCAGGCGGGCCGGCGGCCCCGGCGATCCGTGCTCTTCGCGTTGTGGAACTCCGAAGAGCGCGGGCTGCTCGGCGCGTGGGCCTACGCGGAGCGGCCCCTCAGGCCTCTCGAGAAGACCGCGGCGGTGCTCAACCTCGACATGGTCGGCCGGAACGAGGAAGTGCCGGAGGGACAGGGGGACCGGGGCCGGTTCCGCGGCCTCGAGGTCCAGACGGCCGCGTCGAACGACAACGCCGTCAACGTCATCGGGACGACGAGGAGCGCGGACCTCAGGGCGGCGGTCGAACGCGCGAACCAGCCCTTCGGGCTCGAGGTGAAGTTCCGCTACGACAACAACACCTCGAACCTGATGCGCCGGAGCGACCACTGGCCGTTCCTGCAGAAGGGCGTGCCGGCCGTCTGGTTCCACACCGGGCTGCACCCGGACTACCACACCGTCAACGACCGGCCCGAGCGGATCAATTACGCGAAGATGGAGAAGATCGTGCGGCTGGTCTATCAGGCGAGCTGGGACCTGGCGAATGCGGACGGCCGGCCTCGGCTCGACGCGCCGAAGCGCGTCGTGACCTCGGGGCGGTAGGTTTTCCTCCGGGCT
>CAYZKQ010000279.1:0-2657 GCA_964478975.1 uncultured Vicinamibacterales bacterium | reverse complement strand
CACGGCGGAGGCGGCCGCCGCCCTCGAACGCGCGGCGGCGCGCGGTTCGTTCGGCGTCCGGCGCGCGGTGCGCGCCGCCCAGGGACCGGGCTCGTGAACACGACACTGCTGCCTGGAGGCCGCTCGTGACGGATTCGTCTTCCCCCACCCATCTCTTCGAGGAGCTGGTCCGCCGGTTCGCGGCGGCCGTCCGCGCCGTGCAGCTCTACCGCCCGGACCACCCGCTGGTGGCCCGCAGTCTCGAAGCGTTCTCCGACGCCGTCGCGGCCCAGCTCGCCGAGCGGCCGTCGCTGGTCATCGGCCTGCTGGAACGCGAGGTGGTGGTCGCCGACACCCCACTGCCGCGCGCAGCCGCACTCCTGGGCGACCTGCTGGCCCGCCTCCTCGCCCATCACGTCGAGCGCATCACGATCGATCGCGGCGTGACGCGCGACGAACTCCTGACCTTCGCCCGCGCGCTGGCCTCGCTCCCCCCTCGACCCCAGCCAGGCGCCCCTCCACCCTCGGCCACCTGGACGTTCGCCCACATCCGCACCGGCCGGATCGCCGCGGACGAGGATCGAGGCGAGGGGATCGCGAGCGACATGCAGACGATTCGGCGCCTGTACAACGAGGCCGTCGCGGTGGCGGAGGTCACCTGGGACGCCGCGGCCACCGAAGGCCTGCCCGACCTGCCGGGCGCGCGCCAGGTGGTCGACGGCCTGGCCGACGCGGTGAGCGAGAACCGCACGGCGCTGGTGGCGCTCACCGCCATGAAGGCGTACGACAACTACACCTTCACCCACATGGTGAACGTCTCCATCTTGACGATGGCCCAGGCCCGCGCGCTCGGCATCGAGGGGCGGCTGCTCCGCGAGTTCGGCCTGGCCGCGCTCATGCACGACATCGGCAAGGTGCGGACCCCCAAGGACATCCTCAACAAGCCCGACAAGCTCACCGAGCAGGAGTTCGCCATCATGAAGCGGCACACGGTCGACGGCGCCGAGATCCTCCGGCGCACGCCGGAGATGCCGATTCTCGCGCCGGTCGTCGCCTTCGAGCACCACCTGCGGCTCGACGGCACCGGCTACCCGGACGGGGTGCGGCGCGGCACGCTCAATCTCGGAACCCAGCTATGCAGCATCGCCGACGTCTACGACGCGATGCGCTCGCAGCGGGCCTACCAGCAAGCCTTCCCCACCGACCGCATCCTCGCGGTCCTCCAGCGCAACGACGGCCGGCAGTTCGACCAGCACCTGGTCCGCCGCTTCTCCCAGATCATGGGCATCTACCCCCCCGGCAACCTGGTTCGTCTGTCGACGGGCGAGGTCGCCGTCGTGGTCAAGGTGCACGCGCCCGACCCGTTCCGTCCCCGGGTGCGGGTCCTGTTCGGCCGCGACGGCCAGCGGTTGGCGGTGCCGGTGGATCGCAACCTGTGGGAGCCCCGCCCCGACACGGGCACCGTCGACGCCGTCGCCGCCCCGCTCGACCCAGCGGACTACGGCGTCGACCCGTTGAGTTTTCTCTGAGGCGCCGGCGCGGCGTCGCGCTATACTGCGGGTCCTTGGCAGCCGCGGCGGCACGGCCTGCGCGGGACGTACCGCGGGCGGCTCGCCCAGGGTGAGGTGGCTTATGCGCGTGGCGACTCCCCGATCGCGACTGCTGCTCTGGACCCTCTCGGCCGCGTGCCTGATCGCGGCCCCCGCCCGGGCGCAATCGCCCCCGCCGTCGCCGGAAGCGTTCTTCGGGTTTCCGATGGGGGCCGAGAAGAAACTGGCGCCCTGGGACAAGATCGTCGAGTACTTCCACGCCGTCGATCGCGCCTCGGACCGCGTCCTCGTGCAGGAGCTGGGCAAGACGACGATGGGACGCCCCTACATCATGGCGATCGTCTCGTCACCCGACACGATCCGCGAGCTCCCCCGCTACCAGGAGATGCAGAAGAAGCTCGCCGACCCGCGACGCACGACGGACGAGGAGGCCGACCGCATCGCCCGGGAGGGCAAAGCCGTTTTGCTCATCGGGACCAACGTGCACTCGACCGAAATCGGCAACAGCCAGATGGTGAACGTCCTGCTCTACCGCCTGGCGACGGAACAGTCCCCGTGGATGGAGCACGTGCTGCGGAACGTCATCCTCCTGCTCATCCCGTCCCAGAACCCCGACGGCCAGCAGCTGGTGGTCGATTGGTACACGAAGAACCTCGGGACACCGTACGAGAATTCGCCGCTGCCCGAGCTGTACCACAAGTACATCGGGCACGATAACAACCGGGACAGCTACATGCTGACGCAGGTCGAGACGCAATTGCTCGCCCGCGTCACCTACAAGGACTGGCTCCCGGAGGTGTACCTCGACAAGCACCAGATGGGCAGCAACCGGGCCCGCATCTTCGTGCCGCCCTTCAAGAACCCGCCCAACCCGAACGTCGACCCGCTCGTGTGGGCGGAGGTGAACCTGCTCGGCCAGGCGATGGCCGCCAAGCTCGCCGAGTACGGGAAACCCGGCGTCATCTGGGGCGAGCAGTACACCGGCTTCTGGCAGGGCGCGAACAGCACGAACCCGTGGTGGCACAACATGGTGGCGTTGCTTACCGAAACCGCCAGCTCGCGGCTCGGCCATCCGATTTACCAGGAGCGCGCCGACCCCGCTCGGCCGGCGCCGGCGCGGGCCGAGGG
>CAYZKQ010000278.1:0-2685 GCA_964478975.1 uncultured Vicinamibacterales bacterium | reverse complement strand
GGTCGCGGCCCGCGTGGTCGAACGCCTGACGAGCGCCGCCGTGCGTGACGTGGTCCTCGAAGTCGCCGAGCGCTTGGTGCGCGAGGAGATCGCGCGCATCAAGGACGCCGCCCGCTGAGCGCGCGGGCGGCGCGGCCGTTGCACCGCCTCCCGCCGACCGACTACGATCGAGCCCGTATGCCGAAAGTGCCAGAACGACCGCGCGCGGTGGCGGTGCCGGAGAAGCCCGCCCTCGAAGGGCTCGAAGAGAAGTGGCAGGCGCGGTGGGAGGCCGAGGGCATCTACCGCTTCGACCGCACGCGACCCCGCCACGAGGTCTACGCCATCGACACGCCGCCGCCCACCGTGAGCGGCGCGCTCCACGTCGGCCACGTCTTCTCGTACACCCACACCGACATCATCGCGCGGTTCCAGCGCATGCGCGGCAAGGCGGTCTTCTACCCGATGGGATGGGACGACAACGGGCTGCCCACCGAGCGGCGCGTCCAGAACTATTACGGGGTGCGCTGCGACCCGTCGCTGCCGTACGACCCGAAGTTCGTGCCCCCGGCGCCGGCGGAGGCGCGCGGCGGACGCGCGCCGAGCCTCCCGATCGCGGTCTCGCGCCCCAATTTCGTCGAGCTCTGTCACAAGCTGACGGCGGAAGACGAGCGCGCCTTCGAGCGCTTGTGGCGCTACCTGGGCCTGTCGGTCGACTGGACCATGACTTACGCGACGATCGGCCGCCGGGCGCAGCGCGTCTCGCAACTCGCGTTCCTGCGCCTGCTGGCCCGGGGGCTGGCGTACCAGCTCGAGGCGCCCACCCTGTGGGACGTCGACTTCCGGACGGCGGTCGCCCAGGCGGAACTGGAGGATCGCCAGCGGGAAGGCGCGTACCACCGCGTGCGCTTCCGGCGGGCCGACCCCGCGCCGGACGCCGAGGCCTGGGTCGAGGTCGACACGACGCGGCCCGAGCTCATCCCGGCCTGCGTCGCGCTCGTGGCGCATCCCGACGACGCCCGCTACCGGCCGCTCGTCGGCCGCGAGGTGGTCACGCCGCTGTTCGGCGTCCGGGTGCCCCTCCACGCGCACCCGCTCGCCGACCCGGAGAAGGGGACCGGCGTGGCGATGATCTGCACGTTCGGCGACCTGACGGACGTCACCTGGTGGCGGGAACTGGGCTTGCCGGTGCGCGCGGTCATCCAGCCCGACGGGACCCTGCGGCCGGTCACGTGGGGGCGTCCGGGGTGGGAATCGGAGGATCCCGGGCGCGCCCAGGCCGCGTACGACGCGCTCGCGGGCCTGCCGGTGGCCAAAGCCCGGGCGCGGATCGTCGAGCTGCTCCGGGCGGCGGGGGCGCTGGCCGGCGACCCGCGGCCGATCGTGCACGCGGTCAAGTTCTACGAGAAGGGCGACCACCCGCTGGAGATCATCACGAGCCGGCAGTGGTTCATCAAGACGATGGAGTTCCGCGAGGCCCTCCTCGCGCGGGGACGGGAACTGCGGTGGCACCCGGCCTACATGCGGGCGCGCTTCGAGAACTGGGTGAACGGCCTGACGGGCGACTGGTGCATCAGCCGGCAGCGCTTCTTCGGCGTGCCGTTTCCGCTGTGGTACCCCGTCGGGACCGACGGCCGGGTCGACTACGCGCATCCGATCCTCCCGCCCGAGGACCGGCTGCCCGTCGATCCGTCGACCGACGTGCCGCCCGGCTACCGTGCGGACCAGCGGGACCGGCCCGGCGGCTTCACGGCGGACCCGGACGTGATGGACACCTGGGCGACCTCGTCGTTGACGCCGCAGATCGCCGGCGGATGGGAGGAGGATCGGGACCTGTTCGCGCGGGTCTTTCCGATGGACCTGCGGCCGCAGGCCCACGACATCATCCGGACGTGGTTGTTCTCGACGCTGCTGCGCTCGCACCTCGAGCACGACTCGTTGCCCTGGACCAACGCGGCGATCTCCGGCTTCGTGGTCGACCCGGACCGCAAGAAGATGTCCAAGTCGAAGGGCAACGTCGTGACCCCGCTCGCGCTGCTCGAGACGCACGGCAGCGACGGGGTGCGCTACTGGGCGGCGAGCGGCCGCCCGGGGGCGGACACGACGTTCGACACGGGCCAGATGCGCGTCGGCCGCCGCCTGGCGATCAAGTTGCTCAACGCCTCGAAGTTCGTCTTGTCGCAGCCGGAGCCGGTCGGGCCGATCGTGGCTCCGGTCGACCGGGGCATGCTCACGCGGCTCGCGCGCGTGGTGCGCGAGGCGACCGCCGACCTCGAGGGCTACAACTACGCGCGCGCGCTCGAGCGCGTCGAGGCGTTTTTCTGGTTCTTCTGCGACAACTACCTCGAGCTGGTCAAAGCGCGCCGCTACGGCCACCACGGGCGCGAGGCGGCGGCGTCGGCCAACGGCGCCATGCTCGTGGCGCTCTCCGCCCTCCAGCGGCTCTTCGCGCCGTATCTGCCCTTCGCGGCCGAGGAGGTCTGGTCGTGGTGGCAGGCCGGCTCGGTGCACCGCGCGGCGTGGCCGTCGGCCGACGAGCTGCTCGCCTACGTCGACGGCGAGGACGAGCGCGGGGTGGCGGCGCTCGACGGCGCCGCGCGCGTGCTGGGGGAGATCCGCCGCCAGAAATCGGAAGCCGAGCGGCCGCTGCGGACGCCCGTCCGACGCGCCGTGGTCGCGGCGCCGGCGGCGGAGCTGGCGGCGCTC
>CAYZKQ010000277.1:0-2693 GCA_964478975.1 uncultured Vicinamibacterales bacterium | reverse complement strand
GGTTGCGCTCGTCCAGAAACTCGCGGATGCGCGCCGCATAGGGCGCGTAGTCGAGCGGGAGCACCTCCGCGTTCGCCAGCCGCAGCACCAGGAGCCCCCAGATCTGCACGAGCGCCGCGTGATACCGGAAGCCGGGGTCGCCGATGCGCGCGACCCAGTGGTGGTTGTCGTAGACCGAGTGGTAAACGCCGTAGGGGCCGTCGAACCCGAGGTCCGCGACGGGGATGCCGAGGAAATTCAGGAACACGGTGTAATCCGACCCGCTCCCCAGCCGGTTGTCCACGAGCGCCCCGCCGGCCGCCCGCGGCAGCGCTCCGCGCTCGCGCGCCGCCCGCGCCCGCCACGCCGCGGCGATGGGAATCCGTTGCACGGGGTCCCGGACGGTCTGCGCCACCTCTTCGATCAATCGGTTGAGCGATGGCACCGCCGACGCGGAAAAGTCCGGACCGGACGCTGCGCTGTCGACGTTCAGGTACGCGACGACGCGCTCGCCGAGCTCGCCCGCGTGCTCTTCCCCCCACTCGGTGGACGAGGTCAGGGTGAACTCCTCGGCGTCCCAGCTCGCGAAGAGGATCGTGCGGCGCGGCCGCGCGCCCGCCCGCGCGAGGGCGCCGAGCGTCTCGGCCAGCTCCATCAGCGCCGCCGACCCGCTCACCGGGTCGACGCCGCCGTAGATCCAGGCGTCGCGATGGTTCCCCACGATCACCAGTTCGTCCGGGTGCTCGCCGCCGCGCAGCATGCCGGTGACGGTCCAGATGGGCCGGATCCTGTCGTCCAGCCGCACCTTCAGCCGCACGCGCGCGGGACCGGGGCCCACGCGGTAGGGAAAGCCGAGGCCGCCCTGCCACGCTTTCGGCGCCTCGGGCCCGTCGAGCGCCTGCAAGATCACCCGGGCGTCCCGCGCCGACAGGGGCGCACTCATGATGGCGGGCAGCGACACGGCCTCAACCGGCGTGATCCGCCGCACCCCCGGCCGCGACGGCCAGCCGGGCGTCAGGGGGTCGCCGGGCACGAGAAAGTCGTAGACGATCGCGCCGCGCTGGATGTGGCTCTCGGGACCCCACGGCCCCTCCGGATACACCTTCCCCTTGCCGGCGCCATCGTCAGCCGGGTCGGAGTAGATCAGGAGGCCGGCGGCGCCGCGCTGCTGCGCGGTGAGCGCTTTGAAGCCACGGTAGCTGTAGGGAACCGAGTAGCGGACGAGCACGATCTTGCCGCGGACGTCGACACCGCGCGCGGCCAGCCAGTCGTAGTCTTCGGGGTTGCCGCTCGCCGCGTAGACCACCTCGGCCTCCGCTTCGCCCGAGCGCGAGTAGGCGTGGTAGGGAATGCCGACGTCGAGCGCCGCCGAGTACTCGTCGCCCGGCACCGGGTCTTCCATCATGGACGCGCGCCAGGCCGAGGGGGCGGTCATCTCCACGGAGACTTCCTCGGGCCACGGCAGCAATACCTCGTGTTCCGTGATCGCCACATCCTCGAGTCCGGCGGCGACCCACCGGTCGCGCACCCACTCGGCGAGCTCGCGGTCGCGCGGCGACCCGGCCAGGTGCGGTTTCGCGGCGAGGACGCGGTGGGCGTCGCGGAGGCGGTCGGCCGAGACCGACCGCAGCCACCGGTGCTCGAGCGCGCGCTGCGCGTCAGCGGCGCGGGGCGAGAAGCCGAACACCCCGGGCCGCGTCGCCGGCCGGGAGACAATCAGGAGGAGCGCGCTCACGAGCGCGCCGAAGACGCCAGCGAACACGATCGGTCGGGTCGCCATCAGGGTGTGCCTCCTGCCCTCCGCATGCCTGTGTCCGTCGTCTCCCTCCTCACGCTTCTGCCTTCTGCCCGCGCCTGTCCCGTCCTCGGCGCCGCGCATCGCGAATGATCTCACGCGCCGCGTTCAGGCCGGGAACCCCGGTCACCCCCCCGCCCGGGTGCGTGCCGGCGCCGCAGAGATACAACCCTTCGACCGGCGTTCGGTACTGCCCCCAGCCGTAGGCCGGGCGCATGAAGAAGAGCTGGTCGAGCGCCGGCTCGCCGTGGTGGAGGTGTCCGCCCGTGAGCGCCCACTCGCGCTCGAGGTCCGCCGGGGTGAACACCTGCATGTCGAGCACGAGGTCGGGCAGGTCCGGCGCATAGGCTGCGAGCGTTCGGAGCACCCGCCGGGCGAGTTCGTCCCGTTCGGAAGCCCAGTCGCCGGCGCGCAGGTCGTACGGGGCGCCGTGCGCGACGATCGACATGACGTGCTTGCCCGGCGGGGCGAGCGCGGGGTCTGCGAGCGACGGGGTCGTCACGTCGAGCCAGGGCGCCTCGGCGAGCCGGCCGTACTTGACGGCATCGGCCGCGCGCTCGAGCGCGTCGAGGTCGGGTCCGATATGCACGCGCCCGGCCAGCATCCGCTCGGCCGCGTCCTCCGACCGGAGCGCGTCGAAGCGGGGGAGCCGGTCCAGCGCGAGGTTGACCTTGGCCGCGGCGCCTGCGGCGCGGTAGTGCTGGATCGCGTCGAGAAACGCCGGCGCGAGGGCGTCGGGGTCGACGAGCGTCAGGAACGTGCGCCGTGGGTCGGCGTTCGACACCACGATGGGCGCCGCGATCTCCTCGCCGGTGGCGAGCGCGACGCCGGCCGCGCGGCCGCCGCGGACCAAAATGCGCACGACGTCGGCGCGGGTTCGGATCTCGGCGCCGGCCGCCCGCGCGGCGTCGGCGAGGGC
>CAYZKQ010000276.1:0-2726 GCA_964478975.1 uncultured Vicinamibacterales bacterium | reverse complement strand
GCTCCGGCTCGGCGCGGCGACGGCGCGGTAGACGTCGAGCGTCTCCCGGGCGGCGCGCCGCCACGAGAACGCCCGGGCCCGGGCGAGCCCGCGCTGCGCGCGCTCGCGCCGGAGCTCCGGGTCGCGCGCGAGGCGCACGAGGGCCTCCCCGAGCGCCTCGGTGTCGGCGGCGTCGACCGCTTCCGCCGCGTCGCTTGCGACCTCCGTCAGGGAGGAATTCCGTCCGACGACGGCGGGAATGCCGCACGCCATGGCTTCGAGCACCGGCAGGCCGAAGCCCTCGTGCAGCGACGGGAAGACGAACACCTCGGCCAGGTTATAGAGGGCCGGCAAGTCGGCGAACGGCACGTAGCCTAGAAACCGGACCGCCTCGCCCAGCCCCAGGCGCTCGACGGTGCGGCGCACGTCGCGGGCCCGCCACCCGTAGCGGCCGGCGCACACCAGGGTGTGAGGCAAGTCACCGGCGTGTTTGCGGCGCGCGAACGCCTCGAGCAGGCGCGGCAGATTCTTGCGCGGCTCGATCGTCCCGACATACAAGACGATGCGCTCGGGCAGCCGGTAGCGCCGCGCGGTCGCCGCCAGCCGCGCGGGGTCGGCGATGGGGCAAAACGCCGGCGCGGCCGCCTCGTGAACGACGTGGACGCGTTCGGGCGGCACGCGGTAGATGCGCAGGATGTCCCGCCGGGCACTGTGCGACACGGCGATGATCGCGTCGGCGCGGCGCGCCGCGAGCGCGACGAACGGCCGCTGGAGCACCACGCGGCGCAGCGGGTGGAACCGCGGATAGAGCGTGAGGCTCATGTCGTGAATGGTCACGACCGTCGGGACCGGACAGGCCACCGGGACGACCGAGTTGGTGAAGTGCGCCGCGTCGGCGCCGATCTCGGAGACGAGGCGGGGCACCACCATCTGCATCCACGGCAGGCGCAGCGGGAAGGCGTAGCCGTCGGCCACGCGCACGCCGCGCGGCAGCGGCCCTGACGTGTCAATCGGCCCGTTCGAGGCGACGATGAGTTCTTCGTCGCGCGCTTCCGCCGCCAGATGCACGAGCAGGTGCTCGACGTAGTACCCCACGCCGGTCCGGCCGGGGCGGAGCGTGGTCCCCTCGAGCAGAATCCGCACGCGTCATTCCCCCGCGGCCGCGCCGGCGCGGGCCGCCAGGCCGAGCGCGGTCCAGATGGCGATGTAGGTCGGGGTGAAGGTCCAGAAGCTGTCCACGAGACCGTGGACGAGGACGGCGGCGAGGGCCGCCGCGAGACCGAGGTCCAGCGGGAAGGCGTCCCCGCGGGCTGCACGCGCCGCCGCCACCAGGCGCGCCGCGACCCGCCACAGCAGCCACAGGAACGCCGCCCCGCCCGCCGCGCCCGCGCCGGCCAGGACCTCCAGGTACATGTTGTTGCTGTGGACCCGCGGGTCGCTGCGCGCGACGCCCGCGTACGGGCCGTACCGCAGGCGGAAGTTGTCGGGTCCCACGCCCGTGAGCGGCCGCTCGGCGAGCATCGCCACGCCGGCGCGCCAGAGCTCGAACCGGCCGAGCACCACCCTGGGTGTCGGCACGGTTGCGGCCGGCACAGCGCGCGCCGCTCCGGGCACCGGCGCGCCGGCGACCTCGACCTCGGTCAAGCCGGGCGGGGCCCCTTCGGTGCTGAACCAGAGCCGGTCTTCCTGCACGACGTCCCATGCGAGGCGGTAACGCCCCGGCACCGCCGGGGCGAGCACCCACGCGGAGAGCGTGGTCCACGCTCCGGGCGCCACCCGTCCCGCGAGGTCCGTGCGGAGCCCGTCCCACTGCACGACCTGCTCGCCGGACGCCGTCAGCCAGTGGTACGAGAGCCGGAAGGGAGACGCGCCGTCCGGCCGCCACGCGACGCCGCCAGCGTTGCGCACGCGCACCTCGAGGCGGCGCAGCTCGCCCGGCCGCAGCCGGAGGGCGGGCGGGACGTGGTACTCCGCCTGGTACCACCCCGCCGTCGTTTCGGTGACGAGCCGGAGCCACGGGCCGTGCAGGGTCCAGGTGAGCCCCAGGGCCAGCGCCGCCGCGAGGCCCGCCGCGCCGACCAGCCGGGCGCTGCGGTCCCAGCCGCGGCGCGCCACCAGCCCTGCGAGCATCACGCCGGCCGACACAACGAGCACGACGGCGCCGGCGCGCGTCAGGGTGAGGGCGATCGCCTCGGCCGTCAGGACGAGCGCGGCCAACGCCAGGCAGACCGCCCACCGGCGGCGGTGGTCGGCGGCGAGCACCAGCAGCGCCAGCCCGAACGCGAACACGACCTCCAGATACATCGAGGCGGTCGTCGGGTAGGGCAGCGTGCCGCTCGGCCGCAGCGTGCCGCCGACCACGTGGACGCCGGGCCGGAAGGCCGTGAGCCACCGGAGCAGGGCGGGCAGCTGGGCCGCCTCGAGGATCACGACGCCCGCCGCGACCGCCCCGCTCGCCACGCCCGCCGCGAGCACGGCGGCGGTCCGGCGCGTCGTCCCGGCCGCGTTCATCGCCACGAGCGCGACACCGGCGCCCGCCAGAAAGCGGCCCGCCGCCTTGAGGGCGTTGGCGCGCTCGGCGGGTGCCGTCGCCGCGGCGGCGAGCAGCACGAGGAGGGCCGCGATCGCCACGTCGAGCGAGGGAATCGACGCCGGCGGCTTGTCGGCCAGCGTGAGCAGATCGAGCAGGCCCGCGATCGCCGCGAACGCCTGCTCGATCGGCCGCCCTTCCGACTCGGCGTAGCGCC
>CAYZKQ010000275.1:0-2802 GCA_964478975.1 uncultured Vicinamibacterales bacterium | reverse complement strand
CAGCCCGACGAGCGCGAGGCCCGCCGCCCAGCCGCGCAGCCGGCGCCGGCCTCCCGGGGCGCGCCGCCGCTCCCCGTCAGGATCACGCCACCGCATCGGCGGCGAACCGCTCCCGGGAGTCACCGCCGCATCTGCTGCGCCCGCTCGGTCGACGGGGGCACCATCCCCTTCGCGCGGAAGTAGGTCACCAGGTTACCGTAGTGCTCGTTGTCGTGGGCGATGTTCTGGATGAGCAGTTGCACCCGCGGCACCGGCGTCTGGCCGCCGGGTAGCAGTTCGAGGGCTTTCGCGTCGGTCATCGCGCTGTAGACCCCGTCGCAGTACGCGATCGTCTCGGCGAGCGCCTTGACGATCTGGTCCTTGGTCCCGGACTTCTCGAGGTCGGCGAAGCGCTGCTGGTCGGCCTTCATCTGCTCGGGCGTGCGGTCGCCCGCCGCGCGCCCGCAGTAGCCGACGTGCGCCGCGCCCACGTGCGCCAGCATCTGGCCGAAGGTCCGGACCTCGGGCGCGGTCCCCGCCGGCTTGAACTGATAGTCCTCAGCCGGCATCTTTTCGGCTGACTCCTGGATGTTCCGTTTGATGCCGTCCCACAGCCGCTTGAGGCTGGCGCTCAGGGGACCCGGATCCGACCCCGACGACTGGGCCGCCGCCGGTCCCGCCGCCAGCACGATCGCGATCGTCACGCCGAGCACTTTCCGCATCATCGGACCCTCCGTTGCCGTGGTTGGACGCATCCCGCGCCGAACGCGCCATCGTAGCACAGCTCCCGCGCACGGCTCCCGCAGCGCCCGACACGGGCCCCGCCGCCTCGAGTGCGGGATCGCGCAGGTCGTACCATCCGCCGCCCTCGAAGCCTGCGTGCCCGTGCGCGCGCGGGCGCCAGGCGGAGTAGTATAGGGGAACTTTTCGCAGGAGCCGAGGGATGAGTCGAACGATTCGTTCACGCACGGCAGTCGTCGGGGCCACCCTGGCCTTCATGCTCGCGCTCGTGCTGCCCCTCGCCGGACAGCGCGAGCCGGTCGACCTGGATGCCGTCTACAAGATCAAGGAGGAAGGCTTCCAGCGGTCGCAGGTGATGAACATCCTCAGTTATTTGACCGACGTGTACGGCCCGCGCCTGACCGGTTCGCCCGGCATCCGCAAGGCCGCGGAGTGGGCTGCCGGCAAGCTGACTGAGTGGGGCCTCGTCAATGTGAAACTCGAACCGTGGGGGCCGTTCGGGCGCGGCTGGTCCAACCAGCGGACGGTCATTCACGCCGTGGAGCCGCAGGCGTTTCCGATCATCGGCTATCCGAAGGCGTGGACGCCGGGCACCAACGGGCCGGTGCGCGCGCCGGCGGTCCTGGCTGTGGTCGGGACCGAGGCGGACTTCGCGAAGTTCAAGGGCCAGTTGCGGGGCAAGTTCGTCCTCACGATGCCGGCGCGGGAGGTGCCCGCGCGCTTCGAGCCGCTGGGGCGCCGCTTCACGGACCAGGAGCTCGAAGAGCTGGCGACGGAGGTCCGGCACCGCGGGCGCGGCGGGCGCGGGCGGATCGGCGGCCCCGGCGGCGGTCCCGGGTTCGCGCAGAAGCGCCTGCAATTCTTCATGGACGAAGGCGCCCTGGCGCTGCTCGACGCTGGCAACGGCGACGGCGGCACGGTGTTCGTCCAGAGCGGCGGGTCGCGGGATCCGAAGGCGCCCCCGACGCTGCCCCAGGTGAGCCTGGCGGTGGAACACTACAACCGCCTGGTCCGCATGCTGGAACGCAAGGTCCCGGTCACGCTCGAACTCGACATCCAGAACACCTTCCACGACGAGACGCTCGACGCCTTCAACATCGTGGGCGAGATCCCGGGGACGGACAAGGCCGACGAGCTCGTGATGCTCGGCGCCCATTTCGACTCGTGGCACACGGGGACGGGCGCGACAGACAACGCTGCCGGCTCGGCGGTCATGATGGAAGCGGTCCGGATCCTGAAGGCGACGGGCCTCAAGCTCCGGCGCACCGTGCGGATCGCGCTGTGGACGGGCGAGGAGCAGGGCCTGCTCGGCTCGCGCGCCTACGTCCGCGACCACTTCGCCGACCCGCAGACGATGGCGCTCAAGCCGGAGCACGGGAAGTTCTCCGCGTATTTCAACGTGGACAACGGGACGGGGGCGATCCGCGGCGTCTACCTGCAGGGCAACGAGATGGTGGCGCCGATTTTCGCCGCGTGGATGGAACCGTTCCGGAACCTGGGCATGACGACCCTCACGATCCGGAACACGAGCGGGACAGACCACCTGGCCTTCGACGCGGTGGGCCTGCCCGGGTTCCAGTTCATCCAGGACCCGGTGGAGTACAACACGCGCACGCACCACTCCAACATGGACGTCTACGATCGGGTGCAGGCGCCGGACATGATCCAGAACGCGGTGATCGTGGCGTCGTTCGTCTATCACGCCGCCAACCGCGAGCAGCGGCTGCCGCGCAAGCCGCTGCCGCCGCCGCAGGCGGGCCGCGGCGGGCGGGGCCAGTAACCCGCGGCCGCCGGCTGGCGTACACTGGAGGGGAGACCGGGGCGGCCGGGAGGCACCGATGCTGTCCCGGCGCGCGTTTCTTCGCGCCGCGGTGGGAGCGCCCCTCGCCGGCCTCCCCGCGGCCGCGCTCGGCGGTGGGCTCGGGTCCACCCTGTCGGCCGCGGCGGCGGCGTGGGCGCGGGCCGACCGTCTGGCCCAGGAGGCCCCGCGGGCGCGCTACTGGGCGCGCGCGGCAGACCCGAGCGTCCCGTGTCGCGCGTGCCACGACCCGGTGCCGGCGCGGCCGCCGCGGCACGCGCCGG
>CAYZKQ010000274.1:0-2830 GCA_964478975.1 uncultured Vicinamibacterales bacterium | reverse complement strand
CCGAGCCCCTGGAGGCCGGCCCGCCCGAGCCGGCGTCGCCCGGCACCCCTCGCCCGGACGGCTCGGCGGGCGGCGAGCTGGTGCGGCTCTTCAATCAGCAGGGCCAGCTCGTGGCCATCGCGCGGCGGGAGAGGGAGGCGGTTTTGCACCCGCTCGTGGTCCTGGTGTAAGATGTTGAACTGTCTGAGCTTAGAAATTCGTTATGAACGGCGGGCTGGTCGCGGCGAGGCTGGAACTCCGGAGAGCGTCGACTGGGCCGCACGTGGAGGCAGGAAGTCGTGGCACTCACGAAGGAACGCAAGCAGGAGATCATTGCCGCCTACCGGATTCACGACACTGACACGGGGTCGCCGGAAGTCCAAGCGGCCCTCTTGAGCGAACGCATCAACGACCTCACGGAACACTTCAAGACCCACGCGAAGGACCACCATTCGCGCCGAGGCTTGTTGAAGCTGGTCAGCCAGCGGCGCCGGCTGCTCGACTACGTGAAGCGGCAGGACGCCGAGCGCTACGCGGAGCTCGTCCGCAAGCTCGGGATCCGCAAGTGACGCGCCCCCCGCGGACACCGGCCGGCCCACTCCACGCGAGCCACGGCGGTTCGAGAAAGCGAAGAGGCACAACACACCATGCACACACGAGAAGTCACGATCGGCCGGGCGACCCTCTCCATCGAGACGGGTAAGCTCGCCAAACAGGCCGACGGCGCGGCGCTGGTGCGCTACGGCGACACCATGGTCCTCGTCACGGCGTGCCACGGGGCGTCGGCTCGGGAGGGGATCGACTTTCTCCCCCTCACGGTCGACTACCGGGAGTACACCTACGCGTCCGGGCGCATCCCCGGAGGATTCTTCAAGCGCGAGGGGAAGCCTGCGGAGAAAGAGGTGCTCTCGAGCCGGCTGATCGACCGCCCCATCCGCCCCTTGTTCCCCCCCGGCTGGCGCCACGAGACGCAGGTCATCGCCCTCGTGCTCTCGGCCGACGATGCGTACGACCCGGACGTGCTGGCGATCACGGGGGCGTCGGCGGCCCTCGCCCTGTCGGAAATCCCCTTCGAGCGCACCATTGCGGGGGTGCGGGTGGGGTTGGTCGACGGCACGTTCATCGTCAACCCCACGTACGAGGAGCGGCGCCGCGGCCGGTTGGACCTGGTCATCGCGGGCACCCGGGACGCGATCGTGATGGTCGAGGCCGGGGCGGTCGAGGTGACCGAAGCGGAAATCGTCACGGCGCTCGAGCTCGGGCACGAGGCGATCCGGCGGATGGTCGACGCCATCGACGACCTCAAGCGGGAAGTGGGCAAGCCCAAGCTGCCCGTGCCCCAGCGGGTCATCGGGACCGAGTTCTACCGCGAGGTGGAAGAGAAGGTGCTGGTGCCGCTGAGCGAGGCGATGCGCATCCGCGGCAAGCTGGAAAACTACGAGCGCGTGGACCAGGTGCTCGAGGAGTTCATCGCCAGCATTCCCGAGGGCGAGGTCGAGCGCCGGGTCGAAGCCAAGCAGATCTTCAAGGAGCTCAAGGAGAAGGTCCTGCGCGACGAGGTGCTCGAGCGCGGCCGCCGGCTCGACGGCCGGGCCTTCGACGAGATCCGGCCGATCAGCATCGAGGTGGGCATCCTGCCCCGCGCCCACGGCTCCGCCGTGTTCACCCGAGGCGAGACCCAGGCGCTGGTCACCGCCACGCTCGGGACGGCCGAGGACCAGCAGAAGGTCGAGCTGGTCGACGGCGAAATCTACAAGCGGTTCATGCTCCACTACAACTTTCCGCCCTTTTCGGTGGGCGAGGTCGCGTTCCTCCGGGGGCCGGGGCGCCGCGAAGTGGGGCACGGCGCCCTCGCCGAGCGGGCGCTGCTCCCGATGGTCCCGCCTGAGGACGTCTTCCCCTACACCATCCGGGTCGTCTCCGACATCCTCGAGTCGAACGGGTCGTCGTCGATGGCGTCGGTGTGCGGTGGGTCGCTGGCCATGATGGACGCCGGCGTGCCGCTCAAAGCGCCGGTCGCCGGGATCGCGATGGGGCTCATCATGGACGAGCGGACGGGTAAGTATGCCGTCCTCACGGACATCGCCGGCGCCGAGGACCACTACGGCGACATGGATTTCAAGGTCGCCGGCACGGCCCGCGGGATCACGGCGCTCCAGATGGACATCAAGGTGTCGGGCATCACCCCCGCGATCATGCGGGAAGCCCTCGAGCAGGCGCGCCAGGGACGCCTGTTCATCCTGGACAAGATGCAGGCGGCGCTCGCCGCGCCGCGGCCGACCATCTCGGTGTTCGCCCCGCGCATCATCACGATCCGGATCCCGGTCGACAAGATCCGCGACCTCATCGGCCCCGGCGGCAAGACGATCCGCAGCATCATCGACCGCACCGGCGTCAAGATCGACGTCGAAGACGACGGGCGCGTCCACGTCGCGTCGGCCGACGAGGCCGCCGCCCGCAAAGCCATCGCGATCATCGAAGAGATCACGGCGACGCCCGAGCTCAACAAGACCTACCTGGGCCGGGTCCAGCGCATCACCGAATTCGGCGCCTTCGTGGAGATCCTGCCCGGCGTCGACGGCTTGCTGCACGTCTCGGAAATCGCGCACCACCGCGTCAAGGACGTTCGGGACGAGCTCAAGGAGGGAGATCAGCTCCTCGTCAAGGTCATCAACATCGACCCGTCGGGAAAGGTGCGGCTGAGCCGGAAGGCCTTGCTCGAACAGCCCGCGGGAGCGACCGCCGCGGCGGCGCCTGGCGGCGCCGGCGGCCCCGCGTCCGCGCTTGCCGGCGGCAACGGCCGCCGGCCGCCACGCCCACGCGAAGACCACGCACCCGTTTTGATGCCTCG
>CAYZKQ010000273.1:0-2946 GCA_964478975.1 uncultured Vicinamibacterales bacterium | reverse complement strand
GGCGAAGACCTCGCCCGCGGCGGGCGCGCGGCCGCCCGGGAGAAACACCGCCGCCGCCGCCGGATCGCGGGCGAGGACCGGCGCCGCCGCCCGCCACTGGTCCGCGATGATCTCGGAGACCGCGAACCCCTCGCGGGCGTACTGGATCGCCGGCTCGAGGGCGCGGGCGAGCGAGATCGTGCCGAAGCGCGCGAGCAGCGCCTCCCAGCCGTCGACCGCCCCGGGCACCGAGACCGAGAGCGGGCCGCGCTCGGGAACCGCCTCGAGGCCGCGCCGCCTGAACTCGTCGATCGTGGCCGCGTACGGCGACCGCCCGCTCGCGTTCAACCCCACGACCCGCCCCGTCTTCGGGTCGTGCACGAGGGCGAAGAGGTCGCCCCCGACCCCGGTCATGGTGGGCTCGACGACGGCCAGGACCGCGGCCGCGGTCACGGCGGCGTCGACCGCATTGCCGCCGGCCTGCAGGACCCGCAGGCCCGCCGCCGAGGCGAGCGGCTGGCTGGTCGCGATGAGCCCGTTGCGGGCCAGCACCGCGGACCGCGTGGCGGAGGGGTTGCCGGCCGGGCGATCGCCCGGGCGCTGCGCAGAAGCGGTGGTCATGATGAGCATCACGGGGACGAGCGGCAGGGTGACCGTCGCGCGCATGGGTGCGAGGCGTGATTCTACACCGCCCCGCGCCGGCCCTGTGTTAAGCTCGCGCTATGCCGCTCAGAGAGCGGGTGGCGCAGCTCCTCGCCGAGCTGCCCGACCGCCCCCAGTTTCCAGGGCAGGGGCGGACCCTGTTCATCGACCTCGCGCGGCAAGCCGTGCGGTCGGCCTACCTGCCGCTTCCGGTCTTCCGGGGGCTGCTCGGGGGACGCGGCGGCAACATGTTCTACCTGTACCGCCTGCTCGACGAGTCGCTCGAGCCCTTGCATCCCGACATCCCGCTCATTTTCGGCGCCGGCGTCCTCACCGGCTTCGTCCCGAGCGCCGCGCGCGGCAACGCGACCTCGTGGTCGCCCGAGTCCGGCGTCCTGATGGACTGCAACGCCGGCGACGATTTCCCGTCCTTCTTGAAAGCGAGCGGCATCGACCATCTGGTGCTCTACGGGCGTCGGCCCGGGTGGACGCTGCTTTACATCCGCGAGGGCCAGGTCGCCTTCCGCGACGCGTCGCGATACGCGGGTCTCGACAACCTCGACCTCCGGGCGCGGGTGGCCGCCGACGTCGGCGGCACGTGGGGTCGCGACCTGGCGATGGCGGCGATCACCCGGGCGGGCGAGCGCCTGGTCTTGACGAGCGCGATCATGGCGGGGCCGAAGTCCTGCTTCGCCCGCGGCGGCCCGGGCGCGAAGATGGGCGCCCTCGGCCTCAAGGCCATCGTCATCCACGAGGCGCCGCGCGAGTTCGCCAGTGCGGGCCCGTACAAGGAGTACAACCGGGCCATCGCGCACCGCGTCCTCGACACGGCGGTCGTCAAGCACGCGCTCAAGCTGCGCGGAACGCCGTTTCTCTACAAGCCGAGCCGGCTGCTCGGCGCCATGGGCACGAAGAACAACCAGGAGACGACGTGGACCGACCGGCTCGACGCGGAGCACATCGACCCGTACCGGCCCGGCCTGGTCGGGTGCTTCCGGTGCCCGGTGAACTGCCGGCCGCTCAACGCGCTCAACGACGACCCGGCGGACCGCTACGGCCGGGGCGACGGCCCGGAGTACGTGACGCTGGGGAAGTTGGGGCCGAATCTGGGGATCGACCGCGTCGAGGCGGTCATCCGCTTGAACAACATCTGCAACGACCTCGGCCTCGACACGGCGTCGACTGGGTCGGCCATCGCCTGGGCGATGGAACTCTTCCAGCGCGGGATCATCACGACGCGCCACACCGGGGGGCTGGCGCTGCGCTGGGGGGACGCGGGCCTGGTCGAGCGCCTCCTGTTCCTGACGGCGGCGCGCGAGGGGTTCGGGAACGTGCTGGCCGACGGGGCGCGCGCCGTCGACCGCGGGCACTATCCCCCCGAGGCGCTGCGCTACCGGATGGCGGTCAAGGGGCTCATGCAGAGCGACCCGCACGACGCCCGCATCATCAAGGCCTTCGCCCTGGGGTTGGCCGTCGCGACACGCGGCATGGACCACCTGCGCAACCGCGTCACCCTCGAGATCAACGCGCGGATCAACGACGACCCGGCCTTCAAAGCCCGGCTCTACGGGGGGCCCGTGAGCGCCGAGCCGACCAGCTACCAGGGCAAGGAGCTGGCCGTGCGGGTGTGCGAGAACCTGTTCGGCGTGGGCGACGCCGTCGGGATGTGCCGCTTCACGACGAAGCTGTTCAACAGCCCGTCGCTGCCCGGGTACGACGAGTTCGCCGCGCAGATCGCCAACGTGACGGGCCTCGCCTTCGACCCGTCGGCGCTCGACCGCGTCGGCCTCAACATCATGGGCGTCGAGCGGCTGATCAACTACCGGCTCGGGGTGAGGCGCCGGGACGATACGCTGCCCGACCGCTGGTTCGACGAGCCCATCCGCGTGGGCCCGTACGCCGGCGAGAAAATCGACCGCGCCGAGTTCGACACGATGCTCTCGCGCTTCTACGCCCTCTCCGGGTTGACCGACGAGGGCGTGCCCGCCGACGCGTGGCGGCGCGAGCTGCACGCGCTGCTCGGCGCGTGACCGGGGCCGTGATCACCGTGCGGCTGCCCTCCGGGCTCGCCCCCGCCGGGGCCGAGGTGCTGGCGCTCGGCGACGAGGTGCGTTCGATCGACGAGCTCGTCGCCGCGGTCGACCGGCGCGTCGCGGGGTTCCGCGCGCAATACCTGGCCGGCGGCTTCACCATCGCGGTCAACGACGAACTGATCCTCCACGGGGCCCGCGACCGCGCCCTGAAGGACGGCGACGTCGTCGAGATCGTCCCGACGATCGCGGGCGGCGGCACGCGCCGGGTGGTCGCCGATCGGGGCGGGCCGGG
>CAYZKQ010000272.1:0-2955 GCA_964478975.1 uncultured Vicinamibacterales bacterium | reverse complement strand
CCCGGTACGACCACGGGCCGGGCGAGCGCCCGCCGGCGGTCCCGCGCGGTCTGGAACGCCTCGCCCGGGCGCTCGACCCGCCCGGCACGCGGGGCGTCGACCGTGCGATCGTCGGCGCGCGCCAGCGCGAGCAGGACGAACTCGCGCGCTTCTATCTGGAGCGCGCCCGGCGGTCGCTCGCGGCCCAACAGGACCGGGACGCCATCGTGGAGCTGCGGCGGGCCGTGTATCTGTCGCCCTACCTCGCGGAAGCCCATCTCCTGCTGGGCCGCGCCTACGGGCGGACCGGTCGCGTCCGGGAGGCGGTCGAAGCGCTCACGGTCGCCGTCTGGTGTCAGGAGTCGGTCGAGACCCGGCTGGCGCTGGCGCGGGCGTACCTGGAGGCCGGCGATCCGGCGGCGGCGCGCGCGGAGGCGGAGCGGGCGCGGGCGCTCGATCCGGAGTCGGTCGAGGCGAAGAGCTTGCTGGCCGAGATCGACCGGCGCGGTCGGCGGGAGCCGGAGGGGCCGGCCGGGGCGCCCGGGAACCCGCCCGTCGAAGGCTCGGTGGTGTGAGCAGGGGCGGCACATGACACGAAGCGGCGCGCGGCGGTGGCTCTCGGCGGGGCTGGCGGCGCTCGGGGCGGCGACCCTGGTCGCGGCGGGTGTCGCGTCGCCGCCGGCGAGTCCGCCGCCGGTGGTCTACGCGGCCGAGGTGGACGCCATCATCCACCCGGTGACGGCGGAGTTCATGGTGGACACGCTGCGGCAAGCCGCGGCGGCCGACGCGGCCGTAGTGGTCTTCACGCTGCGGACGCCGGGCGGGCTCGTCGACTCGACGCTGGAGATCAACCAGGCGATCGTCAGTTCCCGGACGCCCGTGGTCGTGTACGTGGCGCCGAGCGGGAGCCGGGCGGCGTCGGCCGGCTTTCTCATCACCATCGCGGCCGACGTGGCCGCGATGGCCCCGGGCACGCACATCGGCGCCGCCCACCCGGTGGCCGGGTTGGGCGAGCGCCTCGACGAGACGCTCGCCAAGAAGGCGGCGCAGGACCTGGCGGCCCACGCGCGGTCGCTCGCGGAAAAGCGGGGGCGCAACGTCAAGCTGGCGGAGGAGGCGGTGACCGAGAGCCGCTCGTTCACCGAGCAGGAGGCGCGGTCGGCCTCGCCGCCGCTCATCGACCTGGTCGCCGCGGACTTCGATGATCTGCTGCGGCAGCTCGACGGGCGCACGATCACCCGCTTCGACGGGCGCACCGTGACGCTGCACACCGCGGGCGCGGTGGTGCACCGGGTCGAGATGACCTGGCGGCAGCGGCTGCTGAGCGCGATCGCCCACCCCCAGATCGCCTATCTGCTTCTGAGCCTGGGCACGCTGGGGATTACGATCGAGCTGTGGAATCCCGGTGCGGTGCTGCCCGGGGTCGTGGGCGGCGTGTGCCTGCTGCTCGCCTTCTTCGCGTTCCAGATCCTGCCGGTGAATTACGTCGGCTTGCTGCTCATCGTGTTCGGCCTGTTGCTGCTGGTGCTGGAGATCAAGGTCGCCAGTTTCGGCGTGCTGGCCGCGGGTGGCGTCGTGAGCCTGATTTTCGGGTCCCTCATGCTCTTCGAGTCGCCCGTGCCGGAGCTGCGGCTGGGCTTGCGGGTCGTCCTGCCCATCACGCTGGGCCTGTCGGCGATCGTCCTGTTCCTGGTGCATCTGGCGGTCCAGGCCCAGCGGCGGCGCAGCGTGACGGGTGAGGCGGGCATGCTGGACGAAGTCGGACGCGCCCTGACTGCCATCGAGCCGGGCGGGGTCGGCCGGGTCGCCGTGCACGGCGAGATCTGGAACGCCACCGCGGCCGAGCCGATCGCCGCCGGCGAAGACGTCGTGGTGACCGCTGTGCGAGGATTGAAGCTAACCGTGCGCCGCGCCCGTCCGGCGGACGACTCACAAGGAGGATCGAGATGAACCCGGTTCTCGTCTTCGTCGCCATCGTCGTCCTGTATATCCTCGCGTCGATCAAGGTGCTCAACGAGTACGAGCGCGGCGTCATTTTCCGGCTGGGCAAGCTGCTGCCGCAGCCGAAGGGCCCCGGGCTCATCCTGGTGTTCGCGCCCATCGACCGGATGGTCCGGGTCAGCTTGCGCACGGTCGTGCTGGACGTTCCGCCGCAGGACGTCATCACCCGCGACAACGTGTCGGTGAAGGTGAACGCGGTGGTGTACTTCCGCGTGATGGACCCGCGGAAAGCGGTCGTGGAGGTCGAGAACTACCACTACGCGACGTCGCAGCTCGCCCAGACGACCTTGCGGAGCGTGCTGGGCCAGGTCGAGCTCGACGACCTGCTCGCCGAGCGCGAACGGCTCAACCAGACGCTCCAACAGATCCTGGACCTGCACACGGACCCCTGGGGGGTGAAAGTGTCGGCCGTTGAGGTCAAGCACGTCGACCTGCCGCCGGACATGCAGCGGGCGATGGCGCGCCAGGCCGAGGCCGAGCGCGAGAAGCGCGCGAAGATCATCCACGCCGACGGCGAACTGCAGGCGTCCGAGAAGCTCTCGCAAGCCGCGCGGATCATCTCGGCCGAGCCCGTGACGGTCACGCTGAGGTACCTGCAGACGCTGACGGAAATCGCCTCGGAGAAGAACTCGACCATCATCTTCCCGCTGCCCATCGATGTGCTCCACCTGTTGCGCGCCGCCGGGCAGCCGAAGGCGTGAGGGCCGACCGCCGTGCCGCACGAGACCGACCGGTACGGACGCGACGAGGGGTTCCACGAGATCCAGTTGAGCGGGAAGCAGATCGTGTTCCTGTTCATGGCAGCCGCCCTCGTCGCGGTCGTGGTGTTTCTGTTCGGCGTCTGGGTGGGGCGGGGCGTCGAGAGCCGGCGCGCCGCCCAGCCGGAGCTGGCGCCGGCGCCCGCCGCCGGGGCGATCGAGCCCGCGTCGCCGCCGGGCGAGAGCGGGTCGCCAGCGCGGGGCGAGACGTTGACCT
>CAYZKQ010000271.1:0-2961 GCA_964478975.1 uncultured Vicinamibacterales bacterium | reverse complement strand
CGGCGGGGCCGACGCGGCCGGGGCGCCGCAGCCGCGGGACCCGCGCTTCGCCGGCGTGGAATGGACCTTCGTGCGCATCAAGTACACGGCCTTCACGACGCCGGGGCAGTGGGACGCCCTCGACGAGCCGTGGGCCGTCGACTACGACGCCGCGGATCACAATTTCTCGCGCCGCCTGAAGTCGGTCACGACCATCGCCGTGAACGACCCGATCGTCCTGACGCTCGAGGACCCGCGCCTCTGGGACTACCCGTGGATCTACATGGTCGAGCCGGGCAACCTGCGCCTGCGGGACGCCGAGGTCCCGATTCTGCGGGAATTTTTGCTGCGGGGCGGCACGCTCGTGCTCGACGACTTCCACGGCCCGATCGAGTGGGGCAACGTCGAGCGGGAGCTGCGCCGCGTGTTTCCCGACCGCCGCATCGTCGACCTCAAGCCGGATCACCCCGTGTTCAAGAGCTTCTACGAGATCGACACCTACCCGCAGGTGCCCGGGCTCGGGTCGTTCTTCGCCGGCCGCACGTGGGAAAAAGGCGGGTACGTCGCGACCCTGCGCGCGATCGAGGACGACCGCGGCCGCGCCATGGTGCTCATCAACTGGAACACGGACATGGGCGACGGCTGGGAGTGGTCGAACGCCGTCGAATACCCCGGCTACCTGAAGTACACAGCCGAGGCGTACCGGATGGGCATCAACGAAGTCATCTACGCTTTGACGCACTGACCGGGAGGGCGCGCGTGCACGCACCGGTGGACGTAGTGGCGGCGGCCGAGCGCGTCGCCCAGGGGCGCGAGCGCATCCTGGCCGAAATCCGCAAAGTCATCGTGGGCCAGGACGAGGTGATCGAGCAGGTGCTCATCGCGCTGTTCACGGGGGGACACTGTCTGATCACCGGCGTGCCCGGGCTCGCCAAGACCCTGCTCATCAAGACGCTGGCGAACATCCTCCAGCTCAGCTTCAAGCGGATCCAGTTCACGCCGGACCTGATGCCCACCGACATCACCGGCACCGAGGTGCTCGAGGAAGCGCCCGACGGGACGCGCTCGCTCCGGTTCGTCCCGGGCCCCATCTTCGCGCAGATCCTGCTCGCCGACGAGATCAACCGCACGCCGCCCAAGACGCAGGCGGCGCTGCTCGAAGCGATGCAGGAGTACCACGTGACAGCCGCCGGGCGGAGCTATCCTCTCGAGCGCCCGTTCTTCGTCCTGGCGACGCAGAATCCCATCGAGCTCGAAGGCACCTATCCGCTGCCCGAGGCGCAGCTCGACCGCTTCATGTTCAATCTGGTCATGACCTACCTCTCCGAAGACGACGAGGTGCAGGTCGTGACGCGGACGACGGGGACCGAGGAGCAGGCGCCGGCGCGGGTGCTGAGCGGCCCGGAAATCCTCGAGTTCCAGCGGCTCGTGCGCCAGGTCGTCGTCGCCGACGAGGTGGCGCGCTACGCCGTCCGGCTGGTGAGCGCGTCGCGGCCATCGCGGCCGAACGCGCCGGAGTTCGTGCGGCGCTGGGTGAAGTGGGGCGCCGGGCTGCGGGCTTCGCAGGCGCTCATCCTCGGCGGCAAGGCCCGCGCCCTCATGCACGGACGCTACCACGTCTCGGTGGCCGACATCCGGGCGCTGGCGGCCCCCATCCTCCGCCACCGCATCATCCCGAATTTCTACGCCGAGTCGGAGCACATCACGCCGTACAGCCTCGTCGAGCGCCTGCTCGAGGCCGTGCCGGCGCCGCGGAGTGGGTGCTAAGTGACGGGCCACGCGCCGGTCCCCGACCGCTTCCTCGACCCGGCGGTCATCGCGCGGATCGCCACCATGGAGCTGCGGGCGCGGACGGTCGTGGAAGGGCTGCTCGCCGGGCTGCATCGCAGCCCGTACCACGGCTTCAGCGTGGAGTTCGCCGAGTACCGCCAGTACCTCCCGGGCGACGACCCGTCGACGATCGACTGGAAGGTCTATGCCCGCAGCGACCGATACTACGTGAAGCGGTTCGAAGAGGAGACCAACGTCGATTGTCACGTCCTCCTCGACGTGAGCGCGTCGATGGGCTACGGCGGGCGCGGCGTGACGAAGCTCGCCTACGGGTCGTACCTGGCGGCGGCTCTCGCCTACCTCATGGCGCGCCAGCGCGACGCCGTGGGACTAGTGGCCTTCGACGACCGCATCGTGACCCGGCTGCCGGCGAGCGCGCGGCCCGGCCACCTCCACGCCGTGCTGCTCGCGCTCGAGGGCCTCAACCTGGGGCGCCGGTCCGACCTGGCGACCCCTCTCGAGCAGCTCGCCCAGACGCTCGCCAAGCGCAGCATGGCGGTCGTGATCTCGGACCTGCTCGACGATCCGCCGGCGGTCGTCAAGGGACTGCGCTACCTGCAGTCGCGGGGCACCGACGTGATCGTGTTCCAGGTGCTCGACCGCGACGAGCTGACCCTGCCCTTCGCCGAGACGGCACGGTTCCGCGACCTGGAAAGTGAGGAGGAGGTGCTGGCCTCGCCGCCGCGGGTGCGCGAGGCGTACCTCAAGCGCATTGGCGACCTGCTCGCGCTGTACGAACGCGAGCTGCGCGTGGCGGGCATCGATTATCTGCGGCTCGAGACCTCGACACCCCTCGAGTTCGCCCTCGTCACGTACCTGGCGACCCGCTCGCGGCGCGGGGTGGGGCAGTAAATGGGCGTGCTCGTTCCGGCGTTCCTCGCCGGCGCCGCCGCCGCGGCGGTGCCGATCCTCCTGCACTTGCTGCGCCGGGAGACCGCGCCGCCCCGGCCGTTCAGCGCCGTCCGCTTCCTCGTCGCGGCGCCCGAGGAACGCACGGCACGCCGGCGCCTGCGCGACTGGATCCTGCTCCTCCTGCGCGTCGGCGCGATCGTCGCGTGCGCGACAGCCTTCGCCCGGCCCTACCGCGCCGGCGCCGCCGCCGGCCCGACCGGCGCCACGATCGTCGCGGTCGACACCTCGTTCAGCCTCGGG
>CAYZKQ010000270.1:0-3097 GCA_964478975.1 uncultured Vicinamibacterales bacterium | reverse complement strand
GTCAGGGGCCGCGCGAGCGTGCCCGTCGGGTCCGACACCGCCAGGCCGATCCGCCGCGCGCCGAAATCGATCCCCAACACCCGCACACCCCGAGCGTAGCACAGCGGGGTGCTATAATCCGGCCTCGCCCTGAGGGGGCACGCCGAGACCTCGCGCATGCACCGAACGCGGTCGATCCGCGCGCTCGCCGGGCTGGCCGCCGCCGCCGTGACGCTCGCGTGCGCCGGCGCCCCCGGTCCTCGGCCTCCGGCGCGCCGCCTCGTCGTGCTCGGCTTCGACGGCCTCGACCCGGCGCTCGTCGAGCGCTGGATGAACGCCGGCCGCCTCCCCCATTTCAAGCGGCTCGCGGACCAGGGGGGCTTCTATCGCCTCGAGACGACGCATTCGCCCGAGTCGCCGACCGCGTGGGCCTCGTTCGCGACGGGGGTGACCGCCGGCAAGCACAACATCTTCGACTTTCTCGTCCGCGACCTGCGGACCTACCTCCCCGACCTCAGCATGGTCGAGCGGCAGCCCGGCCGGTTTCTTTTCGACCTGGTGCCCATCGCTCGACCCACGGTGCGCTCGACGCGGGGCGGCACGTCGTTCTGGGTGCTCGCGGGCCGCGCGGGCATCCGGGCGAGCGTGCTCACCGTCCCGGTGACCTTCCCCCCCGAGGAAGTGCCCAACGGCGAACTGCTCTCGGGGCTGCCGCTGCCCGACATCCGGGGGACGATGGGTACGTTCCAGTACTTCGCGACGGACCTGAGCCGATACGAAGAAGGCGACACCGAGATGGGCGGCATCCTCCGGCGCCTCGTCTTCGACGGCGACGTCGCGCGGACCGAACTCGTCGGCCCTCCGAATCCGATCGTCCGGCAGCAGCTCCGCCGCATGCGCGCCCGCGGCGTGTCGAGCGACGCCGACCGCCAGCGGGTGGCCGAACTGGAGGCCCGCGCGGACCTGACCCTGCCGCTCACGATCCGGTGGAACCGAGACCCGCGGGCGCCGTCGGCGACGATCGAGGTGGCAGGGGAGACCGTGCTCCTCAGACCGGGCGAGTGGAGTCGGTGGCTGCACCTCGAGTTCTCGGCGAACTGGCTCGTGCGCCTCTACGGCATGGCGCAGATGTACCTCGTGAGCGCCGGCGACGAGCTCCGGCTCTACGTTTCGCCGATCAACTGGGACCCCGAACGGCCCCCGCTCCCCATGTCGTCGCCGAGCCGGGTCGCCCGGGATCTGTACCGCCGGCTCGGCCCGTACCGCACGCTCGGCTGGGCGGAGGCCACGTGGCCGCTCAACGAGGGCCGGATCGACGAGAAGGCCTTCATGGAGGACCTCTACCGCGCCTTCGACGACCGCGCCAACGTCATCCTCGACCGTGCGGACCGTCCCGACTGGCAGTTGCTCGTGGCCGTCATCGAGTCGACCGACCGCGTCCAGCACATGATGTGGCGCCTCGTGGATCCGTCGCATCCCATGTACGACGCCGCCCTGGCCGCCGATTTCGGTCCCGCCATCGAGCGCGTCTACCGCCGGGCGGATCAATTCGTCGGGGAGCTGCTGGACCACCTCGACCCGGGCACGCCCGTCCTCATCGTGTCCGACCACGGCTTCCACTCCTGGCGGAAGGCGGTCAACCTCAATACCTGGCTCGTGCAGCAGGGCTACATGACCCTTCGCGAGCCCGCGTCGCGCGACAAGACGTTGTGGGATCTGTTCGGCGGCGGCGGCGAGTTCTGGGAACACGTCGACTGGACCCGCACGCGCGCCTACGCCATGGGGATCGGGCAGATTTACGTCAACCTGCGCGGGCGCGAGGCCCGCGGGACCGTCGAGCCGGGCGCGGAGTACCGGACGCTCGTCGAGGAGATCGGGGCGAAGCTGCTCGCCCTGACCGAGCCGGAGACGGGGGCGCGCGTCGTGCGGGCGGTCTACAAGCGCGACGACATCTACACCGGCGAGTACGTCCCGAACGCGCCGGATCTCCAGCTCGGGTTCGAGGACGGGTACCGGGTCTCCTGGCAGACGACGCTGGGCGGGGCGCCGCCGGGCCTCGTCTATCCCAACCTGACGAAGTGGAGCGGCGACCACGGCGGGTTCGACTACCAGACGACGGCCGGGGTGCTCATCTCGAACCGGAAGGTCGAGCACCTGCCGGCGCGCCTCATCGACATCGCCCCGACCGTGCTCCGCTATTTCGACGTGGCCGTCCCGTCGTCGATCGACGGGCGCGCGTTGTTTTGACGGGTCGCGCCATGACGAATCGCGCCATGACGGATCACGCCATGACAGCGGCGCGGCGGTGGGTTCGCCGCGTCGCCCTGACCGCGGTGCTGGCTGCGGCGGCGGTGACGGCGGGGGACGCACAGGCCGGCCGCGGGACCCAGGCCGGCGGACGGGCACAGATCGAGCTGCGCCGCGCCGACGAGCGCATCCGCGCGCTCCAGCGGGAAGCCGAGGCGCTGGCGGCGCAAGAACGCACGTTGCTCGTCGAGTTGCGCCAGTTGGAAATCGACCGCGACCTGCGCGCCGCCGAGCTGGCCCGGATCCGCGCCGAGCAGGACGCGACCGTCGCCGAGCTGGGGCGGCTCGCCCGGGAGGTCGAACGCCTGGAGACGCTCATGGCCCGCCAGCGCCCGGAAGTCGCGGCGCGGCTCGTCGAGCTCTACAAGCTCGGGCGCGCGGGCTACTGGCGGCTGCTCCTGAACGTCGAGGACCTCCGGGCCGTCGGCCGCGCCTACCGGTCGGTCGCGGCCCTGGCCCGGCTCGACCGGGAACGTTTCCTCGAGCACGAGCGCACGCTCGCTCGACTGGCGGCCTCCCGGGCCGAGCTGGACGCCCGGCAGGCGGAGATCCGCCGCCTCGAAGCTGACACGGCGCGGGCCCGCGCGGCGCTCGACCGCGCCGTCGGCTTGTACCGACAGCGGATCACCGAGATCGACGCGCAGCGCGACCTCGCCGCCCAGCTCGCGGGCGAGCTGCAGCTCGCCCGCGAGCGCCTCCAGGCCGCGCTCGAGTCGCTGGCGACCACCCCGAGCCCGGCACCCGGCCTGCCCCTGGCGCCCTTCCGGGGCGACCTGGACTGGCCCGTCGACGGCCGGCCGGCGCCGCCGCG
>CAYZKQ010000269.1:0-3171 GCA_964478975.1 uncultured Vicinamibacterales bacterium | reverse complement strand
GCGCGCCCGGCTCCTCGCCGCCCGCGGCTTCCCGGTCGACGCGCGCGACGTCGCCCGGGTCGACCTCGCGGACCTGGCGAGCGCGGGCCAGGCCGCCGGCCTCGCCCTCGGACGGCTGCTCACGCCGCTCTTGCTCCTCTTTCTCTTCAGCGGCGGGGCCGTGGTGGCGGTCGACACCCTCGCGGGCGAAAAAGAACGCGGCACGCTCGAGACGCTGCTCACCACGGCCGCCGCGCGCGCCGAGATCGTCGCGGCCAAGCACTTAGTCATCCTCGCCGTCGCTCTCGTGATCACGACCATCCAGGTCGGCAACCTTCTCGTCTACGTCGGCTTCCGCGTCATCCCCGCGGGCGCCAGCTTCAGCGCCGCCGTCCCGCCGCCTGTCGCCGCCCTCCTCCTGCTGCTGTTGCTCCCGGTCGCTGCCCTCGGCGCGAGCATCCTCCTGCTGGTCTCCGGCTACGCGCGCTCGTACAAAGAGGCGCAGCTCTACTTCTTCCCCGTCTTCCTCCTCGGCATGCTGCCGGGTCTCGCGGCGCTCCTGCCGGCGCTCCCCCTGCGATCCGCCATCTTGCTCGTGCCCGTCGCCAACATCAGTGTGGCGGTAAAGGACATCCTGGTCGGCCGCATCGACTGGTGGGCCATCGCCGCCGCCTGGGTCGTGACGGCGGCCGCCGCCATCGGGGCCGGCGTGGCGGTCGCGCGGGCCCTGCAGACCGAGCGCCTGATCGTACCGGCCGAGCTGGAACCCGCCGCCGTCGTCGGCGGCCCGGCCCTGTTCAGCCGGCATGTGCTCCGCTGGTTCGCCGTGCTGTGGGCCGTCGCCCTGCTCGTGGCCCTCAACACCGAGGGCCGCCTCGACCTGCGACTGCAGCTGGTCGTCAATCTCGTGGGGGTGATGCTCGGCGGCGCCGCCCTCATGATCCGGCGCTACCGCCTCCCCGTACGCGAGGCGCTCGCGCTGCGGGGCGTCCGGCCCGCCGTCTGGATCGCCGTGCTCGCGGGCGCCCCGGCCGGCCTCCTCACGGGCATCGGCGTGTTCCGCCTCGCGAACCTGGTCGTGCCGGTCGACCCGCGCGTGCTGGAAAGCTTCGGCCAGTTCCTGCTGCCGCGCGACGTGCCCTTCTGGCATCTGCTTCCACTCATGACCCTCCTCCCGGGCCTGTGCGAGGAGATCACCTTCCGCGGGGTCCTGCTCTACGGCCTCCACCGCCGGCTCCCCCCGGCCGCCGCGGCGCTGGTCGTGGGCCTCGTCTTCGGCCTCTTCCACATGTCCCTCTTCCGCGTGGTACCCGCCGCCTATCTCGGCGTCCTGTTCGCCGCGGCCACCCTGCTCACCGGGTCGATCTTCCCCGCCATGGCGTGGCATGCCTTGAACAACGGCCTCAGTCTGGTCGCGGCCCACTACGGGATCTCGCTCGTGAACCTCGAGCCGGGCACCTACCTGGCGGCGGCGGCCGTGCTCGCCGCGGCCTTCTGGATCCTCTGGCGCACGCGGCGGCCCTACCCCGGCCTGCGGCCGTGGCGGCGCGCCTGACCGGCGGCCGCTTCAGGCCTGGGGCCCGCTTTATGACGCCCGTCATTCCGGGACCCGCCACGCCCGGGGTATATGGGGATCACGACCATGAGCGAACTGCTGGACAACCGCGCCCACCGCATCCGCACGCTGAAAGAGATCATCACGCGCCTCCACTGCGGGGAGGCGCCCGCGGCGGTCAAGCCCCAGCTCGCGGCCCTCGTCCGCGAGTGCACCGCCACCGAAATCGCGGCCATGGAACAGGAGCTCATGGCGGGCGGGGTCCCCGCGTCGGAAATCATGCGCATGTGCGATCTCCACTCGGAAGCGCTCCGCGATTTCATCGTGGACCGGGCGACGCGCACCGTGCCCGCCGGGCATCCCGTCGACACCTTCCAGCGCGAGAACCGGGCCCTCGAACAGACGGCGGCGCGCCTCCGCGCGGTGCTCGCCCTCCTGACCGCGGGCCGTGACGAGGCGCCGGTGGACCCGGCACGCCTGGACGAGGCGCGGCGGCTGTTCAACCTCCTGATGGACGTCGACAAGCACTACCGGCGCAAAGAACATCTGCTCTTCCCGCACCTCGAGCGGTATGGCATCACCGGGCCGTCGAAAGTGATGTGGGGCAAAGACGACGAGGTGCGGCAGCTTCTGAAGGAACTGGGCGCGGTCCTCGGGCAGGACGGCACGACCGTCGGCGAGTGGCGCCTCGTCGTGCCCGCCGTCGCCATGCCGGCGCTGGCGGCCATCGAGGAGATGATCTTCAAGGAAGAGAAGATCCTTTTCCCGATGGCCCTGGACACCCTCACCGAAGCCGACTGGGCCGAGATCTGGGCCGAGTCCCCGCAGATCGGCTGGTGCATCGTCGACCCCGTCGACGGCTGGCGGCCGCCGAGTCCGGCCCCGACGGCGTCGCCCGCCGCGGCGCAGGTGGCGGCCGCCCGGGGCGTCGCGTTCGAGACCCCGGGGCCGTCGCCCGCGCCGCAATCGAGCGGCGCGATCGTCTTTCCCACCGGTTCGCTGACGCTCGACCAGCTCAAGGCGATCTTCGCCACCCTGCCGGTGGACCTGACGTTCGTGGACGCGGACGACCGCGTCCGGTTCTTCACCGAAGGCCGCAACCGGATCTTCGTGCGGCCGAAGGCCGTCATCGGACGGCTCGTGCAACACTGCCACCCGCCCGCGAGCGTCCACGTGGTGGATCGGATCCTCGGCGACTTCCGCGCCGGCCGGCAGTCGGTCGCCGAGTTCTGGATCGATTTCCGCGGGCGCTTCGTCCACATCCGCTACTTCGCCGTGCGCGACGAGCGCGGGCAGTACCTCGGGACGCTGGAAGTGACTCAGGACCTCACCCGCGAGCGGACCCTCGAGGGCGAGCGCCGCCTCCTGCAGTATGACTGACGTCCTGATTCATCCCGGGATGAAGGTCGCCGAGCTGCTCGACCGCTGGCCCGAGCTCGAGGCGGTGCTCATCGCGCAGGCGCCCGCGTTTCAGAAGCTGCGCAACCCGGTCCTGCGCCGCACCGTCGCGCGCGTCGCGACCCTCGAGCAGGCCGCCGGCATCGCCGGCCTCAGTCCGCGCGCACTCGTGGTGGCGCTGCGCCGCGCCGCCGGGCAGCCCGTCGACGACCTCCAGGGCGCCGGCCGCGGCGCCGCCG
>CAYZKQ010000268.1:0-3236 GCA_964478975.1 uncultured Vicinamibacterales bacterium | reverse complement strand
CCGCCACGCCCCGCGCGAGCGCCCACACGCCGGGCACCAGCATGGCCGCCGCCAGGATGCACAGCAGGCGCCCGACCGGCCGCGCCACGCTCACCCAGCGCATCACCGGTGTCGGGCGCGCTCGGGCGCGAAGGCGGCCTCGAGCTCGGGCACCACGCGCTCGAGGGCGAAGACGATCAGCCGGTCGCCGGGCTCGATGCGCGAGTCGCCGCGGGGCACCACGACGCCACCCGACGGCCGGACCACGGCGCCGATGATGGCGTCCCGGGGGAAGCGGACGTCGCGCAACCGACGGCCGACGAAGCGGCCGTCCGGGCTGGCGATGAGCTCGATGGCTTCGGCCTGCTCCTCGCCGAACGTCGTGACCGAAAGGACCCGGCCGCGGCGCACGAACTGCAGGATGCGGTCCACGACCGCCAGCCGGGGGCTCACCGTCGTGTTGATGCCGAGGCGCTGCACCATCGCGAGGTAGTTGAGGCGGTTGATGAGCGCCACGACCTTCCGAACACCCAGCCGGCGCGCGAGCAACGACGCGAGGATGTTGTCTTCGTCGTCGCCGGTGAGGGCGAGGAACGCGCTGGCCTCGGCGACGCCGGCCTCTTCGAGCGTCGCCTGGTCGGTGCCGTCGGCGTGGATCACGAGGGACCGCGTCAGCGTCGCGGCGATGCGCTCGGCGCGCGCCGCGTCGGACTCGAACAGCTTCACCGCGACGTCCTGCGCCTCGAGGCGCCAGGCCACCCGCACGCCGAGCTGGCTGCCCCCGAGGATGAGCACGCGGCGCAGCGGGACCGGCGGCGGCAGCCCCATGAAGCGCAGCATGGGTTCGAGACTCGACCGCGCCGCCACGACGTACACGTGGTCGCCGGCGCGCAGCACTTCGCCGCCGCGGGGGATGACGACCTGCGACCCGCGGAAGATCATGGCCACGAGGGCGTCCCCGGGCGGCCCCCGGCGCGCCAGCTCCTCGAGGGTGTGGCCGGCCACGGGGCTGTCCGCGTCGAGGTTCATCCCGGCCAGGCACACCTCGCCCCCGGCGAACTCGACCAGGTCCGACACCCCCGGCCGGCGGACGACGCGCATGATCCGGTCGGCCAGCTCGGTTTCCGGGTGGATGATCAGGTCGATCTGCACCCCGGCGCGCGCCAGCGCGCCGCGCCACGCGTCGGCCTCCTCGGTCCGGAGGCGGGCGACCTTGACCCGCGCGGGCGACTCGACCTGCGCGAGCAGGCAGACCAATACGTTGACCTCGTCGCTGTCCGTGACGGCGATCACCATCTCGGCGTCGGCGATGCCGGCCTCGCGCAGCGTCTGGAGGCGCGCGGCGTTGCCGGCGACCACCCGGGCGTCGAGCTGCGCCTCGAGCTCGGCGCACCGCTCGGGCCGGGAGTCGATGACCACGACGTCGTTGCCTTCGCGCGACAGCCGGCGCGCGATGAGCGCGCCGACCTGACCGCCGCCCGCAATGACCACGCGCATGCGCTGTGCCCCCCGGGGAGGACGACCCAGGACGAGCCCCGCGGCGTTCGCCGCGCGTCCGGCCTCCATCATACCGGGAGCGCCCGGCGCCCGGGCGCCGGCGGAGACGCGGCCGAGAGCACCCTCCCGTGCGGCCGCCGCGGAGCGAGCGCCGGCGCGAGGCGGGGAGCGCACGCGCCGCCGCCGGCGGTGGCGTCACCCGGCGCCGAGCCGGCGCGCGAGCTCGTCGAGCCAGACGGCCTGGGCGGGGTTGATCTTGCGCCGGGCGGCCTCGAGGTCGAAGAACGCGGCGCGGTCGACTTCGGGGAACGTCGCGGTCCGACCCGACCGCGGCGGCCATTCCAGGGTGACCGTGTCGCTGCGAAGCGACGCCGGGTCGCAGTCGCCCTCGGCGGCCCACGCGTAGACGAGCTTGCCGCCGCGCTGGCGCACGGGGGGAAGCTCGAGGAAGGGACCGGCGGGCCGAACCCCGGTTTCTTCCTCGAACTCGCGGCGCGCGGTGTCGAACGGGGCTTCGCCCGGTTCGACTTCGCCTTTCGGGATCGACCAGACGCCCTCGTCTTTGCGCGCGAAGAAAGGGCCGCCCGGGTGGACCAGGAAAACTTCCAGGCGCCCCCCGCGCCGGCGATACAAGAGGACCCCGGCGCTCGTCCTGGGCACGTCGGGATGGCTCAGCAGCCGGACCGGCCGCCGCCGACGCCTCAACCGCCGCCGAAGCTGGCGTAGCCGCCCGAGCCGCCGCGGGCCGCCAGGCGGGCCGGCGGCGAGACCCGCTTCTCGAGCTGCTGGCTGTCGCACGACGGGCAGGCGGCCTGGCGGGCGGCGGTGACGAAGGCTTCGAACTCGTAACCGCACCGCTGGCAGCGGTATTCGAACAAGGGCATTGGCCGACCTCGTGAGACGAACGTTTCTATCTTATCAATGGATTCGCACGCGGCGCTGTGGTTACACTGGGGGTGATGGCCGAGACCCCGCTGAAGCTCGCGGTCTTCATCGACTTCGACAACATCGAGATCGGCGTCCGGTCGACGCTCGGCGTCCCGTTCGACGTGGGCGTCGTCCTGGACGCGCTCAAGGAGCGGGGGGAAATCATTTCCAAGACGGCCTACAGCGACTGGAAGCGCGCGGGGGCGGACTACAGCCGGGCCCTCAGCCAGCACGCCGTCAAGATGGTGCAGCGCGACCCGACGCCGGGCGGCGACAAGAACGGCGCCGACATCAACCTCGCCCTCGACGCCCTCGAGATGGCGTTGACCCACAACCACATCAACGGCTTCGTGATCGTGGGCGGCGATAGCGACTTCATCAGCCTCGTCGAGAAGCTCAAGCAGTACGACAAGAAAGTCTTCGTCGTCGGGGGGCGGCAGTTCACGAGCGCGATCCTGCAGAAGAACTGCCACGAGTTCATCGCCTACGAGAACCTGGTGGGACCGGGCCGGCGGGGCGAGGCGGCGGGCAAGCCCACCGGGCCGGAGCCCATCGAGCAGGCGGTACCGCTGGTGCGGCGCGCGCTCAAGCTGCTCTCCGAGCGCGGCGTGTCGCCGCAGCTCGGGTTGCTCAAGAGCACGCTGCTCCAGCTCGACCCGACCTTCTCCGAGCGGAGCTACGGCGCGGGCACGTTCCTCGATTTCGCCGAGAAGCTGGCCGCCGCCGGCGTCGTGACCATCCGGCGCGCCGGCCACAGCCTGCTCGTCGACCTCGTCGACCAGGCGAGCAGCCCGACGCCCGCTGCGGCCCCCCAGCCGCAGGCACCGGGCGGA
>CAYZKQ010000267.1:0-3251 GCA_964478975.1 uncultured Vicinamibacterales bacterium | reverse complement strand
GTCGCGCCGCGGTGCCGATCGCCTTGAGCATCTGGCCGCCGCGGCCCACGACGAGGCCCGCCGGATCGAGGAGGCGTTCCTGACTCGCCGCGGCGGCGCCAAGCGCGTGGCCGAGCTGCGGGGCGAGATGCGGGCGGCCACGGAAGCCGGCGCGGGTATCTACCGCACCGACGCGGGCCTTCGCGAGGCGGCCGCCCGGCTGCGGGCCCTCCGCGACCGCTTCGCCCGCGTGCACCTGGACGACCACACCCGCACCTTCAACACCGAACTGGTGGCCGCCCTCGAGCTGGGCTGCATGCTGGACGTCGCCGAGGCCATCGTCCACTCGGCGCTGGCGCGGCGGGAGTCCCGCGGCGCATCAACGCACGGACTTCCCCGAGCGGGACGACCGCCAGTATCTCGCGCACACCCTCGCGTGGCACACGCCCGAGGGCCCGCGAATCGAGTACCGGCCCGTGACCATCACGCGCTGGCCGCCGGCCAAGCGCGTCTACGGCGCGTGAGGTCCACATGGGCACCGCCACCGTGACGCTCCGGGTGACCCGCTACCGGCCGGAAGTCGAACCGCGCCCGTCGAGCAGGTCTACCAGGTGCCCTATCGGACCGACTGGGTGGTGCTCGACGCCCTGAACAACGTCAAGGATCGCCTGGACGGGACCCTCTCGTTCCGCTGGTCGTGCCGGATGGGGGTGTGCGGCAGTTGCGGCATGATGGTCAACGGCACGCCGAAGCTCACCTGCGCCGCCTACCTGGCCGACTACCATCCAGCGCCGGTGCGGGTCGAACCGCTCCGGTTCTTCCCCATCGTCCGCGATCTGGTGGTGGATATCGGCGATTTTCTGCGCAAGCTGCGGGCCGTCAAGCCGTGGATCGTGCGGCGCGAGGCGCCGGCGGCCGACGCTGGACCGTACCGCCAGACCCCCGAGCAGCTCGAGCGGTACCGGCAGTTCAGCCAGTGCATCAACTGCCTGCTCTGCTACGCCGCCTGCCCCATCGTCGGGCTCGAGCCGCATTTCTTGGGACCCGCGGCGCTGGCGCTCGCCCGGCGGTACAACCTGGATTCGCGGGACCAGGGTGCGCCGGATCGACTCGCCGTCGTGGCCGACAGCGCCGGGGTGTGGGGGTGCACGTTCGTCGGCGAGTGCACGACGGTGTGCCCCAAACACGTGGACCCGGCCGGCGCCATCCAGCAGGAGAAGCTCAGCGCGGCGCTCGACGCGCTGAAGGCCATCCTCCTCCCGTGGGCGAGCCGATGACCGCGCCGACTTCGTACACCCCGTTCCACCCGCGGTGGTACCGCCGGCGGGTCTCCGTCTGGTGGTGGCTGCAGAAGCCGTCCTACGCCTGGTTCGTGTGCCGGGAGCTCACGAGCCTCGCAGTTGCCTGGTGCGCCGGCGTCCTGGTGTGGCAACTCGCGGCGCTCGCGCGCGGGCCGGAGACCTACGCCCGCGCCGCGGCGGTCCTCGCCGCCCCCTCCATGCTGGCCGTCAATGCGCTCGCGTGCGCGGCGCTGCTTTTTCACGCGATCACGTGGTTCAACCTCGCGCCCAAGGCGATGGTCGTGCGGGTCGGCGGCCGCCGCGTCCCCGACCGGGTCGTGGCCGGCGCCAACTACGCGGCCTGGGCGGCGTTGTCCGGGCTCGTGGCCTGGCTGGTGCTCGGGAGCTGACGCATGCGGACGCTCGCGCCCTTCCTGTGGCTGCTCTTCAGCGCCGGCGGCACGGTGGCCGCGCTCCTCTACCCCGTGCACCTGGTACTCATCGGGCGCTTGCGTTCCCCCTGGGGTGGCTGCCACCGCCCTCATACGAATCCCTGCACGCCCTGGCGGGCCACCCGGCTGCGCGCGTGTACCTGGTCGGGCTGGTCGCGCTGCCGCTGTTCCACTGGGCGCACCGCTTCCGCTACACGCTCTACGATGGCTTGCAGCTCTACCATCTCGTGAACTTCATCACCGCGCTCTGCTACGGCGCCGCGCTCGCCGGGACGGCGGCGGCGGCGTGGGTGGTGTGGAGGCTGTCCTGAAGGGTCCCGCGCGAGGACCCTCGCGAGGGAGCTGGCCATGTTCGAGCTGAAACCGATTTCGCGCGAGGCGATTCCCTCGGCGCTCGCCAAGGCCGAGCGCTACCGACTGCTGAACGAACCGCTCCAGGCCGAGAGCATTTGCCAGGACGTCTTGCGCGCCGACCCGGACAACCAGACGGCGCTCGCAACCCTGTTGCTCGCCCTGACCGACCAGTTCGCCGACCCAGCCTGGGCGCTGGGGCGATTCGCCGGGCCTACGACGTCTTGGGCCGCTTGCGCGGGGAGTACGAGCAGGCGTAGTACACCGGCATCATCTGCGAGCGGCGCGCCACGGCGCTGCTCCAGCAGGACCGCCCCGGCACGGGAGCCGTCGCGCACGAGTGGTTGCGCGACGCGATGGCGTGGTACGCAAAGGCGGAGGCAGTGCGCCCGCCGGGCAACGACGACAGCCTGCTTCGCTGGAATACCTGCGCCCGGCTGATCATGCAGAATGCGCACCTGCAGCCGGCCCCCGCCGGGCCGCCGCCGGTGGTGCTGCTCGAGTAGGCCGGCCCCTGAGAGCCCTCCTCGGCGGGGCCAAGAGCCCCGCCCTCCCTGGCGGGGCTGAGAGCGCTGCCCTGCCTGGCGGGGCTGGAAGCCGCGCCTCACTCGGAGAATTCGCGGGCGAGTTCCACCCACTCGCCGTCGGGGGCGAGCTGCTGATACGCCTTCCAGTGGGGCTTGGCCTCCGCCGAGCGGCCGAGCTTTTCCAGCGTCACCGCCAGATAGAAATGGCCGTCGGGGAAGGTGGGGTTGAGCGCCACGGCTTCCCGATAGCACTCGAGCGCGTCGTCATAGCGCCCCAGGTCGTGATGCACGTTCCCGAGGTTGAAGTACGCCTCGAAACACTCGGGGTCGAGGCGGATGGCGCGCTCGTAGAGGGCCTGGGCCTCGCTGAAGGCGTCGGCGGCGTAGTGGAGATTCGCCAGGTTGACGAGCGCCGGCACCAGGTCCGGGTCGACCGCGAGCGCCCGCCGGTAGGCGAGCATGGCGTCGTCGCGGCGCCGCTCGTCGCCGTCGAGGCGCGCGCCCTCCAGGAAATACTTCGCCGCCAGATGCGCCTGGGGGCTCGAGCCCGCGGGCACGCCGGACGCCTCCGGGGCTGCCGGCTGCGCGGCGGTCGGCGGGCGCGGTGTCGCCCCCCCGCGCGCGCGGTCGAGCGCCACCACCCGCGCCGGGGCCGCGCCGGT
>CAYZKQ010000266.1:0-3269 GCA_964478975.1 uncultured Vicinamibacterales bacterium | reverse complement strand
TGACCTCCTCGACCCGCGTCGCCGGCGGCGGGGGCGCCCCGGACGGCGAACAGGCCGCCGCCACGACGGCCGCGATCAGGACAGCATTGAGGCGCACGCGCACACTCATCGGCCACCCTCCGTCGGCCCGGCGGGCGCGATCCACTGCGCCCACCACTGCAGCTCTTGATAGTACCGGTGCACCGTGTTCCACGGCGTCCAGCCGCCATGGTAGGTGTCGGGATAGCGCACGAACTTCGCCGGCACCCGCCGCTTCTTGAGCGCCGTGTACATCTGTTCGGCCTGCTCGATGGGCACCCGGAGGTCCGCCTCGCCATGGATGAAAAGCGTGGGCGTCGCGGCCCGGGCCACGTACTCGATGGGCGACTGCCGGCGGAGCGTCTCGTTGGCGACCGGGTCCCAGGGCGGACCGAAGAACTCCGTCTCCTTGGTCCGCGGGATGTCGGCCGTGCCGTAGTCGCTGATCCAGTTGGAGATGCCCGCGCCCACAATCGCGGCCGCGAAGCGGGTGGTGTGCGTGATGATCCAGTTCGTGAGGAACCCGCCGTAGGAATAGCCCGTGACGCCCAGCCGCTTGGGATCGATCGGGTACCTGGCGAGGGCCGCATCGACTCCCGCCATCACATCGTCGAAGTCGAGGTTCCCCCACCCGCCCCACGTCGCCCACAGGAAGCGCTCGCCGTAGCCGGTGGAGCCGCGCGGGTTGGTGTAAAGCACCGCGTAGCCGCGCGCCGCCCAGAGCTGGCGCTGGAAGGAGAACTCGTGGCCGTAGGCACTGTGCGGCCCGCCGTGGATCGTGAGAATCAGGGGAAAGAGCGGGCGGGCCCCGCTCGCGCCCGGCGGCAACATCACCCATCCTTCCACGGGCGTGCCGTCGCGGCTGGCGAACAGCAGGCGCTCGGCCCGGGCGAGCTCGATCTCGTCCAGGAGCGCCTGGTTGGCGCGCGAGACGCGGACCTCGTCCCCGCCGTCGGCGCGGGCGACATAAACGTCGCCGGGGGAGGTGGGCGTCTCCGCCGTGTAAGCGATGCGGGCGAAGTCCGCCGAGAAACTGACCCCGCCGATCCGCCGGTCGCCGCGCGTCACGGCCTCGACGGCGCCTCCCTGGGCGGGGACGCGGAACAGATGCGTCGACCCGCCCACGCCGGCCGTGAAGTACACGAAGCGCCCGTCGGGGCTGACCTGCGGAGGGCCGGGAATGTAGTCCCACTCCCGCGTCAGGTTCACGACCTCCCCCTTCGCCCCGGCAACGTTCATCACGAAGATGTCCACCGGCGACCCGTGCCGCTGCTTCGCCGCGAGAATCTGATCGAGGCTCTGTTCGCGGCGGAACACGACCCTGGCGCCGTCGGGCGTCCACGCCGGCGAACTGTGATCGTACCCATCGTCCGTCAAGCGATCGATCCGCCCGTCCAGATCGACGACGAACAGGTCGGCGCGCTCGTAGGTGTACTCGTCGCGCTGGTGGGTGTCGGCGACCAGGACGAGCGCGCGACCGTCGGGCCGCCACGCGGCGGCCTGGACGTCGACGCCGAGGCTGGTCAGGCGCCGGGGCGTGCCGCCCTCGCGGGGCACGACCCAGAGCTCGCGCGGGGGCGAGGCCTCGGGGTCGCGGGGGTCGGGCAGGTAGCCGCGCTGGTCGAACCGGTAGTTCATCCAGTCGTAGATGTGGCCCTTGAAGCGCTCGTGGAGCTTCCGCTCGAACTCCGACGCGTAGGCGGGCGCGCGCCGGCTGCGGGCGGCGTCGGTCCGGATCATCGCGATCCAGCGGTTGTCGGGGCTGAAGAGGGGCGCCGCCGTCACCCCGGGGATCTGGAACGCCTCGCCGAGCGGCTCGTCCATCCGCAGGAACCAGACGGCCCCCTCTTCGTCGCGCCGCCCGCCGGGCACGGGCCGGCGCGAGGTGAACACGAGGAGGCGCCCATCCGGACTCCACCGCGGGTCGGCGGCACTGAAGGCCGGGTTCGTCAGGCGCCGGGGCGGGGCCGACCCGTCGCTCGGCGCGATCCAGATCTCGCTGTGACGCCGGTTCTCGTCCTCGAGCGTCACGGTCCGCACGAACGCGACCCGGCGCCCGTCGGGCGAGATCGCCGGGCTCGAGACGCTCTCGAGGCGGTAGTAGTCCTCGAGTGACAGGGTCCGCTTCGACGCGGGCTGCGCCCAGGTCAGGGCCGGGACCAGGCCCACCGCGGCGAGAAACCGTGCGACGCGCAGCAATCGGCCGCTCATCGGGACCTCCCCATCGGGCAGACGATGCTACCACCGGGAGGCGAGCTGGTCACGTCTCGATTCCGCTCGATTCCGCGGCGCCGGCCACCGCTCGCGCCCGGCGCGGTCCCGTGGCGCAACGGACGACCTGCAGCGCCTCCTGGAGGCGCACCGGCGGTGGCATCGGCACCTCGCCGCCCTGCCGGTCCAAGACAAGGTGCGCATCTTGCTCGAACTGCAGCGCCAGGACTATCCCCTCCTGCGTCAGCGGCGCCCGCTGCGCTGGTGGGAACGGCCCTGGGACGCGACGCCGCAACAGACCGCGCCGAGACCCGGTCCTACACACCCAGCAGCAGGGACGCGGGGTCCTCGACGAGTTCCTTGACCCGCACGAGGAACTGCACGGATTCGCGGCCGTCGACGAGCCGGTGGTCGTAGCTGAGGGCGACGTACATCATGGGCCGCACGACCACCTGGCCGCCGGCAACGACGGGTCGCTCCTGGATCTTGTGCAGCCCGAGGATGCCCACCTGGGGCGGGTTGAGGATCGGCGTGCTCAGCAACGATCCGAACACGCCGCCGTTCGTGATCGTGAAGGTGCCCCCGCGGAGGTCTTCGAGGGTCAGGGTGCCCTCGGCGGCGCGGCGGGCGAAGTCGCGGATCGCCAGCTCGATCTCGGCGAACGACCGGCGGTCGGCGTCGCGGATGACGGGGACGACGAGGCCGCTTTCGGCGCCGACGGCGATGCCGATGTCGTAGTAGTGCTTCAGGACGACCTCGTCTTGCTGGATCTCCGCGTTGAGCTGGGGGAACTCGCGCAGCGCCGCCACGACGGCCTTGACGAAAAACGACACGATCCCGAGTTTCGCGCCGTATCGCGCCTCGAACGCCTGCTGGCGCCGCGCGCGGAGCTCCAGGACGGCCGACATGTCCACCTCGTTGAACGTCGTGAGCATGGCCGCCGTCCGCTGGGCCTCGACGAGGCGGCGGGCGATCGTCAGGCGGCGGCGCGACAGCCGGACGCGCTCCTCGCGGCGCCCGGCCGGCGGCGGGGCGGGCGG
>CAYZKQ010000265.1:0-3275 GCA_964478975.1 uncultured Vicinamibacterales bacterium | reverse complement strand
CGCCGCCGTGGGTCGCCTCGACCGAGCGCACGCGCTCGTCGCCGACCTGCGAGCGCGGGGCGTCGACGCGTTCGTCGTGACGCCCCAGCCCGGCGCGCCCGACGCCTTCTACCGCGTGCGCGCCGGCGTCTTCAGGAGCGGCCGGGAGGCCGACCAGACCCGGGCCGCCCTGCGCGAGGCGCTGGACCTGTCGGCCGTCGTGCTGCCGGCTGAATCGAGCGCGCCGGTCCCGTTCCGCGTGCAGGTCGCGGCGCTCGCCGACGGCGGGCGGGCCCGCGCCCTGCTCGACCACCTCGCCGCGCTCGGCTACCCTGCCTACCTCCTCGTCCCGGGCCCGGCGACCAGCGACGCGCTCTTCCGTGTCCGCGTGGGTCCCTACGCAGCGCGGGAGGAGGCGGAACGCGCCGCACGGGCGATCGCCGAAGCGTCCGGGACCAGCGTCTGGATCACACAGGACCACCCGCCCCTGGCGGCCCCGGGCAGCCGGCGGCGCCCGAGCGCCCCGTCCCCGGCCCGCCCGGCCCCTCGCACTGCGGGGCCGTCCGCGCCGGGGTACGTCATCCAGGTCGCGGCGCTCGTCGATCGCGCGCGCGCCGGCGCGCTCGTCGCACGCCTCGCCGAGATGGGGTACGCAGCTTCTGTGATCGAACCCGACCCCGGCGCCGCGGACCGGTTCTTCCGGGTCACCGTCGGTCCGTTTCCGACCGCGGCCCAGGCACAGGTCGTGGCCAGGCGGATCGAAGGTGCGCTGGGCGTGCGGGTGTGGGTGCGCCCGGCGGGCGCGCGCTGACAGGACCCGATGGCCGGCGCCGGCGCGCCGCGCGGGCCCCGCGGCGGGACGGGCACGCCGGCACTTGCTTCCGCTTGCGCGCCGCCCTCAGGGCGCCGACAGGACGAAGCGCACCGGCAGGACGTAGGTCCCCTCGACTCCGGCGCGCAACGCGAACAACAGCCGGCCGGTCCGGCGGCCGCTCCCGACCCAGCGTCCCGCCGTGGCCGGAGCCGCTGGCCGGAGCTCGCCCGAGACCGTTCCCGCCCCCTCGCCGGTGAAGACGACCGAGGCGTCGACATCGGCGGCGCCCCCGGGACCCTCGATCCACCGCTCCGGCTGGACCGTGAGAATGACCTCGCCGTCGTGCCGGGTTCTGGCCGCGGCGACGAAGTCCACGGCAGCGACGGCCGGCGCCCCGGGATCCGTCACGTCGAAGCGCAAGCGCTCCGCGGACACGCGCAGCGCCGTACGCGCCCCCACCTGCGCCGTCATGACCAGGGTGGCGGTCCGGTCGGACATCGCTCGGAGGACCCCGCCGTTCACCGACAGGACCCCCGCGAACGCGATCGCCGCGAGCCAGGAGGGGGAACGCTTCACGTCGTCGAGCCGCGCTCATGGTAGTGGCGTGCGAATCCGTGACCAATACCAGAAGCGACACTTCACGAGGGCCATCCATGCGACAGCTTGGTTGATGAGCAGTATCTGAGGTGCAGCGCAAGGGCCAGCGTGGACACGCCCGGCCCACCGGGCCCGGCGCTTCCGCGTGCTAGAATGGCTGCAAAGCGAGCGGTTGCGGTACGCCGGCGGGACTCGCCCGCCCACCCTGGTCAGCACATCGGATGCTTCAGCTCGACAACCTCACGAAAGCGTTCGGCGAGCGCGTCCTGCTCGAGCGCGTCTCATGGCAGATTGGGAGCCGGGACCGCGTGGGTCTGTGCGGGCCGAACGGCGCTGGCAAGACGACCCTGCTCCGGATGCTGGCGGGTCTCGACGAGCCGGACGAGGGTCGCATTATCCGGCCCGGGGGCTTGACCCTCGGCTATCTTCCTCAGGACGGCCTGACCCACGCAGGGCGCACGCTGTTCGAGGAGGCGGCGACGGCCTTTCAGCCCCTGCTCGACTTGAAGGCCGAGCTGGAGGCTCTTGAAGCGCGCCTCGCGGACGGCGGCGCGAGCCCGGAGGCGCACGCGGCGCTCCTCGACCGGTACAGCGAGCGCCAGGAGGAATTCCGGCGGCGCGAGGGCTACACGCTCGATCTGAAGGTCGCCACGGTGCTGCGCGGCCTGGGGTTTGCCCGGGCGGACTTCGACCGCCCGACCGAGAGCTTCTCGGGCGGCTGGCAGATGCGGATCGCGCTGGCGAAGCTGTTGCTCAGCCGTCCGGGTCTGCTCCTGCTCGACGAGCCGACCAACCACCTCGACCTCGAGGCGCGCAACTGGCTCGAGGATTTTCTCGCCGCCTATCCCGGTGCCGTCGTCGTGGTCTCGCACGACCGGTACTTCCTCGATGCGGTGGTGACGCGCATCACGGAGATCGGCCTGAAGACCCTGGTCGACTACCCGGGCAACTACAGCGCGTATGTGCGCGAGCGTGAGGCGCGGCTCGAGCGGCTGCGCGAGGCCAAGCGCCGGCAGGACGAGGAAGTCGCGCGGATCCGGCAGTTCGTCGACCGCTTCCGCTACCAGGCGACCAAGGCCGCGCAGGTCCAGAGCCGCCTGAAGCTGCTCGAGAAGATCGTCCCGATCGAGGTCCCACCCGAGCGCAAGCGGGTTCGCTTCGCGTTTCCGCCCTGTGCGCGCTCCGGCCGCGTCGTCTTCGACCTCCGGAACGTCCGCAAGGCCTACGGCGACGTGGTGGTGTTCCGGAACGCGAACTTGCACATCGAGCGCGGCGACCGGGTCGCGATCGTGGGCCCGAACGGCGCGGGCAAGTCGACGCTCATGCGCCTGCTGGCCGGCGTCGAGGCGCCCGACGCGGGCGAACGCCGCGAAGGCCACCAGGTGCTCATTCAGTATTTCGCGCAGGACGAAGCCGCCCGGCTCGACCCGGCACTGACCGTGTACGAAACCCTCGCCGCGGGCTCGCCCGACCACATGGTTCCGATGATCCGGACCATCCTCGGCGGTTTCCTGTTCTCCGGCGACGATGTCTACAAGCGGGTCGGGGTACTGTCGGGCGGCGAGCGGACGCGGCTCGCGGTGGCCAGGATGCTCCTCCGGCCGGCCAATACGCTGCTGCTCGACGAACCGACGAATCACCTGGACCTCGACTCGAAGGACGTGCTCCTGGAAGCCCTGGACGATTTCGGCGGCACGCTCGTCTTCGTCTCGCACGACCGGTACTTCGTGGACCGCCTCGCCACCAAGGTCGTGGAGGTCGGGGGCGGCGAGGCGGTCCTGTACCCGGGCACCTACGAGGAATTCCTCTGGTGGAAGCGCCGCGCGGAGAGCGGATCCTCGCCGCTCGAGGCCCCCGACCGCGCCGCGGCCGCCGCTCCGCCGGC
>CAYZKQ010000264.1:0-3280 GCA_964478975.1 uncultured Vicinamibacterales bacterium | reverse complement strand
TGGGCCGCGGCGCGCAGCCGCCCGCGGACGGTCTTGGGCTTGGCCGGCGCCTCGGGCTTGGAGCCCGCGGCCTTCGGCGTGTACTCGCTCCCGACCAGTTCCACCTGCGCGAGTTCCGCGTTGTCCCCGCGCCGGACGCCCAACCGGAGGATGCGGACGTAGCCGCCCGGGCGCTCGGCGAACCGCGGCGCGATGGTGTCGAAAAGCTTGGCCAGCACCGCGCGGTCGGCGATGTGGCGCCGGACGAGCCGGCGGGCGTAGACCGCGCGGCCGTCGCCGGCGGCCAGCCCCCGCTTGGCGACCGTGATGATCCGCTCGACGAAGGGCCGGAGCTCCTTCGCGCGCGCCACGGTCGTCTCGATCCGTTCGTGGCGCAGCAGCGCCTGGGCCTGGTTGCGCAGGAGCGCCAGGCGATGCTCGGTGACCCGGCCCAGCTTGCGATGAGCGACGCGGTGGCGCATGGGCTACTCCGATGACGGGCGGGCCGCCGGCTGGTCGAGCTTCATCCCGAGGCTGAGCCCCAGGGTCGCCAGGATCTCTTTGATCTCGTTGAGCGACTTCCGCCCGAAGTTCTTCGTCTTGAGCATTTCGCCCTCGGTCTTCTGCACCAGCTCCCGGATGGTCCGGATGTTCGCGTTCTTGAGGCAGTTGTACGAGCGGACCGAGAGCTCCAGCTCCTCGACGCTCTTGTCGAGGTGCTCGTTGGGGATCGGCCGGGCCGCCTCGCCGGCGCCCTCCGCGGCTGGTTCCGCTAGCTCCTCGAAGGCGATGAAGATGTTCAAGTGGTCGCGCAGCAGCTTGGCCGCGAGCGACACGGCGTCCCGCGGCGTCACGGCGCCGTTGGTCCACACGTCGAGCGTCAGCTTGTCGTAATCCGTCATCTGGCCGAGGCGCGCCGCCTCGACCAGGTAGTTCACCTTCTTGACGGGCGAGTGGACCGAGTCGAGGGGGATCCACCCGATGCCGAGGTCCTCGTCGAAGTTGCGGTCGGCCGACACGTACCCGCGCCCGCGCTTGACGCGCATCTCCATCACGAGCCGGCCCCCCTCGGCCACGGTGGCCACGTGGGCGTCGGGCTCGAGGATCTCGACGTCGGCGTCGGTCTCGATCTGCCGCGCGCGCACCTCGCCGGGCCGGTCTATCCGCAGGTAGAGCGTCTTGACCTCGTCGCCGTGCAGCTTGAGGGGGATCTGCTTCAGGTTGAGGATGACGTCGGTGGCGTCCTCGACCACGCCGGGAATGGGCGAGAACTCGTGCAGCACGCCCTCGATCTTGACGGCCGTGATGGCCGCCCCCTCGATCGACGACAGCAGCACGCGCCGCAGGGCGTTGCCGATCGTGGTCCCGAAGCCCCGCTCGAACGGCTGGGCCCAGAAGCGCCCGAACCGATCCGTCAACGTGTCGCGCTCGAACTCCAGACGCTTCGGACGCTGAAACCCTTTCCACAGCATGGGTGTGATCCTCCCGACTACTTCGAATACAACTCGACGATCAGGTGCTCCTGCACCGGCAGGTTGATCTGATCGCGACTCGGCACCGCCGCGACGCGCCCGGCCAGCTTTTCCGCGTCGAACTCGAGCCACGCCGGGACGCCGCGCCCCTTGACCTCCTCCAGCGCGTGCTGGACGACCGCGAGTTGCGCGCTGGACGGCCGCACGCTCACGACATCGCCGGGGCGCACCGAGTAGGACGGGATGTCGACCTTCCGCCCGTTGACCCGCACGTGCCCGTGGCGGACGAGCTGCCGCGCCTGCGGCCGCGACGTCGCGAAGCCCAGCCGGTAGACGACGTTGTCGAGGCGCCGCTCGAGCAGTTGCAGCAGCGTCTCGCCCGTGATCCCGCGCTGCCGCTCGGCCGCCTCGAAGTAGCGCCGGAACTGGTGCTCGAGCACCCCGTACATCCGCTTGACCTTCTGCTTCTCCCGGAGCTGGAGGCCGTAGCCGAGGAGCTTCGCCTTGCGCCCCTTGCCGTGCTGCCCGGGCGGGACGTTGCGCCGCTCGACCGCACACTTCTCCGTGTAGCAGCGCTCGCCCTTCAGAAACAACTTCATCCCCTCGCGCCGGCACAGCCGGCACACCGCCCCACTGTAACGTGCCATGACCGTCTCACCCTCGGCGAGCGTCCTGCGTCCCGCCTACACGCGCCGGCGTTTCGGCGGCCGGCAGCCGTTGTGCGGAATCGGCGTGACGTCCCGGATCGACCGGATCGCCAGCCCCACCGCCTGGAGCGCCCGGATGGCCGACTCGCGCCCGGCTCCGGGCCCCTTGACCCGCACGTCGATCGTCCGCATCCCGAGCGCCTTGGCGGCGTTGCCGGCCGCCACGGCCGCTTGCGTCGCGGCGAACGGCGTCCCCTTGCGCGAGCCCTTGAACCCGATGGCGCCCGCGCTCGACCAGGCCACCACGTTGCCCTCGGGATCCGTGATGGTCACGAGCGTGTTGTTGAACGTGGCCTGGATGTGGGCGAGGCCGTGGTGCACCACGCGCTTCTCGCCGCGCTTCTTGAACGTCTTCTTCCGTCGGGGCTTTTTCCCCGCCTCGGGGACCGCCCCCTCGACCGGCGGCTCTGTCTTCGCCATAGGTCACACCGTCTTCTTCTTCGCGATCGCGCCGCGCCGCGGGCCCTTCCGCGTGCGCGCATTCGTCCGGGTCCGCTGCCCGCGCACCGGCAGGTTCCGCCGGTGCCGCAGGCCGCGATAGCTGCCGATCTCGATGAGCCGCTTGATGTTCATCGAGACCTCCTTGCGCAGATCGCCCTCGACCCCGCCCTGCTCCTCGATCACCCGGCTGATCTTGCGCACGTCCTCCTCGGACAGATCCTTGACGCGGATGTCCGGATTGACACCCGCCGCCGCCAGAATGTCGCTGGCGCGCTTGCGCCCGACCCCGTAGATGTAGGTCAGGCCGATCTCGATCCGCTTGTTCCTCGGCAAATCGACGCCGGCAATCCGGGCCATACGGTCCTCACCCCTGCCGCTGCTTGTGCTTGGGGTTCGTGCAGATCACCCGCACGACCCCCCGGCGGCGCACGATCTTGCAGTTCGCGCAAATCCGCTTCACCGACGCTCGGACCTTCATCGATCCTTCGTCCTCCTGCGGCGGCCCTGGCGGGCCGACCTCTGTCCCACGTCTCGCCCCTTCACCGAGGCTCTCCGGCTCCCCTGAAAGGGCCGCCCGCCGTACCCAGGCTCGCCCCGCCCGCCGACCCCCGCGCGTCCCGCGGCGGCCCCGGCGCGACCGCCCTACGGCTCGGGCCGCCCCGCCGCCCCGAGCGCCCGCAC
>CAYZKQ010000263.1:0-3288 GCA_964478975.1 uncultured Vicinamibacterales bacterium | reverse complement strand
GGGCGGCCTGGGGTTCCAGGCGCGCGAGGGCCTCGGCGAAGCGGCCGGCGGCGGCGGCCTCCTGGGCGGCCTTGAGCGCCGCCGCCGCGTCGCCCCACGGACCGATCGCCGCTGCGAGCCGATCGTACTGGGCGTCGAGGCTGCGCCGCCACGCTTCCAACTTGTGACGGCGGAACGGGACGAGGCGGAGGACCTCTGGTCCGACGTCCTGGAACAGGGGAAGCTCCTGGAGGTCGGCGGCGACGGCGACCTCTTCGCTCGCGGCGGCGATCCCGAGCTCGGCCGCCAGGGTGTTGTGCTCGCGGCAGAGGGCTTCGACGTCGGCGTACCGCTCGTAGGTGGCGTTTGCCAGCGCCCGCGTCTCCTGTTCGAACCGCCGGGCGAAGCGGGTCAGGTCGACGAGCATTTCCTCCATGCGCTGGTAGCGCCGCGCGGGGTCCTTTTCGAGGGCGCGCGCGATGACCTGGGCGAGCTCGGCGGGGGCCTCGTGTTCGGAGAGCGGCGGAGCCTCCTCGGTCACGATCTTGTGCAGCAGCATCGGCAGCGCTTTGGCCTGGAAGGGCTTGCGGCCCGACAGCACCTGGTAGAACACGACGCCGGCCGAGAAGATGTCCGACCGCTGGTCCACGGCTTTGCCCTGGACCTGTTCCGGCGACATGTACTCGGGGGTGCCGACGAGCAGCCCGCTGCGCGTGAGCTGCGACGAGGCGATGCGCGCGACGCCGAAGTCGAGAATCTTCACCTGGCCGTCGCTCGTGATGAAGATGTTGCCCGGCTTCACGTCGCGGTGGACGATCCCTCGGGCGTGCGCGAAGCCGAGGCCTTCGCACACCCCCATCATGATGTCGACCCGCTCTTCGAGGGAGAGGTCCGCTCCGCGCTCGAGCAGCGCATTGAGGCTCTCGCCCTGGAGTAACTCCATCACGATGAACGCCCGGCCGCCTTCTTCGCCGAAGTCGTAGACCGTCACGATGTTGCGATGGTTCAGTTGCCCGGCGGCCCGGGCCTCCCGGAAAAAGCGCTCGCGGGTCTCGGCGAGCGTCTCCAGGTCGCTGATGAGCATCTTCACGGCCACCGGGCGGCCGAGCACCGTGTCCCGCGCGCGGTAGACGATGCTCATGCCGCCCTTGCCGAGCCGCTCGAGGAGCTCGTAGCGGCCGACGCGCTCGGGCGCCGCCGCGTCGCCGTTGCCGACTCGACCGTCGCCGGGGGCCGTCATGGTGCGTACTCCACCAGCACCGCCGTGATGTTGTCGCGCCCGCCGCCGTCGAGCGCGCGCTGGATGAGCACGTCGACGGCGCGCACCAGGTCGGTCTGCTCGCGCAACACGCGGGCGATCGCCTCGTCGCCGGTCATGCCGTGCAGCCCGTCGCTGCAGAGCAGCAACCGCTCGCCGGGGCGGAGCGCCCGTTCGCCGAGCTTGGGTTCCGTGTCGTCACTGGCGCCGATCGCGTTCGTGAGCACGTGGCGCATCGGGTGCCGGGCGATTGCCGCTTCGTCCAGGCCGGCTTCGCTCGCCACGACCGCGGCCCACGAGTCGTCGCGCGTCAGTTGCGTGAGGGCGCCGCCGAAAAAGCTGTACAGACGACTGTCGCCGGCGCTCGCGAACGTCACGACCGCGTCCCGGACGAGGGCCGCGACCACCGTCGTCCCCATCCCCGCGAGGTCCTCGCGGGTGCGGCTGGTCGCCACGACCCGCTGGTTGGCCAGCTTGATCGCCGTCCGCAGGCGGTTGGCATCGTGAGAGCGCGCCCCATCGTAGCCGAACGGCCACGTGAGGTCGCCGGGTTCGGCCGACCGGACGGCGAAGGCGCGGATGGTCTCGATGGTGAGGCGGGACGCGACCTCGCCCGCGTTGTGACCCCCCATCCCGTCGGCCACCACGAACAGCCCCAGCTCGGGCGCGGCGAGCCAGGCATCTTCGTTGACCCGACGGACGCGTCCCGGATGGCTGGCCCCGTGGGCCCGCAGCATTGGAGGTCCCCCCGGCCTACAGCGAGGCGGGCAGCGAGCAGTCCGATCGCGCGGGCCCCATGTTACCACGGGGCCGAACGGTGGGGGGTCAGGCGCGGCGGACTTTACTTGGTCGAACCCCGGCACTACAATCCGGCCAGCTCGCTGGCCAGGTGAGCGGTCCACAGGAGGGGGACCATGGGCAAGTGCCCGACCTGCGGGATGGAATATCCCCACACTGTGCGCATCTGTACCCGCGACGGCACCGTCCTTGAGGCGCCGGTGCCGACCGAAGCCCAGCTCGTCGGCAAGACCCTGGACGGGAAGTACCGGCTCGATGCGTTCCTGAGCGGCGGCGGCATGGGGGCCGTCTACCGCGCCACCCACGTGATGCTCGGAAAGACCGTCGCGGTGAAGGTCATCAAGCCGGAGCTCGTGACGTCCCCTGAGGTTGTCCGGCGCTTTCAACGCGAGGCCCGAGCGGCCACCAGCCTGAACCACCCGAACATCGTCGGGGTGTTCGACCTGGGCCAGACCGAGGATGGGACGCTCTATCTCGCGATGGAGTTCATCGAGGGCACGAGCCTCAAGGACGAGATCCGCCGCAGCGGTCCCCTGGAGTCCCGTCGGATTGTGCACCTCTTGTTGCAGATCGCCAGCGCGCTGGGCTCGGCGCACCGGCACAACATCGTGCACCGGGATCTCAAGCCGCACAACATCATGCTGACCAGAGGCGAGGCCGGCGAAGAGGTGGCCAAACTGGTCGACTTCGGCATCGCCAAGACCTTTGACGACGCGGCCACCCAACTCACGCGGACCGGCTACACCCTGGGGACTCCCCAGTACATGTCGCCGGAGCAGGCCCTGGGAAAGGAGGTGGACGGACGCAGCGACCTGTACTCGCTCGGCGTCATCCTCTACGAGATGCTCACCGGCGAGGTCCCCTTCACCGACGAGTCCGCGCCGGCCGTCCTCATCAAGCACATGAACGAGGTGCCCGTGCCGCCGTCGGCGCGCCGGCCCGACGTGGCGATCGACCCGGCGCTCGAGGCGATCGCGCTGCGCTGTCTCGAGAAAGACCCGGCGAAACGCTTTCAGCGCGCCGAGGAGGTCGCCGACGCGCTGCGCGCGGCGGTGGGGATGGCGCCGCCGGTCACGGGGATGGAGGCGACCGTCCCGATCGCGCAGCCCGGACGGCCCGGGATGGCGCCGACCGACGTGCTACGGCCGGCCGCGAGCGGGGCCCCGGCGCCACCGGCGGCGCCTTCGGCGGCGGCGGTTTCGCCCGCCCGAGTCGAGGGTGCCCGGACCCCGACGGCCCCGACCGTGCCGACG
>CAYZKQ010000262.1:0-3320 GCA_964478975.1 uncultured Vicinamibacterales bacterium | reverse complement strand
GTCGCGGCGCCGCTATTGGCAGGGTCCCAGCAGCCGGCGGGGCCACCGCCGGCGCAGCCGGCCGGACGCGGCGGCCCCGGCCGCGGGGCCATCGCCATCCAGCCCGGCGAAGCGTGCCCGCCGGGGACGACCGAGGTCCGCCCGGGCCGGTGCCAGGCGCCGACGCTCCCGCCGCCGAGCATCGTCGACTATCGGCCGACGTCGACGGTCGTGGCCGAGGCCCACCTCGTGCCCCGCGCGAAGTTCCCCGTCGTCGACATTCACAGCCACCAGGCGGTGACGCCGGAGAACATCGACCGCCTGATTCGAGAAATGGACGCGCTCAATCTGCGCGTGCTGGTTAACCTGACCGCCGGGAGCGGGGCGCGCCTCAAGCAGGCCGTCGAGGTGATTCGCACGAGCAGGTACCCCGACCGGTTCCGGGTGTTCGCCAACGTGGACTGGAACGGCGCCGGGGGCCCTGGCTGGCGGGAGCGGGCGGTGACCGAATTGGAACAGGCGATCAAGGACGGCGCGATCGGGCTCAAGGTCGCCAAGAACCTCGGGCTGACGGCCCGCAAGGCCGACGGCTCGCGCCTGAAGGTCGACGACCCGGAGCTCGATCCGATCTGGGAGTTGTGCGCGCGCCTGAACGTCCCGGTGCTCATCCACGTCGCCGACCCGGCGCCGTTTTTCGAGCCGGTCGATTACCGGAACGAGCGCTGGCTGGAGCTGGCCCTTTTCCCCAACCGGGCCTACCCGCCCGACCGGTTCCCGCGCTTCGAGGACCTGATGGCCGAACGCGACCGCCTGTTCGCCCGCCACCCGAAGACCCGGTTCATCAACGCCCATTTCGGGTGGCACGGCAACGACCTGCGGCGGGCGGCCAGGCACCTCGAGGCGCTGCCCAACGTGTATCTCGAAGTGGGCGCGGTGCTCTACGAATTCGGCCGCCAGCCGCGCGCGGCGCGCGAGTTCTTCGTCAAGTACCAGGACCGCATCCTCTTCGGGAAGGACGCCTACGAACCGAGCGAGTACCCGTACTACTGGCGCGTCTTCGAGACCACCGACGAGTACTTCGACTATTACCGCGATTACCACGCGTTCTGGAAGCTGTACGGGATGGGCCTCCCGGACGAGGTGCTCAAGAAGCTGTACTACCAGAACGCGCTGAAGGTCGCCCCGGGCCTGCCGCAGTCCGGCTGGCCGCGGTAGCGGCGCTGCTGGACACCGGCGGGCGGGTCTCCACGCAATCCCGGCGGGCGGGACCGTCGTTCGCGCGAAGGTGGTGCGTTTGATGCCGGAAATCGACCTTGGTTTGCTCGTCGTGCTCGCCCTGATCCTGGGCGCCGAGTTCGTCAACGGCTGGACCGACGCGCCCAACGCCATCGCCACCGTCGTGTCCACGCGGTCGCTCTCGCCGATGCAGGCCGTCGCGATGGCGTCGGTGCTCAACCTGCTGGGGGTGCTCTCGGGCACCGCCGTCGCGGTGACGATCGGCAAAGACATCATCGACCCGAATGTCATCGACCGGACGACCGTCGGCGGCGCGATGGTCGGCATCATTCTGTGGTCGTCGCTGGCGGCCCGGTGGGGCATCCCGACGAGCGAGAGTCACGCGCTCGTGGCGGGCCTGGCGGGCGCGGGGTTGGCGGAAGCCGGCCCGTCCGCGCTCGTGGCGCGGGGGTGGGCCAAGGTGGCGACGGGCCTGGTCTTTTCGACCTTGCTCGGCTTCGCGGTCGGCGTGCTGGTCATGAGCCTCATCTATCGCGTGTGCCGCCACGCGGCGCCCGGCCGCGTGCGCCCCGTCTTCCGCTGGCTGCAGGTCTGCTCGTCGGGCTTCATGGCCTTCAGCCACGGCTCGAACGATGGGCAGAAATTCATGGGGGCCTTTACCCTCGCGCTCGTCCTCGGCGGCGTGCTCCCCGAGTTCCGCATCCCGTTCTGGGTGATGCTGCTCTGCGCGGTGGTGATGGCCGCCGGGACCGTTACCGGGGGGTGGCGGATCATCCGGACGCTCGGGATGCGGCTCACCCGTCTGGAGACCCACCAGGGGTTCGCCGCGGAGATGGCGGCGGCCAGCACCATCGAGCTCGCCTCGCGCCTGGGGATCCCGCTGAGCACGACCCACACGATCTCGACGGCCATCATGGGCGTCGGGGCGACGCGGGGCCTGCCGGCGGTGCGGTGGGGGGTGTCGGCGGAGATCGTGACCGCCTGGGTCCTCACGTTCCCCATCTGCGGGCTCATCAGTTGGCTCGTCGTCTCGCTCCTTCGCGCGCTCGTCTGAACAGCGCGGCCTCGACACCAGACTCGCCGGCGGCGAGGCGGGGTGTCCGCGACGTGGACGAAACGCACCCGCCGGGCGTATAGTGGGACGAGTCACGCCCACCGCGCGTCGGCGGCGGGGGAGGTCGCGATGGTTCGACCAACCGTCCCGCCGGGGTGCTCGTCCGCAGGGTGCGCGCCGCCCGCCGACGTGGGTCCTGTTCCGACGCTCGCCGCCGCCGACTCGGTGTCCGCCGAGCAGCGGCACCGGATCACAGAGTTGCTCGAGGCCCCCGAGGCGGACTTGCTCGACCGCCTCGGCCGCGAGATCGCGCCGCTCGAGACGGCGGCCCCGGCGCTCTGGCTCGTGTCGAGCCACGAGCGGTTCCTGCCGCTGCCCTTGCGGCTTGCGGTCCGCATCGTCTGTCGACACCTTGGGCCGGAGGCGTACCGCGCGATTGCCCGGCGGTTTCTGCGGGCCAATCGAAGTCTTTTCCGCCTCCGCATTTGCGTCGGTTGGAACTACTGCGCCCGGCGGCACTCCCCCGAAGTTCTCGATCGACCCCGCCTCGTCGCGACCCTGGCGTCGTGCATCTCGCACCTGATCGTCGGTGCCCGCGTGTCCCCCGAGCTGGTGGCGGCGCTGCTCGTCAAGCAGGACCTCGATAAGCTCTGTCGGTGGCAGAAGGCACGCCCGGAAGGAGGTCTGTCATGATCGGAATGGACTTCATCTCGTTCCTCACGCTCCTCGTGATCAGCCTGGTCGTGGCGGTGGTGTTGCACTACGTCGTGCGGTACCGGGCCGTCGAAGGGTTGGAAGGATTCTTCGGCAAAGTGACGATCGGCTGGATCGGAGGCTGGCTCGGTTCGCCGGTCTTCGGCCACTGGTGGGAGGCGGTCAAGATCGGGAACGTGTATCTCGTGCCCGCGCTCCTGGGCTCGCTCGCGGCGGTCTTCGGGTCGGTCCTCTTGCTCAAGCGCTGCGCGGCGCCACCGAAAGCCTAACGATCGTCCGCTGCGGGCTCTGCCGCCGCCGGCTCGGGCCGCGCCCAGACACGCCGCGTCATCGCTGG
>CAYZKQ010000261.1:0-3334 GCA_964478975.1 uncultured Vicinamibacterales bacterium | reverse complement strand
CGCGCGACGCGCGCCGCGCGGAGACCGCCGCGGCCCTCGTGGGGGCGGCGGTCGGCCCGTGGCCGCCGGCGCCCGGGAGCTGGGACCTGCTCGTCAACGCCACGCCGGTCGGCACGGCGCCCGCTATCGGCGAGACGCCGGTCCCGGGCTGCGCGTTCGACGGGCGGCTCGTGTACGACCTGGTCTACAACCCCCTGCAGACGCGCCTGCTCGCGGAGGCCGCGGCCGCCGCCTGCGCGACCATCGGCGGGCTCGCGATGCTCGTCGAACAGGCGCGCCGGCAGTTCGCCTGGTGGACCGGGAGGGAGGTGGCCCCGGCGGTCTTCGAACAGGCGGCGCGGGCGGCGCTCGCGGGGGCGGGGCGCGCGGAGGCGGTGTCGGAGGTCGCGGGATGAGAGTCACGACGTTCGAGGAGTTCGTGGAGCTGGCGCGGCGCGGGACGTTCGTCCCGGTCTGCAAGGAGATCGTGGCCGACCTCCTGACGCCGGTGTCGGCGTTCCTCAAGATCGCCGAGCACGCCGACTACGCGTTCTTGCTGGAAAGCGTCGAGGGCGGCGAGCGCGTGGCGCGGTATTCTTTTCTCGGCAAGGACCCGTTCCTGGTCCTCCGCGCCGCCGGCGGGCAGACGGTGATCGAGCAGGCCGGCGTTACCGAGGTGCGGCCGGAGCCGTTCGTCGCGGCGCTGCGCGGCATCATGGCGCGCTTCCAGTCGCCGGCGGTGCCCGACTTGCCGCGCTTCACCGGGGGCGCGGTCGGCTACCTCAGCTACGATGCGGCGCGGTGGTTCGAGCCGTCGCTCGAACGGACCTGGGCCCGCGTGCCGCCGGCCGCCGACAGCGGGGAAGACGATGCGGGGTTCATGCTGTTCGATACGGTGCTGGCCTTCGACCACGTCAAGCACCGGATCCTCGTCATCGCGAACGCGCGGATCGAGCCCGACGAGGACCTCGCGGCGCTCTACCAGTTCGCCCGGGCGAAGATTGCCTTCGTCGAGCGCGAGCTGGAGCGCGCGCTGTCAAGCCCCGAGCCGCGCCGCGCGCGGCCGCCGGCCGTGCGGTCCGCGGTCACGCGCGAGGCGTTCGAGCAGGCCGTGCGGACGCTCAAGGATCACATCGCGGCCGGCGACATCTACCAGGCCGTCCTCTCGCAGCGCTTCGAGACCGACGTCCTCGCCGAGCCCTTCACCGTCTACCGGGCCCTGCGGCACGTCAACCCGTCGCCCTACATGTACTTCATCCGTATGGGGCCCCTGGCGATCCTGGGTTCGTCGCCGGAGATGCTCGTGCGGGTCGAGGGGCGGCGGGTCGAGACGCACCCGATCGCCGGCACGCGGCCGCGAGGGCGGACGGAAGAGGAAGACGTGCGGCTGGCCGAAGAGCTCAAACGCAACGAGAAGGAACGCGCCGAGCACGTCATGCTGGTGGACCTGGGGCGGAACGACCTCGGCAAGGTCTGCGAATACGGGAGCGTCCGGGTGTCCCAGTTCATGGCCCTCGAACGCTACTCGCACGTCATGCACCTGGTGTCGACCGTCGAGGGCCGGCTGGCCGAGGACCGGGACCGACTCGACGCCCTCGTGGCGTGCTTTCCGGCGGGCACGGTGACCGGCGCGCCGAAGCTGCGCGCCATGGAGCTCGTGGCGGGGCTCGAGCCGACGCGCCGGGGAATCTACGCCGGGGCGATCGGGTACGTGGATTTCGCGGGCAACCTCGACTGCTGCATCGCGATCCGGACCATCACGATGCGCAACGGCCGCGCCTATGTGCAGGCGGGCGCGGGGATCGTGGCGGACTCAAATCCGTCGGCGGAATACGAAGAAACACGGGCGAAGGCGCAGGCCCTCGTGCAGGCCATCGAGCTGGCGCACGCAGAGTGGTAGGGGCGCCGTGCTGCTGCTCATCGACAACTACGACTCGTTCACCTACAACCTCGCCCAGTACCTCGGCGAGCTGGGCGCCCCGCCGCTCGTCCGCCGCAACGACGCGATCGATCTGGACGAGATCGCGCGGCTGCGGCCCTCGCGCATCGTGATTTCGCCGGGCCCGGGCCGCCCCGAGGACGCGGGCGTGACGGTCGAGGTCATCCGCCGCTTCGGCGAGCGCGTGCCCATCCTGGGCGTGTGCCTCGGGCACCAGGCCATCGGGATCGCCTTCGGCGGCCGGGTCGTCCGGGCCGCGCAGCTCAAGCACGGCAAGACGTCCTGGGTCGAGCACGACGGCCGCGGCGTGTTCCGCGGCCTGCGGAGTCCGCTCGAGGTGGGCCGCTACCACTCCCTGGTGATCGCCCCGGACGCGCTGCCCGACACCCTGGAGGTCGCGGCCCGCGCCGCCGATGACGGCGCGATCATGGCCGTCCGGCACCGCACCTGGCCCGTGCACGGCGTCCAGTTCCACCCGGAGTCGGTCTTGACCGGCGACGGCCGGCGCCTGCTGCGCACGTTTCTGGAGCTCTGAGTATGTTCGCGTCGCTGCTGGAGAAACTCGAACGCCACCAGGACCTCACCGCCGACGAGGCGGCCGCCGCGATGGGGGAGATCATGGACGGCCGCGCGCAGCCCTCGCAGATCGCCGGCCTGCTCGTCGCGTTGCGCTTGAAGGGCGAGCGCCCCGAGGAAATCGTCGGGTTCGCCCGGGCCATGCGCGAGCGGGCCGTCCGACTGTCGCGGCCGTTCGCCCCCGTCTTCGACACGTGCGGGACGGGCGGCGACCGGTCGGGATCCTTCAACGTCTCGACGGCGGCGGCGATCGTCCTGGCGGCGTGCGGGGTGCGCGTGGCCAAACACGGCAACCGCTCGGTGTCGAGCCGGTGCGGCAGCGCCGACGTCCTGGAAGCGCTCGGCGTCGCGATCGACGCACCGCCCGCTGTCGTCGAACGGTGCCTGGACGAGGTGGGGCTCGCCTTCTGCTTCGCGCCGACGTTCCATCCGTCGATGCGCCACGCGGCGCAGACCCGCCGGGAGTTGGGCATCCGGACCGCGTTCAACCTCCTCGGCCCGCTCACCAACCCCGTCAGTGCGGCGCGGCAGCTCGTCGGCGTGCCGCGGCCGGAGCTCACCGACCTCGTCGCGCGGGCTCTGGGCGCGCTGGGCGCGGAGCGCGCGTGGGTGGTCCACGGCGCCGACGGCCTGGACGAACTGTCGACGACGGGCTACACGAAAGTCTCCGAGTGCCGCGACGGGCAGGTCCGCACGTTCTACATCCACCCGACCGACTACGGCGTCCCGAAAGCGAGCCGGGAGGCCCTCGCCGGCGGCGACGCCGCGACCAACGCGGCGATCGTCCGGGGGGTGCTCGCGGGGACCCCCGGGCCGGCCCGCGACATCGTGCTGTTCAAC
>CAYZKQ010000260.1:0-3336 GCA_964478975.1 uncultured Vicinamibacterales bacterium | reverse complement strand
CTCGCGGCGCTCGGCATGCGGGGCGCGGCGCTCGGGCTCAAGCTGGGCGCCGCCCAGCTCGAACGCCTCGCCGCGGAGCGCGCCGGACAGGCGCGGCCCGGCTCCGCAGCGGACGCGGCGGCTCGGACGCGCCGGGCGTGGCTGCGCGGCGGCTACCTCGGGATGCCCGTCATGCGGGAGGGCCGGACGCTCGGCGAGGTCAAGGCGAAACTCAACCTGCGCGAGGTCCTCCACTCGGTGCTCTCGCGCACGCGCCGCGAGCAGGGCGAGATTCCCTTCGCGATAGACGAAGACCGCAACCTCTACACGCTCAGCTCGGCGGACCGGGCGAGGCTCGAGGGCCTCGCCCTCACGGGGGGCGCCGCCGCCCGACCCCCACAAGGAACCTGGGTCGTCGTGACCCGGAAGGACCCGCGCGGGGTGACCTTCGGCATCGCCCGGCCGGTCGGGGAGTCGCTCGCCGAGATCCGCCGCGCCGCGGTGCGCAATCTCGGCCTCGGGCTCGGCGTCATCCTGATCGCTCTGGTGGGGATCTACCCGGTCGCGTCGCACATGACGCGCCACCTGGCCGCCCTCACGGCCGGCGCGCGGGCCATCGCGCGGGGCGGCCTCGAGACCCGCGTGCCCGTGCGGTCGCGCGACGAGTTCGGCGAGCTGGCGCGGGCGTTCAACCAGATGGCGGAAGAGCTCGCCGCCAACCAGCGCGCGCTCGTCGAACAGGAACGCCTGCGGCGCGAGCTGGAACTGTGCCGCGAGATCCAGAACGAAATGCTGCCGCGCGAACCGCTCCGCGTGGGCGTCACGGAGGTACGGGGCGTGTCGATCCCCGCCCGCGAGGTCGGCGGCGACTTCTTCAACTACTTCGTGATGCCCGACGGCCGGCTCGCCTTGATCGTCGGGGACGTGTCCGGCAAGGGCGTAAGCGCCGCCCTGCTCATGGCCAACATCCAGGCCACGCTCCGCGCGCGCCTGCCCCTCGAACGCGACCTGGTCTCCCTCGCGGACGCCCTCGACCGCGAGGTCGACCGGACGACGCCGCGCGGCGTGTTCGTCACGCTTTTTGCCGGTGTGCTCGAATCCGACGGGACCACGCTGCGCTTCGTCAACGCAGGCCACAACCCCCAATTCGTCTGCCGCCGATCGGGCGCCATCGAACGCCTGCCCGGTACAGGCCTCCCCATCGGGCTGTTCTCGGGCCACGGGTACGGCGAACGCCGCCTCCCCCTGGCCGACGGCGACCTCCTCTTCTTCTACACGGACGGCATCGTCGAGGCCGAAAACGAACGGGGCGAGCCCTTCGGGATCGAACGGCTCGAGGCGCTGGTCGCCGCCGCCGGGCCCCTGGGCATCGATGCCCTGCTCGCCCGGGTGGAACGCGCCGTGCGCGAGTTCCGCGGGTCAGCCGAGCCGGTCGACGATGCCACCTTGATGGCCGTCCGGGTGGGACACCCGACAAATCTGTAATCCCACCGACCCGACCCATGACAATTGTGCGCGCGCCCCCGCGGGTCCGCGCGGAGGGCCCGCCGTTTTCGGCCGCCTCGCCCCGGGCGATGCGCGGGGCGCCTTGGTCCGCGGGTTGCTTGAGTGTGTCCTGGCCCGCCGGCCCGGACCGGCCGATACACCGTGCATACCGGCATCGCGAAGGGCGTGGGAGCTATCGAAGACCGCGCACGAATCGACCTCTCGCACGCCGCGATCGGGAGTGTCGTGTTCCGCGACGGCCTCGGGGACCGGAGGCCGGCCTTCGACCGGGCGTCGGGACGCGCGCTCGAGCTCCTGCGGGTCCGTCCGGAATTCCGCGCGTTCGAAGCGGCGCTCGCCGACCGCGCGGCCCGGCTGGCCGGCTTCGCCGACCGCCGCTTCACACGCCTGCGCGGATTGGCATCCGACCCGGTCACCGGTGACCTGTTTGTCGTCTCGGAGCGCCTCGAGGGCGAGCGCCTCTCCGAGGTGCTCGAACGGGCGCGCCGCTACCGGTTGATTCCCGACCTCACGGCGGGACTCTACGTAGTCGCCCAGGTGCTTCGAGGTCTCGCGAGCTTCTGGCAGGCCCACCGGAGCGCTCACGGCGCCCTCGGCCTCGACCGCCTCATCGTGACGCCCCGCGGCCGGCTGCGGCTCGCCGACTACGCCTTCGCGCCCGTGCTCGATCGCTTGAACCTGAGCCGCGGGTTCCTGTGGCGCGAGCTCCACCTGGCCATGCCGCCGGGGCCGGACTCCGCCCGCTTCGATCCCCGCGCTGATGTCGCCCAGGTGGCCGTCTCGCTTCTCGAACTCGCCCTTGGGCACCGGCTCGCCCCTGACGCCTACCCCGACCGGCTTCCCGAGCTGGCGGCGGAGGTCAGGGAGATCGCCGACATCCGCGGCGGCCCCGGGCTGGCCGCGGCCGTGGGGGAATGGCTGAACCTCGCCCTGCCCGACGCGGGCGCCGACGGGTTCGAAGATGCGGCCGAGGCGCTGGCCGAGCTGCAGCGCCTGTTGCCGCGAGACCCGAGTCTGGCCGGTTCGTCGCACGACCTGCGCGACTTCCTCGCGCAGCTCGCCGAAGCTGACGAAGCTGCGCGGGTCGCGGTCGTCGATCCCCTTGCGGGTGCCGAGCGCGAAGTCCCGAGCCCACCCGCTTCTGCGGAACTCGAGGCGCTTCATCCCACCCTGACTTCCCCGCCGCTCGAGGTCGTGGAGGACAGGCCCGACGAACCGGTGGAACCTGCCACGGCCGCGTCGGAGCCGGCCGCACCATCAGGAGCCGGCGAGGACACCCGCCAAGACGAGGCGATTCAGCAGGAGGCGATCGGCCGCGCCGAGGAACTTGTCGCCGAGGAGGAAACGGTCGAGGAAGGAACCGCCGTGGCCGCGGCGGCCATGGCGGGAGGTCTCGACGAACCGGAAGCGGAACTTTCGCTCGCCGAAACGGCCGCCACTTCGGTCCCGGCGCGCACCGCAGCCGCCGAGCCGCCGTTCACGTTCGCCGTTCCCCCGGAGGAGGCGTCGCCTCCGGAGCCACCGGAGCCCCGCCGGTCACGGCTCATCGACGACCTGGACCCGACGAAGCTGCCTGAGTGGATGCTCCGGCCCGAGGCGGCCGAGCCGCCTCCACCGCCTGCCGAGAAGCCTCTCTCTCCGCCGGGGCCGCCGATCGCCCCGACGTGGACCCACGTCCCGGAACCGAAGCCGGAACCGGTGGCCAACCTCCGTGCCGAGCCCGCGCCGGTCGGCGTGCCGTCGCTCCTGCAGCCGCCCGCCGAGCCGCCGGTGGACGAGCGGGTCGACCGCACGAAGCGATTCGTGCAGGCGCTTCTGGCGCGGCGGCGCGTCGAGGCGGCGGCGCGGCTG
>CAYZKQ010000259.1:0-3341 GCA_964478975.1 uncultured Vicinamibacterales bacterium | reverse complement strand
GCCCGGGGGCGTCCTCTTCGAAATCGCCACCGACCCGCCGGGCTTCGCCATCGAGACCGCCGGGGACGCCATCGTGGCCGGTCGCACCGCCGGCCAGGTCAATCCGCTCCTCCAATTCGGCCCCATGGGAGGCGAGGGCTTCGGCGGGCGCGGCGGCGGATTCTTCGGGGAGCCGGGGCAGGGCGGGTTGATTCCCGGGCTGCCCGGCTTCGCCGGCGAGCCGGCAGGGGGCGGGCTCTTCGGGGGAGTGCTCGGGGGGCCCGGGGGCGGACGCGGAGATTTCGGCGGGCGGATCGGCGGACCGGGTGGGTCCGCCCAGGGGCCCGGGGGGCGGGGTCGGGAAAGCCTGGCGGGTCGGCTCGCTCTGGCGGGTCCACTGCGCCAGAACCGCGCCCGGGGCCAGGGAGCTTACACCCTGAGCGGCTCGCCCTTCGACGCGGCGCCCTACCCGCTCGCGGGGCGCGCCCAGGCCAAGCCCGATTACCTGCGCCAAAGCTTCTCGACCGGCCTCGGTGGCCCTTTGAAAATTCCCGGGCTCTTTGACGCAGGTCCCCGCTCGAACGTTTTCCTCAATTACAGTGGGACCCGGGGCAGCACCGTCTACGACCGGTACGCCACAGTACCGACTGCCGCCGAACGTGCGGGGGACCTGTCCGGCTTCGCTGTGCCGATTCTCGACCCGGCCACCGGCCAGCCGTTCCCTGGGAACCGCATCCCGCCGGAGCGGCTGAACCCGGCGGCGGTCGCCCTGCTCCAGTTCATCCCGCTGCCGAACCAACCAGGGAGCCGGCAGAACTACCGCTACGTCACGACCGCAGAGACCGCCTCCGACGATGTCAACGTGCGGGTGACGCGGTCGTTCGGCGCCGCCACCGGTCGCGGCCGCGGGGGCGGCGGGCGGGGTTTCGGCGGTCGTGGCGCGGGCATCGGCGGTGGCGCGAGCACCCTGATGCTCGGGCTTCGTTACAACCGCTCGTCCAGCGATCAACCGGGTGTCTTCCCCACCGTGTCGGGGGTGACCGAGCGGACGGGTTGGGACGTACCCGTGACCTACGCCTTTTCGAGGTGGGGCCTCTTCAGCACCGTGCGCGCCCAGTACAACCGGAACCGGTCGGCGACCGCCAACCGGTACGCCTACGTACGCGACGTGGCGGCCGAGGCGGGCATCGCCGGCGCGTCGTCGGACCCGTTCGCCTGGGGCGTGCCGAGCCTGTCGCTGTCGACCTTCATGGGCGTGCGGGATGTCGCGCCGTCGCTGCGCGTCGACCAGACCCTGACGGTCGGGCTCACGCAGGGCAAGCCGCTCGGCCGCCACATGCTGCGCTGGGGCGGTGACCTGCGGTTCACGTTCACCGGCAGCCGGAGCGACGCGAACCCGTGGGGCAGTTTCGTCTTCACGGGTCTTTACACAGGCGGCGGCGCCGGGAGAGGCGCGGGGCTGGACTTCGCCGACTTGCTGCTCGGCCTGCCGCAGCAGGCCACGCTGCAGTACGGGCCCGGGTGGCAACGCTTCCGGTCGCGGGCCTGGAGTCTGTTTTTCCAGGACGACTGGCGCGTCCGGAATACCTTTACGATCAATGCCGGTGTCCGCTACGAATACCAGTCGCCGTTCTGGGAGGCCGACAATCGGCTCGTCAACCTGGACGTCACACCGGACTTCACCGCGGCGGTGCCGGTCCGCGCGGGCGAGGTCGGCCCTTTTACCGGGCGCTTTCCCGCGACGGCTGTGGAGCCCGACCGGGACAATGTCGCGCCGCGCATCGGGGTGGCGTGGCGGCCGCGGCCGCGCCTGATCGTCCGCGGCGGATACGGCATCAACTACAGCGCGCCGACCTATGCGTCGATCGTGCGGCAACTGGCGAGCCAGCCCCCGTTCGCCACGACCGACACGCGGATCGGCACGCGCGCCTCGCCGCTCAGCCTGACCGGGGCGTTCGCGACTCCGCCGTCGGCGCAGACGACGAACAACTTCGGCGTCGACCGGCACTACCGGCTCGGCCTGCTCCAGATCTGGAACCTCGACGTCCAGCGTGACCTCACGCGGACCGTGACGGCCGGCGCCATGTACACGGGCACGAAAGGATCAAGTCTCGACCTGCAGCGCGCGCCGAACCGCGGGCCCGACGGACTGCGGATTGCTGGCGTGCAGCCCTTCATCTGGGAGACCTCCGGAGGGCGTTCGATCATGCACGCCTTGACGCTCCGGCTCCGCAAGCGGCCGACGCGCGGGTTCGGCGGCGGCCTGACCTACACGTTCTCGAAGTCGATGGACAATGCCTCCACGATCGGCGGCGGCCAGGCCGTGGTGGCGCAGGACGACCAGAATCTGGACGCCGAGTGGGGGCTGTCGAGCTTCGACGAGCGGCATCGCGCGAGCGCGGACGTCACGCTCGAACTGCCGTTCGGGCCGAACCGGCGCTGGCTGACGCGCGAGGGGTGGCCGGCGGCGGTCTTCGGCGGCTGGCAGTGGAACGCCACCCTGTCGCTGAGCTCCGGCACGCCCCTGACCGCGCGCGTGGTGAGCAGTGCGGCGGACGTCGCGCGGGGGACCAACGGCACGCTGCGTGCCGATTACACCGGCGAGCCCATCGCCCTGCCCCACCCGACGGTCGAGCGCTTCTTCAATACCGCGGCGTTCGCGATCCCGGCCCCGGGCCGATTCGGCAACGCCGGGCGCAACACGATTCCTGGCCCCGGGTCCGCCACTGTGAACATGGCCCTGCAGAAAGTGTTCACCCTGCCCGGCTCGCGCTTTCTCAATGTCCGGGCGCAAGCGACCAACGTCTTCAACTGGCCCCAATTCGGGTCCGTCGATACGGTGGTGAATTCGCCGACCTTCGGCCAGGTGACATCGATGCGGCCCATGCGGAGTGTCCAGATCGTCGCCCGGGTCTCCTTCTGAGGGCGCCGACCCATGCGGCACCGTATCCGCCGGCTCTCGGTCAGCCTCGTGGTCGCGCTCGGGTTGAGCCCGCTTGCGTTAGGTGTGGCCGCCGAGCGGCGCGGGGCCCTCGGACCGGGGCGGGCGATCGGGGCCCCGCCGGCGGTCCAGGGCGGGGGCGCCCAGCAACAGTCCCCCACGCCGACGTTCCGGTCCGGACGCGACCTGGTGGTGGTCAATGTCGTGGTCCGGGACCGCAAGGGCCAGCTCGTGCGCGGGTTGACGCGCGACGATTTCGCTGTGTTCGAGGACAATCGGCCCCAGACGATCACCACGTTCGACTTCGAGGAGCTCGACCGGGCGACCCCCGCGGCGCCCCCCGAGGCGCCGGGCCTGCGGACCGCGCTCGCCCCGGCCGCGCCGGGCGGGCCGCCCATTCGGGCGGCTCGGCGGAACACCG
>CAYZKQ010000258.1:0-3355 GCA_964478975.1 uncultured Vicinamibacterales bacterium | reverse complement strand
CGCGTCGCGCGCCCGGTCGTCTTCCAGGACGAGCGGTTGACGAGCCGCGAGGCCGAGGCGCGCCTGGCTGAGCGCGAGCGCGACTGGCGGCGCCGCAAGCGCGTGCTCGACGCGGCGGCCGCCGCCGTGCTCCTGCAGGAGTACCTCGACGCGCAAGCCCGGATGGCGGGCGGGCCGGCGGAGGGGTGACGTGCGACGACGCCGAGTGTGGGGCATCGCCGGGATCGCCGTCCTCGCCGCCGCGGGGCTCGGCGCGGCGTGGCTGGAGCGCGCCACGACCACGCCCTACGACGGCCACCCGGGCGAGGTCCGCCTCGTCACGATCGCGCCGGGCACCAGCGTGAGGGCCATCGGCCGCCAGCTCAAAGCGGCGGGGGTCGTGCGCGACGCGCGGCTGTTCCGCTGGGCGCTCTGGCGAAGCGGCCTGGGCCGCCACCTGCAGGCCGGCGAGTATCGATTCGACCGGCCCCTCAGCGCTCGCGAGGTGGTCGGCAAGCTGGCGCGGGGCGAGGTGGCGCTCTGGCCCGTCACGTTCCCCGAGGGCCTCTCGCTCGCCGAGATGGCCCTGCGGTTCGAACAGGCGGGGCTGGGCCCGCGAGCCGAGTTTCTCGCCGCGGCCGCCACCGGCGCGCTCGTGGCCGACCTGGACCCCGAAGCGCCCGACCTCGAAGGCTACCTGTTCCCGGACACCTACGCGCTGCCGCGGGGGACGTCGGCGGCCCGGCTCGCCGCCGTGATGGTGGCGCGGTTCCGCGAGGCGTTCGGGCCCGAGCTGCGGCGCGCCGCCCAGGCCCGCGGCCTGACGGTGCGGGAGGTCGTGACGCTGGCCTCGCTCATCGAGAAGGAGACCGCCCGACCCGAGGAGCGGGCGCTCGTCTCGGCGGTCTACCACAACCGCCTCCGGGCGGGGATGCGGCTCCAGTGCGACCCGACGGTCATCTACGCGCTTGCCCGCGACGGCCGGTACACGGGGAACCTGACGCGGAGCGATCTCGAGGTCGACTCCCCGTACAACACCTACCGGTACGCAGGGCTGCCCCCCGGCCCGATCGCGGCGCCGGGCCGCGCGGCCCTCGAAGCGGCGGTGCACCCCGCGGCGGTCGACTACCTCTACTTCGTGAGCCGCAACGACGGGTCCCACGTCTTCGCGTCGACGCTGGCCGAGCACGCCGCCAACGTCCGGCGCTATCAGGTGGACTACTTCCGGGTGCGGCGGCGCCCGGCTCGATGAGGCGGCTACCGCTCGCCCCACTTGAGCTTCTGGCGGAGGACCTCGAAATACGTGCGTGTCGACGGCCGGAGCAGGCGCAGCGGCCGCGGGGCGGGGCGCACCGTCACGACGTCGGTGGGCTGGAGCGCGACGCCGGCGTGGCCGTCGAAATTCACCACGACTTCCCCGGCGCGCGTCATCCAGATGCGGACCTCGGCGGTCGCGGGGATCACGACGGGCCGGTTCGTGAGCGTGTGCGGCGCGATCGGCGTGAGCACGATGGCTTCCACGGCCGGATGTACGATGGGGCCGCCGGCGGCCAGGTTGTAGGCGGTCGAGCCCGTCGGGCTGGCCACGATGAGCCCGTCGGCGCGGACGGCGGTCACGAACTCCGCGCCGACCGACACCGCCAGGTCGATGATCGACGACCGCGCGCCGCGGCCGACCACGACGTCGTTGAGCACGAGGTGCTGGGCCACGACCGCGCCGTCCCGGCACACGCGCGCGTCGAGCATGAGGCGGGCGTCGACCGGCGCAATCCCGGCGAGCGCGGCGTCGATGGCCGGCCGCAGCTCTTCCAGCGTGACTTCCGTCAGAAACCCGAGGCTGCCGAAGTTGACGCCGAGAATCGGCACCTCGGCGCCCGACTCGGCGATGCGGTCGGCCATGCTGAGCAGCGTGCCGTCCCCGCCCAGCACTACGACCAGGTCGACGCGGCCGGGCAGGTCCGCTTGAGCCGCGAGCAGGGCGCCCCCGGCGGGGCCCGCGAGGGCCGCCGTCTCCGTTTCCAGGACCACCTCGACCCCGCGCGCGGCGAGCCAGGCGACCAGGTCGGCGATGACCGCGGTGGCCTCGCGCAGGCCGGGTCGCGCATAGACGCCCACGCGGCGGATGGGGCGGGATGGACGCTCGGTCATGGTGGCGGTCCTTTCGGCGGCGGGCGCCCTCAGGGGGCTGAGGGCGCCCGCCGGAGGTGCAGGAAGAATTCCCGGTTGCCTTCGGCGCCCGGCAGCGGCGATTCGATCTCGCCGACTCGCGCTAATCCTACCCGATCCGCCGCCGCGGCCACCTCGGCCAGCACCCGCGCATGGACGCGGGGATCTCGCACGACGCCCCTCCGGCCGACTTCCCGGCGCCCGGCTTCGAACTGCGGTTTGACGAGCGCGATGACGTCGGCGCCGGGGGCGAGCAGCGGCGGCACCCGCGGCAGGATGAGCGCGAGGGAGATGAACGACACGTCGATCGTCACGACGTCGAACGCGCGCAGGTCGGGGGGCAACTGGTCGGGGGAGAGGTAGCGGGCGTTGACGCCATCGAGCACGACCACTCGCGGGTCGCGGCGCAGGCGCCACGCGAGCTGGCCGTGCCCGACGTCGAGTGCCACGACGCGCGCGGCGCCGGCCTGGAGGAGCGCGTCGGTGAAGCCGCCGGTCGAGGCGCCGATGTCGAGGGCGCGGCGCCCGGCCACGCGGATCCCGAACGCCGCGAGGGCGTGGGCGAGCTTGACGCCGCCGCGGCTGACATAGGGGTGGTCGGGCTGTTGCAGCGCGACCGTCGCGGTGTCCGAGACCAGGGCGCCGGCCTTCGTGACGAGCACGCCGTCGACGAGCACCCGGCCCGCCAGCACGAGGGCGCGGGCGCGTTCGCGCGAGGCCGCGAGCCCGCGCGCAACGAGCAGGGTGTCGAGCCGCACGCGCGGCATGGGGTCAGGTCGAGCGCTCGAGGACCCACCGCGCGAGCTCCGGGAGCCGGCCCGCGAGCGCGGCGGCGCGCAGCGCGGCGCACGCGCGGTCGATACAGGCGGCGGCCAGGCGGCGCGAGGCCGCGACCCCGTAGAGCGCCGGATAGGTGAGTTTGCCGGCGCGGGCGTCCTTGCCAGGCGTTTTCCCGAGGTCGGCCGGCGCCCCGTCGACATCGAGGATGTCGTCGACAATCTGAAACGCCAGGCCGAGCTCGGCGGCGTACTGGTCGACGGCCGCGGCGAGGTCCTCGGGGGCGCCGGCCATCAGGGCGCCCGCGACCGCGGCGGCGCGGATGAGCGCGCCCGTCTTCTTGTCGTGGATCGTGCGGAGCTCGGCCTCGAGGGCCGCCCGCGTGGCGGTCGCTTCCTCGGGCGGTGCGGGCCGTCCCGCCGCGGCCAGATCG
>CAYZKQ010000257.1:0-3364 GCA_964478975.1 uncultured Vicinamibacterales bacterium | reverse complement strand
AGCGGCTGCGGCTCGTGGCGCGCGCCGCGCGCCGCGGCTCGGGGGTCGAGGCCGAGGTCGCGCTCGCCGCGCTGCCGGCCGGCGATTTGCTCGCCGGCCTGCGCGGGCTGGCCAACGCGCTGGTCATCGAGACGGACCTGCTCGGCGAGCTGGCGGTCGTGCAGATGGGGGGCGGCCTGACGCAGACGGCCTACGCGTTGCTGGCGGATCTGCTGGCGATCAGCCGGCGGCTTCGAGCGCCGCACGCAGCGCCGCCGGGTCGAAGCCCGTGACGAGGCGGCCGCCCACGCGGGTCACCGGGACGGTCCGGTACCCGAGGGAGACGAGCTCGGCGTACGCCTCCGGGTCTTCTTCGACGTTGCGCTCGACGAACGCGCGCCCGGCCCGTGAAAGCCACGCTTTCACCTGCTCGCACGCCCGTCACGCGGAACCCGTGTAGACGATAATGGGTGGCACCTTGTGGTGATCATGCCATGAGCGTGGCGATCGTGCCATGAACCGCGGGCGGGGCGCATCATGATGGGCGAGACGCCGGCCCGGTCGCCGGCGGGCCAGGCCGCCGGGCCCTTGAGCGGGCTGACGGTGCTCGATCTTAGCCGCGTGCTCGCCGGCCCGTACTGCACGATGCTGCTCGGCGACATGGGCGCGCGCGTGATCAAGGTCGAGCAGCCGGGCCGGGGCGACGACACGCGGCACTGGGGGCCGCCGTTCGTCGCCGGCGAGAGCGCGTACTTTCTCAGCGTCAACCGGAACAAGGAGAGCGTCACGCTGGACTTCAAGCACCCGGAGGGGCGGAATCTGCTCGAGCGGCTCATCGCGCGGGCCGACGTGCTGGTCGAGAACTTCCGGCCGGGCACCCTGGCGCGGCTCGGGCTGGGCTACGACGCCCTCGCCCGGCGGTGGCCGCGGCTCGTCTACTGCGCGATCTCGGGGTTCGGCCAGACGGGCCCGCGGCGCGCCCGGCCCGGCTACGACGCGGTCATCCAGGCCGAGGGCGGCCTGATGAGCATCACGGGCCCGGAAGACGGGCCACCGTTTCGGCTCGGCGTCGCCATCTCGGACCTGGTGACCGGCCTGTTCGCGGCGCAGGGCATCCTGCTCGCCCTCCTGGCGCGGGCGGCGACGGGCCGCGGGCAACTGGTCGACATCGCGATGCTCGACGCCACCGCCGCGATCCTGACCTACCAGGCCGGCATTTACTTCACGACGGGCGAGACGCCGCGGCGGCTGGGCAACCGGCACCCCACGATCGCGCCCTACGAGACCTTCGCGGCGCGGGACGGCGACCTCGTGCTGGCGGTCGGGAACGACGCGATCTGGCGGCGCTTCTGCCGCGCCGTCGATCTGGACGCCCTCGCGGACGACCCGCGGTTCGCCACCAACGCGGCGCGCGTCCGCCACGCGGAGGCGCTGCGGCGGGTGCTCGCGGAGCGCTTCCAGACGCGCGAGCGCCGCGAGTGGCTCGCCCGCCTCGACGCCGCCGGCGTGCCGTGCGGCGCGGTGCGGGACGTGGCGGAGGTCTTCGCGGACGAGCAGCTCCTGGCGCGTGAGATGGTCGCGACGGTCCAGCACCCGACCGTCGGTCCCCTCCGGGTGCTGGGCGTGCCCGTCAAGCTCTCGGCGACGCCGGGCGGCGTGCGCACGCCGCCGCCGACCCTCGGCGAGCATACCGAACGGGTCCTCCGCGGCGACCTCGGGCTCGATGACGAGGCGATCGGCCGGCTGCGGTCGGCCCGCGTGATCTGAGCTCAGCGCTCGACGAACGGTCCGATCGCCTCGAGGAGGAACTGCAGCACGTCTTCGGCGGTCAGGTCCGCCACCGCGGCGCCCTCGCGGAGGGGCCGCTCCGTGGCCACGACGTCCCGGCCCCGGCGGTAGCTGGCGCGCCCGAGCACGACGGGCGTGCGGCTCGTGTCCAGGACGATCTCGATGAAGTCCTCGCGCGCCCGCTCGGACTCGAGCCGGAGGCCGCCGGCGGGCGTGGCGAGGTGGAAGAGATAGCCTTCGGCCTTGAGCGCCGCCACCACCGTGCGGGCGACGGGCTCGGCCACGCGCCGCAGGAACCGCTCGTACTCGCGCGCCGCCTGGTCGGCGGCCTCCCGCCGCGCCGCGGCGTCCCGCCGCGCGCGCTCGATCGCCAGGCGGACGCGCCGCCGGATGTCCGCGACGTCCAGCACGGTCAGGCGAGCCTTTCGACGAACGAGGTGTCGACGCCCTCGCGCCGGAGCTGCGCGAGGAGCCCGTCTTTGTCGGGCGTCTTCCGGTACGCCTCGGTGGGGTCGACCACGCCGGCGCGGACGAAGCCGACGAGGGCGTCGTTGAGGGGCACCATCCCATGCCGGCGGCCGCCCTCGATCGCGTGCGGCAACTGCGTGGTCCGGCCCTCGGCGACGAGCGCGGCCACCGGGCGCGTGCCGAGCAGGACTTCGCGCGCCGCCACCCGGCCGCCGCCGATCTTGCGGACGAGCACCTGCGCCACGACCGCGCGGAGCGCCGCCGCGAGCGCCGTCTGGACCTGGGGCCGGCGGTCGGCGGGGAACTGGTCGATGAGGCGCTCGACGGCCGCCGTCGCGCCTCCGGCCGGCACCGCCGCGAAAACCAGGCGGCCCGAGCCGGCGGCGTCGAGGGCGACCGAGACGAGCTCGGGCGACTGGAGGTCGTCGATAACCAGCACGTCCGGATCCTCGCGCAGCGCGGCGCGCGCCGCCGCCGCCATCTCCTCGCCCCGCCCCCGCAGCTCGCGCTGGCTGACGAACGAGCGCCGGCTCTCGTGGACAAACATGATCTGGGCTTCCAGCGTGATGACGTGGTCGGCGCGCGACCGGTTGATCAAGTCGACGAAGGTCGAGATGAGCGTCGACTTGCCGCTCGCCCGCGGCCCCGCCACGAGCACCAGGCCCTCCGACTCGTCGCAGAGCGACTGGATGGTGCGCGAGAGGCCGAGCTGCTCGACCGAGAGGGCCCGCGCGGGCAGCATGCGGAAGATCCCGCCCGGCCCGCGGTGGTCGCGGAAGCTCATGCAGCGGACGCGCCCCACCTCGGGCACGTCGCAGATCCACTCGGTCACCGCGCCCGTGCGCAGCGCGTCGCGCGTCGGCTCCGGCGCCAGCTCCATGAGCATGGCCGCCACGTCCGAGCCGGCGAGCAGCTCCTCCGACTCGAGCACCCGAATCTCGCCCTCGACCCGCAGCACGGGCCGCGAGTCGGCCACGATGTAGAGCGCCGAGGCGCCCCGCGCCGCCGCGAGCCGCAGCAGGCGATCGAGCGGCGTCCGGGGCGCCGAAACCGGCGGCGCCTCCACTCGTACCGCGGCGCGGGTGAGGGGAACCACGACCGCCGGCCGCGCGGCCTCCCCGGCCGCCTC
>CAYZKQ010000256.1:0-3375 GCA_964478975.1 uncultured Vicinamibacterales bacterium | reverse complement strand
CAGCGCGGCGGCCGACGCGCCGGCCACGAGCACGGCCGGGCCGTCGTCGTCGAGGGCGCGCGCGCCGCGGTAGGGAAGGGGTGCGTCCAGCTCGTCCCGCGCCAGCTCGACCGCCCCCAGGGCCGCGAAATACTCCGCGCCGGGCGGCGCCACGATGAGGGTCTCGAGGTCCGCACCCGCGGGAACCGCGACGCCGCGGTCGCGCCAGAGGCGCCCGAGGTGGACCCGCCAGGCCTCGCGCAGGCCGGGGAGAAACGCGTGGGGGCCGCCGACGAGCAGGACGGGCGGTCGCAGCGTGCGGCCGCGCGTGAGGACCGTGAGGTTCTGCAGGACGATGGCGTCGAAGAGCGACGCCATGAGGTCCTCGGGCGCCACGCCCCGTTTCTGCAGGCTGTTGATGTCGGTCTCGGCGAACACACCGCACTTGCCGGCGATTCGGTGGATCTCGCGGCCGGCGTAGGTCAGGCGTCCGAGCGCCGCCGGGTCGAGCTTGAGCTTCGCCGCGATCTTGTCGATGACGGCGCCGGTGCCGCCCGCGCACTTGTCGTTCATCGACGCGACCGTCCGGCGGCGGCCCTCGGCGTCGGCGTCGAAGATCAGAATCTTGGCGTCCTGCCCCCCGAGCTCCACGACGGCGCTCGCGTCTGGGTACCGCCGCTCGGCCGCGAGGGCCAGCGCCGCGACCTCCTGGGCGATGCGGGCGCCGATCCGCTCGGCGATCGCCGGCGCGTAGATCCCGGTGGCGTAGGCGTGACAGGCGTCGGGTGCGAGGGCCAGGTCGCGTTCGAGCCGGGCGAGCAGGTCCCGGGCTTTCTCGCGCGGCCGCGCCTCGTGCCGTTCGTAGGCCCGCCAGACCGTCTCCCCGCTCTCGCGGTGGACGGCCACGACCTTGGCGGTCGTGGACCCGACATCGATCCCGATGATGTAGCGCGGTGTCGCCATGGTGGTCGCGTGCGGGCGCGACTATCGCGGGCGCCGCGCCCGGTGTCGCATCAGGTCGCTGACGTGGAGCACGAAGTTGGCCGCGACGCCGGCGATCCCGGGCCGCCTCGGGAACCGGTAGAACGGCCGCCGCAGCTCCGGGTGGTCGGCGACGAAGGCGCGGATCTCCTCGAGCCGGCGGCCCGTCGAGCGGAGCGCCGCCTCGAACTCCGCGCGCGCCCGGGCCCGGGCTTCCACGAGGGCCATCTGCACGCGGCTGTGCGCGTCGAGCTCGCCCTCGGCCGCGGTCTCGACCGGGAGGAAGATCATGTCCTTGAAGCGGGCCGTCACGGCCGACTGCACGCCGTCGCTCTGGGTCGAGGGCATGCAGCCGAAGGGCTTGAGGCTGAGCACCATGTGCGCGCCGCCGCGCGTCGTGTAGTAGATGTTCTTGGCCACCTCGAGGTGGCCTTCGCCGCCCCGCGCGAGATCGTGGTAGGCCGGCCGCGCGAGCGCGGCGAGCACGTCCTGGTCAGGCAGCGGGTGGACCAGGCCGCCCAGGGCGCGCGCGACGCGCGCGTACTCGCGGAAGTAGATCGCCTCGCCGAGGCCGATGAGGGCGCGCTTCCGCCACAGCTTCGCTTCCTCGGCCAGCCGGAGGCGGCACCGGCGCCAGAAGGGTTCGTGGCGCGGCACGTCCAACCCGTGGCGGTCGCGCGCGTGGGCCCGCGCCTGGCGCGCGAGGTAGGCGATCCACGCGCCCACCGGGTCGACGAGCACGTGCGCGCCTTCCCGTTCGAGGAAGGCGAACATGTTGAAGTTGCCGTCCCCTTCCGTCGTCTGAGCCCAGAACTCACCGGTGATCTTCACGACCGGCTTGACGCGGAGGTAGTCGACCTCGACGCGGTCCAGCGCGGCGCGGCACGCGGCTAGCGCGTCGCGCCGGTCGCGGCTGTACAGGTGATGCGCGAAGGCGCCCAGGATCTCGACCGCGCGCGCGAGCCCCACGCGGCGGGCCAGCCGGCTACGGGCGAGGCGCGGCGCGCGCTCGGCCAGGACGAACGGCCGGCGCGTCCGCACGAAGCGGGCCAGGTGGGCGATCGCCTCCTCGACGGCGCGGTCCGTCGCGCCCCGCTCCACCTCGTACGGGCGGATCGCGTACGCGAGGTCGTGCAGCGCGTCGGCCAGGAGGAACGCGTTCAGCGCGCCGAACCCGAGGTGGAGGCTGAAGCGGAAGCCGGGTTGACCCGTGTCCGCCCGCACCCCCTGGTTCTGCTGGAAGAGCAGGACCCGGAAGCCGTCGAACCCGGCGTTGCGGAGCGCCAGGCGGTACTCGGCTTCGTACATGCCGAAGCGACACGGCCCGCACGTGCCCGCCGTGAAGAAGACGTACCGGTCGAGGATCTCCTGCCGCGTGAGCCCCGAGGCTTCGAGCTGCTGGAGATACTTGACGAGGTTGCCGACGGTGAAATACGCCGGGTTGCAGAGCCCGTTGTTGCCGTACTGCCGGCCCAGGTGACACGCGGCCAGGTCGGGCTGGGGGAGCGGCTCCGCGCGGTAGCCGTCCGCCTCGAGGGCGGCCTGCACCAGACGTTCGTGCTTCCAGGTGAGGCCGCCGAACAAGATGGTGACGCGGTCCCGCTCTTCGGCCGTGAACGGCCGCTCGACGGGCCGGCGGAAGTGGTGGACGGGACCGTCGCCGCCAACGGCCGGAAGGAGCCGACTCCGCGCCTGGGCGAGCCTCTGCTCGATGACTCGCTCGAGCGGATCGCCGCCCGCAGGTGGGTCGAGCCGGGCGCCGCCGGCCGGGGCGTCCCGATGGAGCGAGGGGGAGCGCCGCACGCCGGGTCTCCTGTCGCTCGGGATTGTTGGACCCGCGCCCTGCCCTTCGCGCCCGCGCCCCGGGTGGGCCGCGGGAGGGTCAGGGGCGAGCCTCCCACCAGTGTGCGGCGAATCCGGGAGGCCTGGCAACAGGTTTCGGCCGCCGACCGGGTATGATGGCGGGAACACCAGGGCGCCCGGAGGCGGCCGAGCGCGGCCGGGGGCCGGACCGATGCGGTTGGTCGAGGAGCTGCGGGACGAACACGATCTCATCGAGCAGGTCGCCGGCGCGTTCCTCACCTACCTCGAGGCGCGGCGGCGGGGCGAGGCGGAGCCCGCCGACGGCGGCCGATTCGTGGACTTTTTCCGGCGCTACGCGGGCGACTTCCACCACGCCCGCGAGGAGGACGCGCTGTTCGCCGCCCTGCGCGACCGCGCCCACCTGCCCGCGGACCGGGGCCCCATCGCGGTGCTCACCGACGATCACCGGCGGATGGCGGGCGTGCTGGAGCGGATCGCAGAGATCCTGGCGGGGCTCGAGGCGCGCGGCCGGGGAGCCGGGCACGAGGGCGGCGGGGGCGCCGGGCGCCAGGTGGGGCTGGCGATGGTCACCTGGCCTTGCCAGTCCTGCGC
>CAYZKQ010000255.1:0-3397 GCA_964478975.1 uncultured Vicinamibacterales bacterium | reverse complement strand
GCCGGCGGCGAGCCGGTCGCGGCCAGGTTCCGCGACGCCGACGCGGTGGCGAGTCGCGTGCGTGGCGGCGACTTCAGCGGAGTGCGGCCGCGGGCCGACGGAACCGGGCGCTTCGGACTCCCGCGCGAGGATCGCGGCGAACCGGCCGGCGCGATGCGGTTCACCACGCTCGAGGCGGGGGCCGGCGTCGGCGAGGGCCCAGCCGCCGCACGCGAAGTGCCGCAGTACAGCCGGCCGCGGGGAGACCGCCAGCCGGTCGGCCGGGCTGTTCCCCGGCAAGCCGCGCCGACCCGCGTGGAGGGCCAGCTGACTTACATCTACCGGCCGGACTACCGCATCTCCCACATCTACCGGCCGGACTACTGGTACTGGTATCCCTACGGCGTCGGGTATCCGTGGTACGGCGGGTACGGGCTCGGGTTCTTCTATTACGACCCGTGGTGGTTCGGCCCGTATCCCGGCTACTATCCGCCGGCGTCCTACCGGAGCGGCTATGCGGCGGACTACGGTCAACTCCGCTTGAAGGTCAAGCCGCGCCACGCCGAGGTGTACGTCGACGGGTATTTCGTCGGCTACGTCGACCAGTTCGACGGAGTCTTTCAGCGGCTGCGGCTGCGCACCGGCGCGCACCGGATCGAGATTCGCGCGGAGGGCTACGAGCCCCTCGTGTTCGACGTCCTGATTCCGCCGTTCGACACCGTCACCTACACGGGCGAGCTGAAGCCCCGCTCGCCCTAACGCCCGCCGCCGCGCGAGGCCGCCCGCGTGGGGCGCAGGCTGTCGATCATCGCGGCGGTGTCCGGCCTCTATGACGGGCTCGTCGGGGCCGGACTCCTCGTGGCGCCCGTGGCGTTGGCGGGCTGGTTCGGCGCGCCGGCGCCCGCGCCGCTCCTGCACGTGAACCTGGCGGGCTGGATGCTGGTGGCCATCGGGGCCGGCTACTGGCTGCCGTTCCGGGACCCCGCGCGCTATCGGGCGTACTTGTGGGTGATGGGGCCGTTCCTGAAGGGCGGCGGCGCCGCGATCCTCCTCCTCGACCACCTCGCCCGCAGCTCGCCGGCGTCGTTTCTGCTGTTCGCCGTCACCGACGGCGGTCTCGCCGCCGTCACGCTGTGGGCGCTCCTCGCCTCCCGCGCGCGCGTGTGAACCCCGCGCGCCCTGCCGCGCGGCGCTCGCCGGCGCGGCGGTGCGCCCGGCCTCACCCGGCCGTCCGCCCGTGCCGGACCCGGGCCGCGACGAAGTACACGGGAAGCCCGAGGGCGATGATCGCCAGGCCCGCGGCTGACGGCCCGGGATTCCGCCACAGCTCGTTCGCCACGATCACGACGCTCGCGAGGACGAACACCGCCGGCGCGACCGGGTAGCCCCAGGCCCGAAACGGACGCACCTCCTGCGGGTGCCGCCACCGGAGCACGAAGACCGCCGCCACGGCGATCGCCGAGAAGAGGATCACAGCAAAGCCCGTGTAGGACACGAGCTGCGCGAGGGTGCCGGAGAGAATCAAGACGCCGCTCCAGACCGCCTGCGCCGCGATCGCGACGGCCGGAGTGCGATACCGGGGATGCACCCGTTCCGCGGCCCCGAAGAACAGCCCGTCGCGCGCCATCGCGTAATAGACGCGCGGACCCGCCAGCACCATGGCGCTGATGCTGGCCGCGATGCTCACGATCGTGAACACCCCGAGCAGGTTGCCGGCCACGAAGCCGAACAGCCGCTCGGCCACGCTGTCGACCAGCCGCCCGCTTTCGAGGGCGGCCAGGTCGCCGATCGGCATGGCATAGAGGAACAGCAGGTTCAGCGCCACGTAGATCAGCACGACCGCGACGGTGCCGAGGCCGAGGGCCAGGGGGACGTTCCGGCCGGGCTGCCGCACTTCCTCGGCGACATAGGCCGCGGCGTTCCAGCCCGAGTAGGTGAACATCACCGGCACCAGCGCGAGGAGCCAGCCCGCCGCGACCGGCGCCCCGTCGGCCGCCGCGCGGTCGAGGGAACCGCGGCCGAGGGAAAAGCCGACGGCGACGAAAAAGACGAGGAACGCGACCTTGAGGCCCGCGAGGAGATTCTGAACGAACCGCCCAGGGCCGAGCCCGCGGATGTGCACGTAGGAGAGCGCGGCCACCACGGCGAGCGCCACCAGGTTGCGCGGCGAGACGACGAGCGGCGCCCACGGGAGCGGAATCGTCATGAGGGGCGTCGGGTCGCCCGCGGCGGGGGCGAAGCGCCCGAGGTAATCGGCGAGCGCGACGGCGCTCGCCGCGATGGCCCCGGTGAACCCCGCGACGAACGAGGTCCACCCGGTGAGAAACGCCAGCGGCCGGCCGTACGCCTCGCGCAGGTAGACGTACTCGCCACCCGCGTGCGGCCGCAGCGCCGCCAGTTCCGCGTAGGCCATCGCGCCCGCGAACGCCAGCGCGCCCCCCGCGAGCCAGACCCCGATCATCGGGCCCGCCGACGGCACCAGACGCGCCACGAGCATGGGGACGAAAAAGATGCCCCCGCCGATGACGTTCGACACTACGATGGCGGCGGCATCGAGGGGGCCGAGCCGCCGCTCGAGCCGGACGGCCCCGACGGCGGCGGCCGGCGCAGCACGGGCGGCGGAGGAGCGGTCGGCCACCGGAGACCCTACTGGGTCAGCAACCGTCGCTCGATCGGGAACTCACCGAGCAAGACCCACTGGGACGCGCCGGACTTGACGAACACTTTGGCCGTGGCGTCGACGAAGAGGCGGTGCTGGAGCATCTCCGCGCGCGGCTGCTCGCCCGTGTACCCCACCTTGCCGCGAAGGCGGATGGGCGGCGTCTGGGCGCCCGGGGCGAGTCCGTCCCGCCCCAGCGCGTTCGCCACGAACGCATCGTCGAATTCGCCGTCTTCGCCCCGCCGCCAGAACGCCAGGTTGATCTGAAGACTCCGGATGGGGTGGTCCGAGACGTTCTTCAGCACGAAGGAAATGTCGGGCACCAGCTTGTTCTTGCCGCCGACGATGCCGGCGTCGAACCAGCCGGTCTTGACGTCGAGGACCTGGAGGTCGCGGGCCGGGTCGACACGCGGGGCGCACGCGCCGCCCGCCAGCGACCCCGTGACGATCCCGAGAATCCCGAGACCCGCCGTCCAGCCGGCGAAGCCCGCCGCCCCGGCGCGGCCACGTCGCGCGCGCATGGCCCGATTGTAGCTCAGAATTCGTGGACCACGACCCGCTTCCGCGCCTCCTCCTTCGGCAGGCGGCCGGCGTGATAGGCCGCCAGGTCGCTCCCCTTGATGCGCAGGACCATCGTCATGGCGTCGTAGATCTCGCCCGGCCCCACCGGTCCGGCGCTGTCGCGCGCCGCCACCACGAGCCACGCGTCCGGCGCGATGGCGAGCTGGCGCGAGTACTCGAGCATGGCGTCGACGATTT
>CAYZKQ010000254.1:0-3399 GCA_964478975.1 uncultured Vicinamibacterales bacterium | reverse complement strand
GCGCCGGCGGCGGTCCAGGCGGCCGTCCAGGGGCGCCCGGCGGCGCTCGCGGCGGGGATCGACTTCACCGAGGTCGCGGCGCGGGCTGTGCCGGCGGTCACCAACATCTCGTCGGTCCAGGTGGTGCGCCGGCGCAATTCGCCGTTCGCGATGGACCCGTTCTTCCAGTTCTTCTTCGGGGACCAGGATTTCTTCGGCGAGTCGAGTCGTCCGGCGCAGAGCCTCGGCTCGGGCGTGATCGTGTCGCCCGACGGCTACATTCTCACCAACCATCACGTCCTCGGAAACGACGTCCGGTCCATCACGGTGGTGCTCGCGGACCGGCGGGAGGTGGCCGCGCGGATCGTCGGGGTCGACCCGTACACGGATCTGGCGGTGGTCCAAGTCGACCTGACGGGCCTGCCGGTGCTGCCGTGGGGCGATTCCTCGAAGCTCCGCGTCGCCGAGTGGGTGCTCGCGATCGGGAACCCGTTCCAGTTCAATCAGACCGTGACGCTGGGGATCGTCAGTGCGCTGGGCCGGCATCTCGGGCTGTCGGTCTACGAAGATTTCATCCAGACCGACGCCGCGATCAACCCGGGCAACTCGGGTGGCGCGCTCGTCAACGCCCGCGGCGAGCTGGTGGGCATCAACACGGCGATCTACTCGGAGAGCGGCGGGTACCAGGGCATCGGGTTCGCGGTGCCGAGCAACACGGCGCGGCGCGTCGTCGACGACATCATCCGGTACGGGCAGGTGCGGCGAGGCAGCATCGGGGTGCTCGAGATCACGACCCTCACCGAGTACCTCGCGCACCAGCTCGGGGCGCCGGGCATCCGCGGCGTGCTGGTCTCGCGGATGCGGCGCGACAGCGAAGCGTACGCCGCCGGCATCCGTCCCGGGGACATCATCGTGAGCGTCGACGGCACGCCCATCGAAGACGCCCAGCAGTTGCAACGCGCCATCGCCGACGCGCCCATCGGGAGCACCATCCGGGTGGGCCTCGTGCGCGACGGGCGGCGGCTGGAGGTGCGGGTCCGGGTCGGCTCGACGGCCGAACGCCGCGGGGTGTAGGCCGAGCCCGCGGGCTTCACGCCCCCGCGCGGCGGCTCGCGTACTGGTGGGCGCGGCCGGCGGCGAGCACCGCTTGCAGCGCGCGGCCGGTGTGGGAGCGCGCGACGGCCGCCACGGCCTCGGGCGGCCCCACCGCCACGACCTCGCCGCCCTGGTCACCCCCCTCCGGCCCGAGGTCGATGACCCAGTCGGCCGTCTTGATGACGTCGAGGTTGTGCTCGATGACCAGGAGCGTGTGGCCCGCCTGGAGCAGCTTCCGGAACGCCGCGAGCAGCTTGGCGATGTCGTCGAAGTGCAGGCCCGTCGTCGGCTCGTCCAGGATGTAGAGCAGGCGCTCGCCGCTCTGGGACGCCAAGTGCGCCGCGATCTTGATGCGCTGCGCCTCGCCCCCGGAGAGCGTGGTGGCGGGCTGGCCGAGGCGGAGGTAGCCGAGGCCGATCTCGTCGAGGACCTGCAGCCGCCGCGTGACCTTGGGCGACGCGCTGAAGAAGGCGAGGGCTTCCCGGACGGTCATGTCGAGGACCTGGTCGATCGTGCGCCCCTTGTACCGCACCTCGAGCACCTGCGGCTTGAAGCGCTTGCCGTCGCACTGGTCGCAGGGGACGAACACGTCGGCGAGAAACTGCATGTCGACCCGCACCTGCCCCTCGCCCTCGCACGTCTCGCAGCGCCCGCCCGCCACGTTGAAGGAAAAGTGGGTCGGCGTCAGGCCCCGCGCGCGAGCTTCCTTGGTGGACGCGAACAACTCGCGGATCGGGTCGAACGCCTTGAGATAGGTCACCGGGTTCGACCGCGGCGTCCGCCCGATGGGCGCCTGGTCAACCAGCACGGCGTCGCGGATGAACTCCAGGCCCTCGAGCTTGCGGTGCGCCCCCACGGGGCGGTCCCAGTCGCCCTTGGCCCGCTTGATGGCCGCGTAGAGCACGTCGTGGACCAGGGTCGACTTGCCCGAGCCGCTCACGCCCGTGACGCACGTCAGGAGCCCGAGGGGGATCTCGACGTCGATCGCTTTGAGGTTGTGCTCGGCGGCGCCGTACAGCTTGAGCCGGTGCGGGCCCGGCTTGCGCCGCGCCGCGGGCACCGGGATCGCCAGCTCGTTCCGCAGGTACCGCGCGGTCAGGGACCGCGGCTCCTGCAGGAGGCCCTCGAACGGCCCGGCGTAGACCACGCGCCCGCCCTGCTCGCCCGCGCCGAGCCCGAGGTCGACGACGTAGTCGGCGACGCGGATCATGTCGGCGTCGTGCTCGACGACCAGGACGGTGTTGCCCTGGTCGCGGAGCTGCTGGAGGATCCCGATGAGCCGGCGGTTGTCGCGCGGGTGCAGCCCGATCGACGGCTCGTCGAGCACATAGAGCGTCCCGACGAGCGCCGAGCCGAGCGCCGTCGCGAGCGCGATGCGCTGCGCCTCGCCCCCGGAGAGCGTCGACGACAAGCGGTCGAGGGTGAGATAGTCGAGGCCCACCTCCTCGAGAAACGCGAGCCGGCGCCGGATCTCGCGCAGCACCTTGTCGGCGATCGCGGCCTCGTGCGGCGCGAGCTCGAGGCGGGCGAAGAAGGCCGCCGCCTCGCGCACCGTGAGGGCGCACACCTCGTCGATGGTCCGCCCCCCGACCTTCACGTCGCGCGCCTCGCGGCGCAGCCGCGTGCCGCCGCAGTCGGGACACGTGAGGTAGCCCCGATACCGGCTGAGGAAGACGCGCACGTGCACCTTGTATTTCTTGCGCTCCAGCCAGCGGAAGAACCCCCGGACGCCCTCGTAGTCGCCGTCCCCCTCGATGACGAAGCGCTTCTCCGCCTCGCTGAGGGCCGACCACGGCACGTCCAGCCGCACCCCCCGGGCCCGCGCCGCCCGCTTGAGCGCCGCCAGGTGCCACCGATAGTGCGGGGTGCTCCACGGCTCGATGGCGTGCTCGTTGATCGACCGCGACGGGTCGGGCACAACCAGGCCCAGGTCCAGCTCGATCACGTTGCCGAACCCGTGGCACGTGGGACAGGCGCCGAACGGGTTGTTGAACGAGAACAGGCGCGGCTGCGGCGTCTCGTAGGCGAGGCCGCACGGCCGGCACTCGAAGCGCTCGCTGAACTGATGCTCGCGCACCACGCGGCCCTCGGCGTCGACCTCGACGGCGAACGCCGCGCCGCCGCCTTCCCGGTACGCCGTCTCGACCGAATCCGTCAGGCGCGCCCGCAGGTCGCCCTCGATCCGCAGGCGGTCCACCACGACGCGCACCGCGCCCGCTTCCCGGAGCGCCGCGGGGTCGACCTCGTCGAGGGCCACCGCCCGCCCGCCGACCAGCACGCGCCCGAAGCCCTTGCGGCGCAGCGCGTCCAGCGTCGCGGCGACCG
>CAYZKQ010000253.1:0-3422 GCA_964478975.1 uncultured Vicinamibacterales bacterium | reverse complement strand
CCGGCGCGCCTGGCGCCGCGCCCGGTGCAGGGGCGCCCCGGGACGGCACGCCGGGCACGGGCGGCGGGTCGTAGCGCAGGTCCCACACCGTGCGGTTGACGCCGGCCGCGCGCGGCAGGTTGCGGAGCGTCCGGACGGGTTTGCCCGCCGGGTCCGTCACGAGGATCGACACGTCCTTCGCCTCGCTCCGCAGATAGTAGCTGATGAGCGCGCCGTTCGGCGGGTTGTCCGCCGCGTACCACTTGTCGCCCGTGTTCGCGTCGCGGTCCCAGGTCACCCAGCGGGTGGCGCGCGGGATGTCGAACAGCGTCGGATTCGCCGCCGCCATCGCCTCCGCGAGTTGCTGGAGCGGCGTCACGTCGTCCAGGATCCACGCGCCGCGCCCGTGGGTGCCCACGATGAGGTCGTTCTCCCGCGGATGGACGACGAGGTCGCGCACGGGTGCCGCCGGCAGGTTGTTGCGGATCGACACCCAGCGCCCGCCGCCGTCCCAGGACGCGAAGAGCCCGAGTTCGGTCCCCACGTAGAGGAGGTTCCGGTTCTTGGGATCTTCACGGACGACGTGGATCCAGCCGCGCTTGGGCAAGTTCGAGTGGATCGGCGTCCAGGTCTTGCCGAAGTCCGTCGTCTTGTAGACGTACGGAGCGTAGTCGTTGTCCTGGTGGTGGTCGGCGGCGACGTACGCGGTGGCCGCGTCGAAGTGGGACGCCTCGACCGTCGGAATCCACGCGTTCGGCGCGAGGCCCGGGACGTTCTGGAAGACGTTCGTCCACGTCTTGCCCCCGTCGCGCGTCACCTGCACGTTGCCGTCGTCGGTGCCCACCCAGATGACGTTCGGGTCCACGGGTGACGGGGCGATTGAGAGGATGGTGCAGTGGAACTCGGCGGCCGTGTTGTCCGTGACGATCTCGCCGCCGGACGACTGCTGCTTGCGCTTGTCGTCGGTCGTGAGGTCCGGGCTGATCACCTCCCATGACTGGCCGTAGGTGGTCGTCTTGAAGACGACGTTGCCGCCGAAATAGATGACGCGCGGGTCGTGCGGAGATCGGACCACGGGCGGGTTCCAGTTGAAGCGATACGTGTGGTCCTTCATGGCGTCACCCACCGAGCCCACGCGGTTCGGGTACGGCTGGATGTTCCAGAAGCGGCCTGACCGGAGGTCGCGCACGGTGATGTACCCGCCCTGCGCCGTCGCGAAGACCATCCACCATTCCCGGCTCATCGGCGTGGCGAAGAAGCCGTCGCCGCCTCCCACCGTGTACCAGTCGGCCTTCTGGATGCCGGCGGGCGACCCGGATCGGCTCGGCCCGCACCACGTGCCGTTGTCCTGGAGGCCGCCGCACACGTAGTACGGGTCGCGCAGGTCGTAGTCGACGTGGTAGAACTGCGTCGCGGCGAACGTGTTGATGATTTCCCACGTCTGGCCGCCGTCGTACGACACCTGGAACCCGCCGTCGCTGCCCTCGAGGAGGCGGTCCGGATCCTTCGGGTCGATCCACATCGCCTGGTGGTCGCCGTGCACCGAGCCGGCGATGCGCGTGAAGGTCCGGCCGCCGTCCGTCGACTTGTACAGACCACCCGAAAGCGAATAGATGGTGTCAGGGTCCGTCGGATCCACCCGGATGTCGCTGTAGTAGAAGGGCCGGAAATTGATGTTGCGGTCGTCGTTCACCATCCGCCAGTGGTCGCCGCCGTCGTCCGACCGCCAGAGCTCGCCTTCCTCGCGCGTTTCGCTGATGACGTACATGACCGACGGCCGGCTCTGGGCGATGGCCACCCCGATGCGGTCCATCGGGCCCTTCGGCAGGCCGTGGGCCGGCCCGAGCTTCTCCCACGTCTCGCCGCCGTCGCGCGAGCGGTAGACCGCCGTCTGCTTGCCCCCGCTGTCGAAGTACCAGGCCCACCGCCGGTGCGTGTACATCCCGGCGAGCAGGGTGCGCGGGTTGCTCAGGTCCAGGTCGAGGTCCGAGCAGCCGGTCTGCGGGTCGACGTACAGCACTTTGCGCCAGGTCCGGCCGCCGTCGGTCGTCTTGAAGATGCCGCGCTCGTCGTTCGGCCCCCAGAGGTGGCCCATCGCACAGACCCACGCCGTGTCCGGGTCGGTCGGGTGGACGCGGATCCGCGCGATGCGCTCGGTGTCGCCGAGTCCGACGTTCCTCCACGTGCGCCCGCCGTCCGTCGACCGGTAGACACCGTCGCCGAACGACGTGCTGTTGCGCGGGTTGCCCTCGCCGGTCCCCACCCAGATCACGTTGGGGTCCGAGGGTGCGACGGCGATGTCGCCGATCGACTGGACCGGCTGGTCGTCGAAGATGGGCTGGAACGTGACACCGCCGTTGGTGGTCTTCCACACGCCGCCCGCGGCTGCGCCGACGTAGAAGACTCTGGGGTTGCCGGGAATTCCGGCGATGGCCGGGATGCGCCCGCCGGAGTTGGCCGGACCGATCTCGCGCCAGCGGAGCGCCCGGATGGCCGCGGCCGGGTCGGCCGGTTGGGCCGACACGCCGGTCCGCAGGCCGGCGAGGTCGCGCCCACCGACCAGGGCGGCGGTGGCGAGGGCCGAGATCACGACCGTCGAGCGCCAGTGACGAGCCATCGATTCCCCTCCCGTGTGTCCGGCGCGGACCCTCCCGGGTCCGCCGCGTCAGCGACCTTCCCAATGGAAGCGGTGGAGCGCCCGGTGGACCACGGGCGCCACGAGCACCGCGACCGCCACGAGGAACACGAGTCCCGCGTAGAGCGCGTAGGCGCCGGCGAAGAGCTTGCCGCCGGGCGTCTGCGGAGACTCGACCGGGCCCATGCCGCCGAGCAGCATGGCGGCGTTGAGGAACGCGTCACGCCAGCTCAGTCCCTCGAAATACTCGTAGCCGGCCATGCCGGCGAGCAGCGACCCCCCGACGAGCGCGCCGGAGACGGCGGCGTGGGCCGCCAGGCGCCGCGTGAACTGCCGGCGCGGCAGCGGGTGCTCGCGGCGTGACTCGTAGGCGAAGTGACGCATGCCGCCGCCGTCGCGGGGCGCCCCACGCCCGGGTCGGCCGCCGGGCCGCCCGAGCGGACGCGGCCGATTATGCGCCGGTCCGGCCCCGCCCGCAAGTACCGCGCGGAGCCCCGCGGATCGCCGCTGGCGCGCCGCCCGCGCGGAAGGCTTCTGGTAAGATGGCCGGCGAGGCGGCCGAACGCTCTCCCGGCGGGCGGGAGAGGTCCCCGCCGGTGACGCATGAGTCCCGAGGAGATTCTGGAAGCCGAGTTGACCTTCCGCGAGCAGGCCGACGGCCGCAAGGTGGCGCGCCTCCCGGGTGGCAAGGTCGTGCTCGTCAATCTCGACGATCTCGACAAGATCGGCGACGGCGAGCGGTGGCGCGTGCGCCTCCGGCACCGCGAGACCTTCGCGATCGCGGACCCCATCGAACGGTGCCCCGAGC
>CAYZKQ010000252.1:0-3508 GCA_964478975.1 uncultured Vicinamibacterales bacterium | reverse complement strand
CCGGCGCTCCGCGTACGCACTGGTCGGACACCTGCGATAGACTACGCGACCATGGTGCGCGTCCCGTCCTGCTGTTTTCGCCGCGCGTCCCGCTTCGGGCGTTCGTGGGGTGGAGCCGCCGCGCTCCTCGCGGTCGGCGGCCTGCTCGTGGGCGCGACCCAGGCGCCGCGGCGCGCGAGCCCGCTGCGCTTCGCCGTGTCGTTCGCCGCCTCGGCCCGGAGCGAGCCGGTGACGGGACGCGTCTACGTCGCGATCAGCCGCGACGCCGCCCGGCCGCCCGTCGACCAGGCCGGGCCCACGGGGGTCCCGCTGTTCGGCGTCGACGTCGAGCACCTCGCGCCGGGGGCGACGGCGGTCATCGACGGCACGACCTTCGGGCACCCGCTCCAGAGTCTCCGCGATCTGCCGCCCGGCGAGTACTGGGTGCAGCCCTTCGTGAACGTCTACACCCGCTTCTCCAGGGCCGACGGGCACACGGTCTGGCTGCACATGGACCGGTGGGAAGGCCAGAACTGGCGGCGCTCCCCGGGCAACCTGTACGGCGACCCCGTCAAGCTGGCGCTCGACCCGGCGCGCAGCGGGACGGTGACGCTCGTGGCCGATCGGGTGATCCCGCCGGTCGCGGTCCCACCGGACACCGAGTTCGTCAAGCGCTTCACGATCAAGAGCGAGATCCTCTCGCGGTGGTGGGGGCAGCCGATCGGGCTCGGCGCCACGGTGCTCCTGCCGAAGGGCTACGACGAGCACCCGGACGTCTTCTATCCCGTCAACTACATCCACGGCCACTTCTCGCTGCGCGCGCCGGGGGGCTTCGGCACCGGCGGGGAGTTCGACCGCTTCTGGCTGGCCGACGACACTCCGCGCTTCCTGTACGTGACGCTCCAGCACCCGTCGCCCTACTATGACGATTCGTACGGCGTGAACTCGGCGAACAACGGTCCGTATGGCGATGCCATCGTCACCGAGCTCATCCCGGAAGTCGAGCGGCGCTTCCGCGCCATCCGCGAGCCGTGGGGGCGGTTGCTCTCCGGGGGATCGACGGGCGGCTGGATCGCGCTCGCCCACCAGGTCTTCTATCCGGACTTCTACGGCGGCACCTGGGCGAGCTGCCCGGACCCGGTCGATTTCCGCGCCCACCAGATCGTCAACATTTACGAGGATGACAACGCCTATTGGGTCGACCGCGGCTGGATGACGGTCGAGCGCCCCAACCAGCGGCGGCCGGACGGCACGATCGTGTCGATGATGAAGGACGAGAACTGGTACGAGCTGGTCGTCGGCGAGCGGTCGCGTTCGGGCGGACAGTGGGATATCTGGGAGGCGACGTTCGGGCCGGTCGGGCCGGACGGCTACCCGCGCCGGCTCTGGGACAAGCGGACGGGCCGGATCGACCGCGCCGTCGCCGCGTACTGGCGCGAGCACTACGACCTCCGGGCCATCCTCGAGCGGGACTGGGCGGCGCTCGGGCCGAAGCTGGCGCACAAGATCCACGTCTACGTGGGCGAAGACGATTCCTACTATCTCGACAACGCGGTGCACTTGCTCGACGAGTTCCTCCAGCGGGCGCGCAACCCGCGGTTCGGCGGGGAAATCGTCTTCCAGCCGGGGGCGCCGCATTGCTGGGGGCCGCGACCGGCGGAGCTGATGCAGAAGATGGTGGCGCACATCGAGCGGTACGCGCCGCGGGGGGCCGACCTCCAGCGGTGGCGGTATCGGTGAGGCGGGGCCGGGGCGTTCGGTTCCGGCGGGGGCGACACCGGAGTCGCTCGCCGCGGGGAGCGTGCTATGCGTCGATTTCTCATGCTCACGGCGGCACTTTCGGGTTGGCTCGTGTGGGTCGGGGTCGCGGCGCGCGGGCAGTCGGGGCCGGACGCGCGCGGTCCCGCGCCCGACGCGCGCCCGTCGTTCGCCGAGCCGGGGATCTCGCCCGACGGGCACGAGATCGCGTTCGTCTCGGGCGGCGACCTCTGGACGGTGCCGGCCGCCGGGGGTGAGGCGCGGCTGCTCGTCTCGCACCCGGCGACGGACTCGCGCCCGCTGTTCTCGCCCGACGGTCGGAGACTGGCGTTCGTGTCGACGCGGACGGGGAGCGGGGACGTCTATGTGCTCGAGCTGGCCACGGGGGACCTCAGGCGCCTGACGTGGGACGACGGGCCGGAGCTGGTGGAGGGGTGGTCGCCGGACGGGCGGTTCGTGTATTTCTCGTCGGCTGCGTTCGACATCGCCGGCATGAACGACATCTTCCGCGTGCCGGCCGACGGGGGCACGCCCATGCCGGTGAGCGCGGAGCGGTACGTCAACGAGTTCTTCGCCGCGCCGGCGCCCGACGGCGTGCGGGTGGCGCTGGTGGCCCGGGGCAACGCGTCGGCGCAGTGGTGGCGCAAGGGGCACAGCCATCTGGACGAGTCCGAGCTGTGGGTGTGGCGCGGCCCTGACGGGGCGGCCTACGAGCGCCTGATGCCCCGGGGGGCCAAGCAGCTCTGGCCCATGTGGAGTCCCGACGGGCGTCGGCTGTACTTCGTGTCCGACCGCGACGGGGCGGAGAACCTGTGGGTGCGGCTGCTCGGCGGCGGCGGCGCGACGCGGCTCACCGGGTTCCGGGACGGGCGCGTGTTGTGGCCGACGATCACCCGCGACGGCCGGACGATCGCCTTCGAGCGCCACTTCGGGATTTGGACGTGCGACACGGGCACGGGCGCCGTGCGGGAGGTGCCGATCGTCCGCCGCGGGGTGCCGGCCGGCCCGGGCGTCGAGCACCTGACGTTGACGAGCGACTTCAGCGACCTGGCGCTGTCGCCCGACGGGAAGAAGCTCGCGTTCGTCGCGCGCGGCGAGGTGTTCGTCGTGGCGGCCCAGGAGGGCGGCGACGCCGTGCGCCTCACGCGCACGCCGGCGGTCGAGTCGGACCCGGTCTGGGCGCCGGACAGCCGGCGCCTCGCGTATGTCTCCGACCGCGACGGTGTCTCCCACCTTTTCCTCTACGACGTGCCGGCCGCGCGAGAGGTGCGGCTCACCGCGGGGCCCGGGACGGACCGTGCGCCGCGTTTCGCGCCGGACGGCCGGCGGCTCGCGTTCATCCGCGATCAGCGGGAGCTTCGAGTCGCCGACCTGGAGACAGGCGGGGAGGCGGTGCTCGCGACGGGCCGGTTCGGCGATCCCCTGACCGTGCGGGCGCCGGCGTGGTCGCCCGACGGGCGGTGGCTCGCGATCCTGGCCACCGGCGACCGCAGCTTCACGAACGTCGTGCTGGTGCCGGCCGAGGGCGGGCCGGCGCGGCCGGTGAGCTTTCTGGCGAACGTCTTCGCCGGCGGCGTGTCGTGGGCGCCCGATGGGACCTTCCTCGTCTTCGACACGCGGCAGCGGACCGAGATGGGTCAGGTCGCCCGGGTGGACCTGGGGCCGCGAGCGCCGCGGTTCCGTGAGGATCTGTTCCGGGAGTTGTTCGCGCCCGGCCCGGCGCGTCCCGCGGCCGCGCCGCCGGCACCGGCCGCGGGGCGGGCCGACGCGT
>CAYZKQ010000251.1:0-3512 GCA_964478975.1 uncultured Vicinamibacterales bacterium | reverse complement strand
ATTCGCGCTCGAAGAAGGCGGCGGCTTCGGCGGGCGGGGCGGCGGGCGCGGCGGCCCGGGCGCCGTGCCGTGGGACCAGAACATCGGCGGCTGCGAGTCGGGCTTCACGATCCCGGACCCGGTCGACCCGGACATCGTGTGGGCGTCCTGCTACGGCAACAAGCTGACGCGGTGGGACGCCCGGCGCGGAACGGCGCGATCCGTGAGCCCGTGGATGATCACGCTGGACTCGCCCCCGACCGACTCGAAGTACCGGTGTCACTGGACGCCGCCCCTCGCCATCGACCCGTTCGACCCCGAGACGGTCTACTACGGCTGCCAGGTGATCTTCCGGACGTCGAATCGCGGCCAGTCCTGGGACATCATCAGTCCCGACCTGTCCACCCAGGACCCGAGCCGGATCGTCTCGTCGGGCGGGATCATCGGCGATAACCTCGGGCAGTTCGTCGGTGAGGTCGTCTACGCGATCGCGCCGTCGCCCGTTCAACGCGGCCTCATCTGGGCCGGGACGAACGACGGCAAGATCTGGTACACGAAGGACGCCGGGCGCCACTGGGTCGACGTGACGAAGAACGTCACGGGGATGCCCGAGTGGGGCACGATCGTGAAGATCGAGCCGTCGCACTTCGACCCGGCCACGGCCTACGTCGCGGTCGACTACCACATCATGGACAACCGCGACCCCTACATCTACAAGACGACCGACTTCGGGCGCACGTGGCGGAAGATCAGCGACGGGCTGCCGAAGGGCCATCCCCTCGACTACGTCCTCGCGGTGGCCGAGAACCCGAACCGGAAGGGCATGCTGTTCGCGGGGACGGGGCACGGCTTCTACTACTCGCTCGACGACGGGGCGACGTGGAAGGCGTTCAGGGAAGGCTTGCCCGCGGCGCCCGTGACCTGGATCGTCGTCCAGAAGACGTATCACGACGTCGTGCTCTCGACCTACGGCCGCGGTCTCTACATCCTGCCGGACATCACCCGGCTCGAGCAGGCCGACCAGGTCGACGGCAATGCGGCGGTCCACCTGTATGCGCCGCGCCCGGGCATCCGCTTCGCGCGGAGTGGGCGCGCCGAGTTCCTGTTCAATCTGCGCGAGGCGCCGTCCGGCCCGGTGCGGGTCGAGATCCTGGACGGCAGCGGGGCGGTCATCCGGACCTTCGAGACCCGTGCGCGCGCAGGCCTCAACCGGGCGGTGTGGGACCTGCGCTACGACGGGCCCGCGCAGGCCGAACTGCGCACGGTCCCGCCGGACAACCCGTCCATCTGGGACGAGCCGCGGTTCCGGGGCCGCGACACCCGGCCGGTCATCCACTGGGGCATCCAGCAGGCGCAGCGCGTCGGACCGCTCGCGGCGCCCGGCGCCTACACGGTGCGGCTGACCGCCGGCGGCCAGATTGTGGCGCGGGCGTTCGAGGTCGTCAAGGACCCGACGATCACCTCGTCCGACCACGACCTGTGGATGTCCACCCGGACGCAGATCCGCATCCGCGACGACCTCAACGAGACGGTGGACATGATCAACCGCCTCGAGATCATGCGGAAGCAGATCGAGGACCTGCTGAAGGCGCAGAAAGGCCGGGGCGCCGTCGAGAAGGCCCTGCGCGACCTCGACAAAAAGATGATGGACGTCGAGCTGATGCTGCTCTCGCGCACCGAGATGCACAGCGACGACAAGTGGTACGTCGAGGCCTACAAGGTGTACCTGAACCTCATCTGGCTCAACGGCGCCGTCGGGACCGGCGCGGGCGACGAGGCCGGCGGCGCGGATTACCGGCCGACCGACGCGCAGCTCGCGGTGCTCGACACGATCGAGCAGGACCTGGCGAAGGCGCGCGCGGCGTTCAAGAACCTGATGGAGAAAGAGCTGCCGGCGTTCAACAAGGCGATGGCCGGCAGGATCCCGGCCATCACGGACCGGCTGCCCGGTCGCTAGGGCTCACGGTTTTCGCGGGCGGGGCTCCCGCGCTCCCGGCGTCGGGGGCGCGGGAGCCTGCCGGCCCGACGCCGCCAGCCGCGCGACGAGCTCGGCGTCGGCCGGCGGGAACGGGAGCTGCCGCAGTTCGTCGCGGGTCGCCCAGCGCATCGGCTGGCCGAGCCGCGGAACCGGCGTCCCGAGCAGCCGGCACGCGTAGAACCGCAACTCCACCGTGCGGTCCGGGTACGCGTGCCGGACGCCCAGGAGACAGGACCCCACTTCCGCCTCGACACCCAGCTCCTCGCGCAGTTCGCGCACGAGACACTGGGCGTCCGACTCGCCCGGTTCGCACTTGCCCCCCGGAAATTCCCAGTAGCCCTCGAGGTGGGTGCCGCCGGGCCGCCGCGTGACGAGGAAGCAGCCGTCCTGCTCGACGACGGCGGCGGCGACCCTGATGGCGCTCACGGCTCGCTCCTCCCTTCGGCGCGCGTCCGGACGCGCGCGGCTCGCAGTTCTGACAGCGGCCCCCCTCCCGTGAGACGCGCGCGGCTGGCCGGGCGCCTCGCGGGCGGCCCCCGGCGGGGAACGACCGGCAGAACGCGGCGAGCGGGCACGCGAGGCACCGGGGTTTGCGCGCCTGGCACACGGTGGCCCCGAAGTCCATCAGGGCCTGGTTGAAGTCGAACACGTGGCGGTGCGGCAGGACGACGGCGGCGAGCTGCCACAGCCGGCGCCGCAGGGCCTGGCGCCGGGGGTCGCCCGCAGCGACGAACACCCGGAAGAGCACCCGCGCCACGTTGGTGTCGAGGATGGGCGCGCGGCGGTCGAACGCGAAGCTCAGGACGGCGCCGGCGGTGTAGGGGCCGATCCCTTTGAACGACCGGAGCACGCGCTCGTCCTCGGGCAGCCGGCCGCCGTAGCGCGCGACGGTCTCGCGGGCGATGGCGTGCAGGCGGCGGGGCCGGATGTTGTACCCGAGCGGGTACCAGGTGCGGACCACCTCGTCCTCGGGCGCGGCGGCGAGCGCCTCGAACGTCGGGTAGCGGGCGAGCCACTCCTCGTACTTGGGGCGCACGCGGTCGACCTGCGTCTGTTGCAGCATGACCTCGGAGACCAGGATGTGGTACGGGTCGCGCGTGCGGCGCCACGGCAGATCGCGCCCGTAGCGGCGGTACCAGGCGAGGAGGACGCGGCGGAAGCGGCGGCGGAGCGCCGGGGCCGGCCAGTGGTTCTCCGCCGGCGCCGGGCGCCGGCTCACTCGACGTCGCGTCGTCACGCGTGCGCGTATAATCGTGCCGTGACACTCTACACCAGGACCGGCGACGCTGGCGAGACCAGTCTGCTCGACGGCTCGCGCGTCGCCAAGTCCGACGCGCGGATCGAGGCGTGCGGGGCGGTCGACGAACTGAACGCCACGCTGGGCGTCGTGCGGGCGCAGGCGCCGGGCGCCGACCTGGACGAGATGATCGCGGCGATCCAGCGGGACCTCTTCGCCCTCGGCGCGCGCCTCGCGGACCCCGGCCGGCGGGTCGCGGGGCGAGCCGCCAAGGTGGCGCTCGGAACGGCCGACGTCGCCCGGCTCGAAGCGTGGATC
>CAYZKQ010000250.1:0-3532 GCA_964478975.1 uncultured Vicinamibacterales bacterium | reverse complement strand
TCCCGCGGGTGCGGTGGGCGGAGCGCGGCGGTCGCTGGGTGGGGACCGCCGCGTTGCCCGCTCCGCCCGCCTTCGTGCGGGTGCCCGCGCCCGGGCCGGTTGCGTGGTGGCGCGCGGTGGCGCTCGACCTGGCGGTCCTGGCGGCGGCGGGCTGGGGCGTCGTGTGGTCCGTGAGGCGGGGGCGGGCGCCGTGACCGGCTTCGGCTGGAACTTCTACGGGTTTTTCCTCTTCGCCGCCGCGTGGATCGCGGCCTACTTCGCCTGGGCGCGGTGGATGGCGCGGCGCGAGGCCTCGCCCGGGCGCCGGGGCCGGCCGTCTCTGCCGGCTGCGCCGTGAGTGCCGCCCTCGCGGTTGTCTTCGCTGGCTATTTCTTGGCTGTCGTCTGGCTCGCCCGCGTCGGCTACTGCCGCACCCGCACGGCGGCCGACTTCATTGTCGCCGGCCGGTCGCTCGGCGCGCTCGTGGGCGGCGCGACCCTGGCGGCCACCCAGATGAGCGCGGGCACGTTCGTGGGCACGGTCGGCCTGCACTATCTGGCTGGCGTGTGTTTCGCGTGGGTCTGGCCGGGCGCCTGGCTGGGCTGGTTCGTGGCGGCCGCGTTCGTGGCACCGAAGCTGCGCGCCGCCGGCGTCCTGACGATTCCCGAGTACTGCGAGGTGCGCTACGGCAGCCGCGCGGTCCGTGCCCTCGCCGCGACCCTCATCGTCGCCGCGTACACGGTGTACCTGGTCGCCCAGTACAAGGCGAGCGCGATTCTCGTGTCGACCGTGCTGGGCTGGCCGGCCTGGTCGGGCATCGCGATCGTCGTGGCCAGTACGGTGCTGTACTCGCTCGCGGGCGGCCTGCACGGCGGGGCGCGCATCGACCTGCTCCAGGGGACCGTGATGGCCGTCGGCCTGACCGCCGCGGTGCCGTACCTCGTCGGGCACGTCGGCGGCGTGCCGGCGCTCGGGCGCGCGCTCGCGCAGATCGACCCGCGGCTCGTCGGCTGGTTTTACGGGTGGCGGGAGCTCGTGGCCTTCGGCGCGGCGTTCGGGTTGTCGCTGGCCGCTACGCCCCTCGAGATCACGCGGTTCGTGGCCATGCGGGACGCGGCGACGGCGCGCTACGCGATCGGCGTCGCCTACATCTTCCAGGCGGTGGTGGGCTCGGCGGTCCTGATGGTCGGGCTGGCGATGCGAGCCCTGTTCCCCGTGCTCCCGTCGCCGGATCTGGCGAGCGCCACGATGGCCGCCCATGTGCTGCCGCCGGTCGCCGGATCGCTGGTCGTCGTGGCGGCGTTTTCGGCGATCATGAGCACGGTCAATGCGGTCCTGCTCGTCGGCGCGGCCAGCGTGGCGCACGACCTGTACGGGCGGTGGCTGCGGCCGGCGGCCAGCGACGCCGAGCGGCTCTGGATGAACCGGGCGGGCGTCGTGGTGTTGGCGCTCGTGCCCGTGTGGTTCGCGACCCACCAGGTCGCCCTCGTGCAGTACATCGTGGTGGTTCAGGCGAGTCTGGTGGCGAGTGTCTTCTTCGCGCCGGTCGTCCTCGGCCTGAACTGGCCGCAAGGCGGCGCGCGCGCGGCGCTCGCTTCCATGGTCGCCGGGGCGTCGGCGTGCCTCGTGTGGGCCTGGGCCCGCGCGGGCGCCGGCGTGCTCGACCCCGTCCTCGGCAGCGTGTTCGCCGGGGCCGGCAGCAGCGTCCTCGTGTTCGTCGCGGCGAGCGCGTTCGAGCGCCCGCCAACTCGAGCGCGCGCACCCAGGGGCGGGTGAGGCCATGCCTTACAAGGATCCCGACCTCGAACGGCGCGCGCACCAGGCGATCGACCTCGCGGAGGCGCGGGCGCTCCTGGACCGTTTCGCCACCCTCGTGCGCGAGTCCGGCAGCGCCGACGAGCGCGCGGCCGCCGAGTACATCGCCTCGCGACTCGAGGCCCGGCGCATTCCCGTGACGGTCTACGAGCCGGAACTCTACCTGAGCCTCCCCGAGCGATCCGAGCTCCGGATCGTGGGGCGCGAGGGAGAACCCATCCGGTCGCGCCCGCCGGCCTTCGCCCGCTCGACCGGCGGCGACGAAGTGGTCGGCGAGGTGTGCTACGTTCCCGCGCGCTTCGCCGAGGGGACGGCGGACCTGTTCGACACGCCGATGGCCGCGGTGTCGGCGGGCGCGGGTCCCGACCCGGTCGCCGGGCGCGTCGTCCTCACCGAAGGCTACGCGATGCCCGGTCCCGTGCACGCCTTCGAGCGGCGGGGGGCGATCGCTCAGATCTACATCCACCCCGGCGCGGCCATCCACGAGGGGATCTGCACGCCGATCTGGGGCACCCCGAGCCACGAATCCCTCCACCGCAAGCCGCGCACGCCGGTGGTCGCGGTGTCGCGCCCGGACGGCGACCGGCTGGTCGCGCTCGCCCGGGAGGGTCCGGTGCGGGTGGGGATCCGGACGTGGCTGCGTGAAGGGTGGTGGCGGTGCCTGCTGCCGGTCGCCGAGATCGAGGGCACCATGGACCCCGACGAGTTCCTGCTCGTGCACGGCCACTACGACTCCTGGTACGAGGGCATCGGGGACAACGCGACCGGGGATGCGGCGCTGCTCGAGATCGCCCGCGTGCTCCACGGCTTGCGGCACCGCCTGCGGCGCTCGGTCCGCGTGGCGTGGTGGCCGGGCCACTCGACCGGGCGCTACGCCGGCTCGACGTGGTACGCTGACACGTTCGCCCTCGAGCTGGACGAGTGGTGCATCGCCCACGTCAACATCGACTCGCCCGGCTGCCGCGACGCGACGGCGTACGAAGAAGTCATGTGGATGGCCGAGGCGGCGGAGCTGTGCCTGGAGGCGATCGCCGACGCCGTCGGCGAGCAGGCCCGCGGGATGCGTCCGCTGCGCGCCGGCGACTACTCGTTCAACCAGATCGGCGCGACGGGTTTCTACATGCTGCTCTCGAACATCCCGCGCGCCGAGCGCGAGCGCCGCGGCTACTACGGCGTCGGCGGGTGCGGCGGCAGCCCCGTGTGGCACACGCCGGCGGACGGGCCGGCCGTGGCCGACCTGGACATCCTCCACCGCGATCTGCGAATCTACTTGACGACGATCCTGCGCGTGGCCAACGCGCCGCTCCATCCGTTCGACTACGGGGCGACCGTGGACGAGATCGCGGCGGCCGTGGCGCGCTACCGGGACCTGGCGGCCGGCGAGGTGGACCTGGACCCGATCCTCGACGAGCTGCGCGGCCTGCGCGGCGAGTTCACCCGCTGGCGCGCCGCGGCGGAGCGGCGCGTGGCCGACGAAGCGTACGACCCCGAGGTGCGCCGCGCCCTGAATGCGACGCTGCGGCGGCTGGCGCGGTGGCTCGTGCCGCTCGCGTACGCCCGCGGCGAGCGCTTCGACCACGACCCGGCCGTCAAGCTGCCCGCCGTGCCGCGGCTGGAGGCGGCGGCCGCCCTCGCAGCCGCCCCGCCGGCGCTCAAGCCGTTCGTGCGCACGGCGCTCGTCCGCGAAGCGAACAAGGTGCGCGCGATCCTCCGGGCCGCCCGCCGCGAGCTCCGGGAC
>CAYZKQ010000249.1:0-3575 GCA_964478975.1 uncultured Vicinamibacterales bacterium | reverse complement strand
GGCCAGGCGCCCCCGCCGCTGATGTGGCTTCCGGCCGGCCTCCTCCTCGCGGCGCTCCTCGGAGCCGGCGCCGCCTACGAGCAGCTCGGCATCCGGCGCGACCGGCGCCGCGTGCCGCCGCCCGGCCGCCTCGTCGACATCGGCGGGCTCCGGCTCCACGCCCGCGTCCTGGGCGCGGGCCGCCCCGCGGTCGTGCTCGAATCCGGCCTCGCCGCCTCGTCCATCAACTGGTCCGCCGTCCAGGAAGCCCTCGCCCCCACCACGACCGTCGTGGCCTACGACCGCGCCGGCTTCGCCTGGAGCGACCCCGCCCGGCACCCGCGCACGGCCGCGCGAATGGGGGAAGAGCTCCGCCGCCTCCTCGCCGCCCTCGCGCTCGACCCCCCGTACGTGCTCGTCGGACACTCGTTCGGCGGTCTGCTCCTCCGCAGCTTCTACAGGCGCTACGGCGACGAAGTGGCCGGCCTGGTATTCGTCGACACGGCGTTCCCGCACGAGTGGATGGCCCTGTCGCCCGAGCGCCGCCGTCTGGTCCGGGGCGGCGTCCTGTTCGCCCGCATCGGCGCCGGGCTCGCGCACCTCGGGGTCGTGCGCATCCTCCTGAACCGGCTGGCGGCGGGCGCGCCGGCGACCCCGCGCGCGGTCCTCTCGCTCTTCGGGCCGACCGCCACGCGCGTCATCACCCGCGTCGTCGGCGAGGTCCAGAAAATGCCCGAACGCTTCCGGCCGGCCATCCAGGCGCACTGGAGCCACCCGAAAAGCTTCGCGAGCTTGGCGGGGCATCTGGCCCACCTCCCGGCGAGTGCGGCGGACGCGGCGCCGGTGACCGACTTCGGCGACCGCCCGCTCCTCGCCATCGCCGCCGGCGGCCTGCGGCCCGAGCTGCAGGCGCTCCACGCCGCCCTCGCCGCCATGTCCTCCCGCGGCCGGCTCGTCGTGGCCGAGACGCCCGGACACTGGATCCACCTCGACGACCCGCAGCTCGTCGTCCGGGCCATCGCCGACGTCGTGGCGAGCGTGAGAGAAGGCTGGGGTGCAGCAAGCTGAGACCGCTACCGCGGGAAGGATGCGGCGCCGCGATATTTCCGGAACAATTCATAGATCACGACCCCGCCCGCCGTCGCGACGTTGAGCGACTCCTTGCGCCCGACCATCGGGATCCGCACGTGCGTCGCGCACCGGGCGAGCAGCGCCGGCCGCACCCCGTCGACCTCGTGCCCGAACACCAGGCACACCGGGAAGCGCGGCCGCCACTCGAACAGATCCACGGCCGCCTCCGTCGTCTCGACGGCCGCCAGCTCGTAACCGCGCGCCTCCAGGCGGTCGAGCGCCGCGAGCGCGTCGTCCACCCGCTCCCAGGGGACGACCCGCTCGGCGCCGAGGGCCGTCTTGGCGACGCCGCGGTGCGAGGGCGGCGCCGTGAGGCCCGACAGCACGAGTTGCTCGACGCCCGCCGCGTCCGCGGTGCGGAAAAACGCCCCCACGTTGTAGACGCTCCGCACGTTGTCGAGCAGGACCACGACCGGGAGGCTCCACGCGCCGGGCGGCATGTCCCCTTCCCGGTCGGATTGTACTCGCCTCGGCTCGGCGCCCCTGGGGCCGGCGCCGCCGCCCGGGGGTAGAATGACCGCGGGAGGCTGCCGGCAGTGCCCACGCGGTGGCGCGCGCTCGCGGTCGCCGGCCTCGTCCTGACCGGCTCGGCGCGACCGGCGGCGGCCGACTGGACCTTCGCCGCCTTTCTCGGCGCGGCCCACACCCAAACGAGCAGCCTCCGGATCGAGCAGCCCGCCCTCGGGACGCGTCTCGCGTTCGACCCCGTCGCCTATCGCAGCGAATCCTTCGCCGCGCCCGTCTACTACGGCTATCGCCTCGGCCGGCGCCTGCCGTTCGCCCCGGCGTTCTGGGTGGAGGCCGAGTTCATCCACGCGAAGCTCTACACCGACCCCGGGGCGACGGTGCGGGTGACCGGGGTCGAGCGCGGCCAGGCCGTGTCCCGGACCCAGCCCCTCGGCCGGACCGTCGAGCGCTTTTCCATCTCGCACGGGGAGAACTTCGTGCTTGGCAACCTCGTCTGGCGGCCTGGGCCGAGCGAGGCGGCGGGCGGGCGGCGTGTCCAGCTCGTCGTGCGTGCCGGCGCGGGCCTGACCGTGCCGCATCCCGAGAGCACGGTGGTCGGCGAGAGCGTCGACCACTACGAGCTCGGCTCGTTCGCCTGGCACGCGGCCGGCGGACTCGAGGTGCGCGTGGCGAAGGGACTCCACGCGCTCGGCGAGTACAAGTTCACCCGAGTCGCGGAACGCGTCACGATCGCGGGCGGCGAGGCCCGCACCGTGCTCGCGACGCACCACCTCGTCTTCGGCGCGGGCTATCGCTTCTGAAGCGGTTTTGACTCTGAACCGGCCGCCCGGCTCGGCTGAGTCCGGGTCGGTCGCCCGCCTGGCGCCGCCCGACCAGTGGTGGGGCAGTGGTCCGAGGCGGCCCGCCCGGGCGCCACGGGACCGCCCCGCGGGCGGGGCTGCTCGTGCGCCCCGGTTCTTCTGTCAGGCGCCCCAACAGGCGCGCTCGTTTGGGCCCGGCCTCATCCTGTTCGCAACCAACGGGTTAGCTCCATCCCGCCCCGCTCGGCCTCGGCTTGATCCCGGCCGCGGCTGGCCTTACATCTACCCTCAGAGGGAGGTGAGCTGCGATGAAGTGGGCCAGTTGGGTCAACGTCGTGCTCGGCCTCTGGCTCATCGTCGCGCCGTTCGCGCTGGCGTACAGCGACGTCACCGCGGCGCTCTACGAGGATGTGATCCTCGGGGTCATCGTCGCCGCGCTGGCGCTCTGGAGTGCGCTGGCCGAGCAGACGCGCGTGACCATGAGCGTGCGCTGGGTGACGGCGGTGGCCGGGCTCTGGGTGTTTGTCGCCCCGTTCGTGCTCGCCTACACCGACACGGTCAGAGCGATGGCCAGCGACCTCGTCGTCGGTTTCGTGGTCCTGGTCCTCAGCGTCTGGGAGGCCCTGGCCGTGCGGACGGCCATGACCGCTGGGGCGCCGAGCACCAAAGAGAAGGCTGCTGCGTAGCCCCGCGGCCGGCTCGACAGCATTGCCGCCGGGAGCGGGTCCTCTTGTCTCCCCCCTTGCCCGCTCCCGGCGGTCGTCTTGTTACCCCTGCCAGTGCGGCGTGCCCGCCTCCGCCGAGTGGTCCCGCGCCGCGTCGCGCACCGGGACGCGGCCTTTGAGCAAGATCGCGACGCCCGCCCCGCGGCTCAATAGAGATATCCGGTGAACCCCGCGACACGATCGTCCGCAGTCATCCAGAATGTGAGCGCGCGGCCGCCCCCGCCGGGCTCCTCCAGGCGGAGATAACAGTAGCGCGCCACCGCCGCCCCGTACCGCTCGATCCCCGACGCGGCTACGTCGTCACAGCCCGCGAACGTGAACGCGGAGCGGGTCTTCAGCCAGGACGCGACCTGCTTGCGCATCGCCGCGGTGACGGCGCCGGCGAAGCCGGAGGTGACCAGTGGCGCCAGATCGCCATCGGGACGCGCGAGCGTCGCGACGAACGCCTCGAGCCGCTCCTGGATCCGTTCAT
>CAYZKQ010000248.1:0-3713 GCA_964478975.1 uncultured Vicinamibacterales bacterium | reverse complement strand
GGGCGCGCGGCCCACGAAGTCGGTGGGGATGTGGGAGGATCGGACAGCCATGATCGGGAAGACGAGAACCGCAGCGGCGATCGGACGGATCGCGGTCGTGGCGGGATGTGTGGCCTGCGCGGGCCCCGCGCACGCCACGGTGTTGGTACCGGCGGACTTCGCCGAGCTGGTGCGCGAAGCCCAGGTCGTCGTGCACGGCCGCATCGTCGACGTGACCGGCGTGTGGGCCGAAGGGCGCCGGCGCGTCGACACGATCGTGACGCTTCGGGCCATCGAGTACTTCAAGGGTGATTTCGGCCCGACCGTCACGTTCCGGGTCCCGGGGGGCGCGCTGGGCCGCTATCGCAGCATCGTGGTCGGGGCGCCGGCGTTCGAGGTGGGCGAGGAGGTCGTCCTGATGCTCGGGGCGCGCGGGCCGGCCATGCCGTACGTGCTCGGCCTGAACCAGGGGGTCTTCCGCGTCGTCACGGCGCCGCCGGCGGGGTCCAAGCAGGTCGTCCCGCCGCCGCTCGTGCCCGGTGCGAACGCGGGCCGCCTCAGGCGCGGCGACCCGGGCCGCCGTCCGGTGTCCCTCGAGTCGTTCGGCGCGCAGGTGAGGGAGGCGGCGCGACCCGCGGCGCCGGCCCTCAAGGGCCGCGAGGGGGTCCCGCTCGCAGTGCCCGTCCGTGGAGGGATCCAATGAGCCGTCTCCGCTGGCGGGCGGTCGTGGCATGCACGCTGGTGGGGATGCTCGCGGCGGGCGCGCGGCCCCAGGCGTACCTCAAGCTCGGGTACCGCGCGGGCACACAGTTGGTCTCGCTCAAGTGGTCGCGGTTCCCGGTGCGGTACTTCGTCAGCGACCGTGGGGTGCCGGGGGTGGCGGCGTGGCAGCTCCAGGCGGCGGCCGACCGCGCCTTTCAGACGTGGGCCGGGGTCGCCACCGCTCAGGTCTCAGCCTCGTTCGTCGGGTACACCGCGGCGCCGCCGTTCGAGGAAGACGGCCTGTCGGTCATCGGGTTCCTGGACCGGCCCGAGATGACGCGCGTCCTCGGGGCCACGACGTTCCTGGTCGATTCGACGAACGGGGAGATCCTGGAAGCGGACATCTACCTGAACGCGGCATTTCCGTGGTCCGTCGCGGCGGCGGGCGAGGCCGGCAAGTTCGACGTCGAGTCCATCCTGGTGCACGAGATCGGCCACCTCTTCGGGCTCGGGCACTCGGCCATCGGCGAGACCGAGCTCCGACCGACCGGCGGCCGGCGGGTCATCGCCGCGGAGACGGTGATGTTTCCCGTGGCCTTCGCGGCCGGCAGCATCGAAGGGCGCCGGCTCGCGGCGGACGACCTCGCCGGGATCTCCGACCTCTATCCGGCGGCGACGTTTCGGGCGCGCACCGGGAGCATCAGCGGCCGCGTGACGAAAGACGGCCGGGGGCTTTTCGGCGCCCACATCGTGGCCATGAACCCGGCGACGGGGGCGCTCGTCGGCAACTTCTCGCTGAGCGACGACGGGTCGTTCGCGATCGCCGGGCTCGAACCGGGGCCGCACCTCTTGCGCGTCGAGCCCCTCGACGATGGGGATGTCGAGAGCTTCTTCGAGCGCTCGGCGGCGGTCACCCTCGACTTCGCGGTCACGTTCGCTCCCGAGCTGGTTGTGGTGCCGCGCGGCGGGTCGACCCGGCCGATCGAGATTCGGGTGGAGGCGAAATGATCGGGTGGCGATCGGGGAGCCCGGGGACCGCATTCCAGCTTCCCGCGGTGCTGGCGGTCGTGGTCCTCGCGGCGGCGCCCGCGGCGGCCCAGCCGCGCCTGCCCCGGGTGCAAGTCTCGGCGGCCGGGTTGTGGGTGAGCGCCGTGGACTTGGGCGGGCGGGCGGCGACCGAGACGAGCAACCAGCCGGGCGGCGGCCGCTACACCCTGTTCGAGACGACGAGCGAGCTCGGCCGCGCGGTCGGCCTCGAGGTGCGCGTGACCGTGCGCGTGCGGCGGGCGTGGGCGGTCGAGGTGGGCGGGTCGTGGGGCCGGCGGCGGCTGGCCACAAGCGTGTCGGGGGATGTCGAAGGGGGTGCGTCCCTGACGGCGGCGGCCGACCTCGACCAGTACGGGATCGACGGGAGCGTGCGCTTGAGCCCGGCGCGGCTCGCACGGGCGCAGGGGCGGGTCGCCCCGTTCATCCTCGCCGGCGTGGGGCACGTGCGCCAGGTGTACAGCGGCGGCGCGCTCGTCGCGACGGGCACCTTCTACCACGCGGGCGGCGGGGTGCTCGTCTGGTTCGGCGCCGCCCGCCCCGCACGCCCGCCGCGGCTCGGCGCGCGCGGCGACGTCCGCTGGTCGCTCCAGGACGGCGGCGTGACGCTGGGCGGGCCGCGGCGCCGCCACGGTGCGACGGCGGCCGGGGGCGTCGTGGTTCAGTTCTGACGCGCGGGCGGTAGGGAAGACCTTGAGATTGCCACCCGGGTGGGACCATGATGTCCGTATGGACTCCTTTCATACTCGGACCCCGCTTCTTCTCGACGGTGATCGGGTGCACTTCTACAGCCTGCCCGCGCTCGAGCAGGCCGGCTTCCCGCGCGTGGCGCGGCTCCCTTACGCCCTGAAGATCCTGTTGGAGAACCTGCTCCGGCGGGAGGACGGCGCCCGCGTGACGGCCGACGACATCCGCGCGCTGGCGTCGTGGGACCCGGCGTCCGCGGAGACGCGAGAGATTTCCTTCATGCCCGCCAGGGTCCTGCTGCAGGACTTCACCGGGGTGCCGTGCGTCGCGGACCTGGCCGCGATGCGCGACGGCATCGTCGCGCTGGGCGGCGACCCGGCGAAGGTCAACCCGCTGCAGCCGGTCGAGCTGGTGATCGATCACTCGGTGCAGGTCGATTACTTCGGCGCCCCGGACGCGTTCGAGCGGAATGCGGCGCTCGAGTACGAGCGCAATCGCGAGCGCTACGTCTTCCTGCGGTGGGGCCAGACCGCGTTCCGCAACTTCCGCGTCGTCCCGCCCGAGACGGGCATCGTGCATCAGGTGAACATCGAGTATCTGGCGCGCGTGGTGTGCCGGGCCGAGGTCGGCGGCGAGGTGCTGGTCTACCCCGACACCGTGTTCGGCACCGATTCCCACACCACGATGGTGAACGGCCTCGGGGTCGTCGGGTGGGGCGTGGGGGGCATCGAAGCCGAAGCGGCGATGCTCGGCCAGCCCAGCTCGATGCTGATTCCCGCGGTCGTTGGGTTCCGGCTCGTCGGCCGCCTCGGCGAGGGCGTGACGGCGACCGATCTGGTGCTCACGATCACGGAGCGGCTGCGGCGCCACGGCGTGGTGGGCAAGTTTGTCGAGTTCTTCGGGCCCGGTGTCGCGCACCTGACGATCGCGGACCGGGCGACGCTCGGCAACATGTGCCCCGAGTACGGCGCGACCGTCGCGATTTTCCCCATCGACGACCTGACGCTCGACTACCTGCGCCTGACCGGCCGGGACCCGCGGCACGTGGCGCTCGTGGAACGCTACGCTAAGGCGCAGGGTCTGTTTCGGACCGACGGCGGGCCGGAAGCCGACTATAGCGAGGTCATCGAGCTCGATCTGGCGACCGTCGAACCGAGCCTGGCGGGGCCCCGCCGGCCGCACGACCGGGTGTCGCTCGCCGCGGCGAAGGCGAAGTTCGAGGAGGCGCTGCCGAGCCTGGTCGCGACGGCCAAGGCGGCGGCCAGGCCGGCGCGCGCGGCGGCGTCGGGCGGCGCCCCGGC
>CAYZKQ010000247.1:0-3732 GCA_964478975.1 uncultured Vicinamibacterales bacterium | reverse complement strand
TGCCCGTGCGCGTGGCAGGACTCCTCGCGCGGCCGGAGACGCGCTTCGGGACCGTCCTGGCCTTCGAGGCGGCCGGGCTGGCGGCGCTGCTGCTGCCCACGACGGTCGCCTTCGGGACGACGTTCCCGCTCGCGATCGCGGCCGTGGCGGGTCCCGCGCGACCCGTCGCGCGCGACGCGGCCCTCGTGTACGCCGGCAACACGCTGGGCGCGATCGCCGGCGCGCTCGCGAGCGGTTTCATCCTGGTGCCCCGACTGGGCCTGCGACCCACGATCCTGGCCGCCGCGGGGCTCGCCGCCGCCGCGAGCCTCGGCCTCGCGTGGCGCTGTGCTCGCCCGCTCGGGTGGCGCCTCGCCGTGACCCTGCCGGCCCTCGCGGCGATCGGCGCGGGGACCTGGCTCCCCGACTGGAATCGCGCGCTGCTGTCGAGCGGCGCGTACAAGTACGCGCCGTATCTGCGCCACACGGACCTCGAAACCGCCCTCGAGGCCGGCACGCTGCTCTTCTACGCGGAGGGCGCGACCGGAACCGTCTCCGTCCGCCGGACGGCGGGCACCCTCGCGCTCGCGATCGACGGGAAGGTGGACGCCTCTACCGGCGGCGACATGCTGACGCAGAAGCTGCTTGCGCACCTGCCGCTGCTGCTCCACCCCACGCCCCGCCGCGTCGCCATCGTGGGCCTCGGCAGCGGCGTCACGGCCGGCGCCGCCCTCGTGCATCCGGTCGACGCGGTGGAGGTGATCGAAATCTCCCCCGAGGTCGTCCGGGCCGCCGCCTGGTTCGCGCGAGAAAACCAGCGGGCGCTCGACGACCCGCGGACGCGCCTCGTCGTCGCGGACGCGCGCACCCACTTCGCCTTCGGTCACCGCACGTACGACGTCATCATCTCGGAACCGTCCAACCCGTGGATGGCGGGCGTGGCCAGCCTCTTCACGCGGGAGTTCTTCGCGCGCGTGCGGGCACGCCTGGCGCCCGGCGGGATCGTCTGTCAATGGGCGCACACCTACGACATCACGGACGCCGATCTGCGCTCGATCATCAGGACCTTCTTGTCGGTGTTTCCGAGTGCCGGCCTGTGGCTCGTGGGCGACGCCGACGTTCTCCTCGTCGCCGGGGAGGAGCCCCTCGACGTCTTGCTCGAGCGCATGGCCGGCGCCTGGCACCGGCCGGGGGTCGCCGCCGACCTCGCCAGCGTCGGGGTGCATTCGCCCTTCGGACTGCTCTCGCAGTTCGTCGCGGCTGGGCCGGCGCTGGCCGCGTACGCCGGCGAGGCGCCCGTCCAGACCGACGACCGCTTGGCCCTGGAGTTTTCCGCGCCGCGTGGGATCTACGCAGCGAACGGTGAAGCGAATGCCCGGCGCCTGCGCGAGCTGGCGAGACGGGTCCCGGCGCCCGACGTGGTCCGACACGCCCTGGCCCGGGCGACCGCCCGCGACTGGAAGGCGCGCGGCCTGATGCTGCTGCAAGCGGAGTCCCCGGCGAGTGCGTACGACGACCTGGTTCGGGCCGCCACCGCGGACCCCACCGATCTGGACACACTCGACGCGCTCGAGCGCGCCGCGGCCGCCGCGGGCCGACTCGACGCGGCCCAGCGCCTCCTCGAGGACCTCGCCCGGCGTCCGGGTGGGGCCGTCACGGCACGGATCGCCGCCTCGCGGCTCCTCGCGTCGACCGGCCGCCCGGCCGACGCGCTGGCGATGGCCCGGGAAGCCCTGGCCCTCGCCCCCACCGACGCGCGCGTGCTCGCCCAGCAGGCCGCCGTGCTGGCGGATCTCGGCGACGCCGAGCGTCTGGGTCCCGTGGTTCAGCAGCTCACGGCTGCGGCCCCGGAGGACCCGGAGACGCTGTATTACCAGGCCACCCTGGCGTTCTTGACGGGAAATCCCGCACGGGCGGCGGACCTCGCCGAGCAGCTCGTCGCACGCGTGCCCGATTCTGCACGCGGCTTCAACCTCCTCGGCGCCGCCCGGGCGACCCTGGGGCAGCGGGTCGAGGCGCGGCAGGCGTTCGAAGCGGCGCTCGAACGAGATCCCAGAGATGTCACGACCTACCTGAACCTGTGTTCGCTCGAGCTCGAGGCGGCCAATCCTCGAGCGGCGGCGCACCATGCCGCGGAAGCCCTCGCCCTCGACCCCTCGTCGGTCGCCGCGTGGACTGCGCTCATCCAGGCGTACGAGCTGGCAGGTGACCGAGCCCGGGCCGATCGGCTGCGCCGGCTGGCCCCCAGAGCGTGAGGCGATCGATCCAACCGGTTGGCGGCACGATCCAACCGCGGTGCGCCTTTTTGACACGGTCGCGTGGTGCGCGGGCCATGCTCGTCGCGCCGGTCGGTCCGATGGCAGCAACACCGCACCCCGACCGGGCGCGAAATTCGGAAGAAATTGCGCAATCGAGCAATAGAAACGTCGCCTGCCACTCTCCGGAATGCGCGGGCCGGCCGTCGGCATAGGCCTTGCACAGGCCGCCGTGGGATAGGAGTCCGATCGATGGGGCTGGTCAGGCTGATCGGGTTCACCACGCTCCCCTGCGGCTGCGTCACGGGTCGCTACCGCGAGGTCGCGACCAACCGGGAGGTGGTGTACATCGAAGAGAAAGGGGCGAACTGCCCGCACACGGGGCATCGGCGGAACCACACGCTCCCCAAGGACCGGGGCGGCGTGTCGGCCGGCGTCGCCCGGGCATCGTAACGCCGCTCGCCCACGGGCGCTTCAGCTCTCCGGGTCCCCGTGTCCCGGAGGCGCCGCCCTGATCGTCGTCCTCTCCCCTGCTTGACATCCTCCCGCCCGGCGCACCAAGCTGACGCGATGGCTCGTCCGGATCCGCCGAAAGCGCCCGCGGCCGAGATCCGCGCCGGCGGGGCGGTGCTGCAGTTTTTTGTCGGCGACTGCGTCGAGCTGCTCGGAGGGCTCGGTCCCGGCACGGTCAGCGCCGTCGTGACGTCGCCGCCTTACAATCTCGGGATCCGCTATCGCTCTTACCGGGACAGCCTCCCGCGCCAGAAGTATCTGGCCTGGACGGGCGAGTGGGTGGGTGCGGTGGCGCGCGTTCTCGACCCGCGAGGGTCGCTGTTCCTCAATGTCGGCAGCACGCCCCGGGATCCCTGGATCGCCTTCGATGTGGCCGCGGTCGTCCGGCAGCAGCTCCACCTGCAGAACACCATCCACTGGGTCAAGTCCGTGGCGATCGACCGCGAGGCCGCCGGGCGCGCCGCCGGCCTCGACCGCGACCTCGCGCTCGGGCACTACAAGCCCATCAACAGCGACCGGTACCTGAACGATTGCCACGAGTTCGTCTTCCACTTCACCCCGGGGGGCGATACCCCCCTCGATCGGCTCGCCATCGGGGTGCCGTACCAGGATCGGTCCAACATCGGCCGGTGGCGCCGGGCGGCGGGGGGCCTGCGGTGCCGCGGCAACACCTGGTTCATCCCCTACGAGACCATCCAGAACCGCACGCGGGAGCGCCCGCACCCGGCGACGTTTCCGCCCCGCCTCGCGGAGTTTTGCCTGCGCCTGCACGGGCGGGATCGGCTTCGCCTCGTCCTCGACCCGTTCCTCGGCCTCGGCAGCACGGCGCTGGCGGCCGCCGCGCTGGGGGTCGACTTCATCGGGATCGACCTGGATGCGGAATACGTGAAGGCGGCGGTCGCGCGAGTCGAGGCCCGTCTCAGCGCGCTCGACCCGCGAGGGCAGGCGGCCGCGCCGGCGCGCCCCGAGGGCCGGGCGCCCGCCC
>CAYZKQ010000246.1:0-3749 GCA_964478975.1 uncultured Vicinamibacterales bacterium | reverse complement strand
TCAGCAGTCACCAGCCGGCGGCGGGCCGCCGACACCGGCCTCGCGGACCGGGGCAGTCCGCGATCCCAGCGACCGGCTCGGCGGCGTCCCGACCGACTGATGACTGCTCACCGCTCACGCCGCGTGCCCGTCTCGGCTTCGAGGCGGGCGACGGCCTCCTTGAAGGCGCGTCCGCGTGCGGCGTAATCCCGGAACTGGTCGAAGCTCGCGCAGCCCGGGGCCAGCAGGACGGTTCCGCCCGGACCGGCCCACGCGCTCGCCAGCCGCACGGCTTCGTCCATGTCCGCCGCCTCCACGACCGGGACCACGTCTCCGACGGCGTCGCGGATCAGGTCCCGCGCTTCGCCCACGACCACGACCGCCGGCGCGCGCCCCTTGATCGCGTCGCGCACGGCGCGGAAGTCCCCTCCCTTGAACCGACCGCCCATGATCGGGACGACGGGCCCGGCCACGCTCTCGATGGCCAGGCGGGCGGCCTCCACGTTGGTCGCCTTCGAGTCGTTCACGAAGCGAACCCCGCCGACCTCGGCCACCGGCTCGAGCACGTGCTCGAGCCCGCTGAACGACGCGATCGCGTCGGTCATGACCTCCGGGGCCACCCCCGTGATCACTCCGACGGCGACGGCGGCCAGGACATCGCTCAGCAGGTGCGCTCCCATCACGCGCACGGCGCTGAGGGGCACCAGGCGCCGGTCGCCGGCCGGCCCGCGGTGGACGATGGCGTCGCCCGCGACGGTGACGCCGGCGGAGAGCGGTGCGGTCCTGGCGAACTCGAGGCGCCGGGACGGTGCCGCGGCGGCCACGGCGCGCGCGCCGGCATCGTCGGCGTTGACCACGGCCCAATCGTCCGCCTGCTGATTCGCGAAGACGCGCGCCTTCGCCGCGCGGTACGCCTCGAGGGTGCCGTGGCGATCCAGGTGATCCGGCGACAGATTCAAGACCACCGCGATCCACGGGCGGAAGGTCACGGTCGTCTCGAGCTGGAAGCTGCTGACCTCGACGACGTGGAGCGTGTCCGGGCCGGACCCCGCGACCTGGGCGCTCAGCGGCAACCCGATGTTGCCCCCGAGCCGCACGCCGCGGCCGGCCGCTTCGAGCATCCGGCCGATGAGCGTGGCGGTGGTCGACTTGCCCTTGGTCCCGGTGACGGCGATCACCGGGCCCTCCACGAACCGCCAGGCGAGCTCGAGCTCGCCGATGACGGGCACGCCGCGCCGCCGGGCCTCCTCGATCGCCGGCTGGGCCGGCGCCACGCCCGGGCTCAGGACGACGAGGTCGGCCGCAGCGAGTGTGTCCGCGCGGTGTCCGCCGAGTTCGAGCGTGACGCCGCGGGCCACGAGTCGCTCGGCCTCGTCGAGGGTCGCGCGCGCCTCGCTGAGGGTGACCGAAGCCCCGTGGGCCAGGAGCAGGTCGACCGCCGCCAGCCCGCTCCGCGCGGCCCCCAGCACGACCACCCGCCGGCCCTTCACCGCCATTTCGGTTACGCCTGTCTCCGCCCCTCCCGCGCCGGTCCTCATCGCAGCTTCAACGTCGTCAGGCTGAACAACGCGAAGATGACGGCGACGATGAGGAACCGCGTGATGACTTTCGGCTCGCTCCACCCGATCAGCTCGAAGTGGTGGTGCAGCGGCGCCATTCGGAACACGCGGCGTCCCGTCAGCTTGAACGCGGCCACCTGGATGATGACCGACAGGGCTTCGATGACGAACACGCCGCCCACGATGAGCAGGAGGAGTTCCTGCTTGATGAGCACGGCCACGGTCCCCAGCGCGCCGCCGAGGGCGAGCGACCCCACGTCACCCATGAAGATGTCCGCGGGGTACGAATTCCACCAGAGGAACCCCAGGCTGGCTCCCACGAGCGCCCCGCAGAAGATCGTCAGCTCCGCCGCCGGCTGGAACCGGAACGTGATCTGCAGATACCGGGCGAACTCGGCGTGGCCGGTCACGTAGGCGAGAGCGGTGAACGCCGCCGCCGCGACGGCCACCGCGCTGATGGCCAGACCATCAAGCCCGTCGGTGAGGTTGACCGCGTTCGACGCGCCGACGAGCACGATGACCGCAAAGGGGACGTACCCCCAGCCGAGGTCGGGCGTCAGCCACTTGAAGAACGGAAACACGAGGCGGGTGCTGTAGAGGGGCGGATGGTGGCCGGCCAGCACGACCACCGCCGCGCCGACGCCGGCCGCGATTGCCGCCTGAGCGAGCAGCTTGTGCCGCGGCCGGAGACCGCGAGAGGTCCGCCGCGTGACCTTCAAGTAATCGTCGACGAAGCCGATGGTGCCAAAGGCCACGGTCGACCCAACGGCGATCCAGATGTACAGATTGGTCAGGTCGGCCCAGAGCAGCGTGGGCACGATCGCCGCCGCGAGGATCAAGATCCCCCCCATGGTCGGGGTCCCGGCCTTCGGCCGGTGCGTCGCGGGCCCGTCCTGGCGCACCACCTGGCCGATCTGGAAGGCGCGCAACCGCCGGATGAGCCACGGGCCGAGGCACACACCGATCGCGAACGCCGTCAGGCTCGCGATGGCCGTGCGCACCGTGATGTAGCGCGTGACGTTGAGCACCGACACCACGTGGCCGCCGACGACGCCGTGGAAGGGCGAGAGCAGGTAGTAGAGCATCAGGCGAACTCCTGCGCCAGGCGCTCGACCACGCGCTCGGTCGCGACCGCGCGGGACCCCTTGACCAGCACCAGGTCGCCGGGCCGCACCAGGGCGGTCGCAACCTCGGCGGCCTCCTCGCTCGTGGAGACGTAGTGCACGCGGCCGGGGTCGACCCCCGCCTGGACGGCGGCGTCGGCGAGCGCTCTCGCGGGCGGGCCCCCGATGGCGATGAGGACCGACACGCCCGCGGCGGCGGCGCGTTGTCCGATCTCTTCGTGGAACGCCGTCGTGTGGTCGCCGAGCTCGAGCATCTCGCCGAGGACGGCGACGCGCCGGTACGCACCGCCGGCGGCGGCGACGGTGGCCAACGCCGCGGCGACGGCCGACGGACTCGCGTTGTAGGAATCGTCCACCACCGTCACCCCGCCGCGGAGCCGGAGCACCTCGCTCCGGTGCGGCGCCGGGCGCAGGTGCGGGGCCCGCTCGGCGACGGCCGCGAGCGGAACGGCGAGCACGACGGCCGCGGCGACGGCCGCGAGCAGGTTCCGCAAGTGGCTCGCCCCCACGAGACGCGTGTCAAGGTCCGCCTCCCCGGCGGGCGTCCGCACCCGGCAGGCGAATCCGTCGAGCCCACGGTCGACGACCTGGCTCGCCGTCACCTCCGCCTCCCCGGTACCGAAGGTCACGAGGCGGCCCGCGAACCGCCGGGCGTGCGCCATCACGCGGGGATCGTCGGCGTTGGCGACGAGGACGGTGTCCGGCGCGGCCCCGTCCAGGATCTCGGCCTTCGCCCGCGCCAGCTCCTCGACCGACGCGAAAAACCCGAGGTGCGCGTCGCCCACGTTCGTCCAGACCCGCACGTCGGGCTCGGCGATCCCGACGAGGGTGTGGATCTCGCCGGGATGGTTCATCGCCAGCTCCACGACGGCCACCTCCGGGTCGTGCCGGAGGTCCATCAGGGCCAGGGGGACGCCGACGTGGTTGTTGAGGTTGCCGCGGCTGCGCGCGACGCGATAGCGCGCGGCGGCCAGGTCGGCCGTCCACTCTTTCGTCGTGGTCTTGCCCGCGCTGCCCGTCACCGCGACGACGCGCGCGCCCGATCGCCGCCGGACGTCGCGGGCGAGGCGCTGCAGCGCCTGCAGGG
>CAYZKQ010000245.1:0-3749 GCA_964478975.1 uncultured Vicinamibacterales bacterium | reverse complement strand
TCACGAACGTCGCTTTCACCGTGAAGCGGACGAGCTCGGTCCCCTGCTGGCTCTCCACCTGGCTGCTGACGATCTCGACCGGGCGCCTGAAATAGCCCGACGCCTCGAGGTTGGCCACGAAGTCCGACAAGGCGTTCAGCGAGGTCGCCATCCCGTCGATCGAGGTGGTCCCGTCCTTGGGATCCTGCCGGAGCTGGGTCAGCCACAACCGGTCGGGCAAGGCGCGGCTGACCTCGTCCAGCAAGTGGACCGCTCCCCCCTGCCCCTTCCGCAACTCCTCGATCAGGGCCACCCGCTGCTGGAGCTGCGCCTTCTGGGTCTCGAACTTCTGTACTTCCGCCAGAACCTGGCGGAGCCTGGCGGTCTCCTGCTCGGCGGCCGCGATGTCGCGTTCGAGCTGGCGGTCGCGCTGCTGCAACCACCAGTACCACCAGACGATCCCGACCGCCGTGATCAGCAGCAGCCCGCTGCACGCGAGCGTCACCTTCTGCGCGGCGCCGAGGGCCGGCGCGCGGCGCTTCGGCTTCTCCCGCTCGACGGCCAGGAGATTGATGCGGATCATCGGTCCCCCACCCGGCGCAACGCGAGGCCGACGGCGACCGCCGCCGTCGGCGCCACCTCCTCCGGATCGCTCACCCCGAAACGCCGGGCGTCGAAGGCGATCCGCCGGAACGGATCGAACCGATCGACGGCGACCTCGAAGCGCTCGCCGAGCATCTCGACGAAGCCCTCGGCCCGCGACGCCCCGCCGCTCACCACAATCCGGTCGATGCGGTCGGAGCCCGTCGTCGCCTTGAAGAAATCGAACGTCTTCTGCACCTCCAGGAGCACGCTGTCGGTGACCGCGCGCAGCACCGGCCGCGCCTCCTCGTAGGTCGCCCCTTCGACGTCCGCCCCGCGCTTGAGCAGGTCGGCGCTCTCGAACGGCAGGTTCAGTTCCTTCTGCAGCGCTTCGGTATACGCATTGCCGCCGATCGAGATGTCCCGGGTGAACAGCGACTGGTCGCCGTTGAGAATGTTGATGTTGATCGCGCTCGCCCCGGCGTTGAGCAGCACGACGATCCGGCCCGGTTCGACGCCGTAGTTCACCTCGAAGGCGTTCTGCAGGGCGAAGGCGTCGACGTCGACGATGACCGGCACGCGGCCCGCCTGGGCGATGACGCCCGTGTAGTCCGCGATCTTCTCCTTCTTGGCCGCCACCAGAAGAACGTCCATCGTCCCCTTCGCGCTGCCCTGACCGCCGTCGAGAATCTGGTAATCGAGGTTGACGTCCTGGATGTCGAAGGGAATGTACTGTTCGGCCTCCCAGTAGATCGACTCGGCCAGCTCGGCCTCGGTCATGACCGGCAACGTGATTTTCTTGACGATCACGGCGTTGCCCGACAGCGACGCCGCAACCTCCTTCGTCCGGATCTTCCGCTCCTCGAAGAGCCGGCGAATCGCGTCGGCCACGGCCGCCGCGTCGATGATGGCCCCCTCGACGATGCTATCGGGTGGCACCGGCTCGGTCCCGAAGGCCACGACCTTGTAGCTCTTCCCCGACGGCTTCAGCTCCACCGCCTTGACCGCCGAGGACCCGATGTCGAGCCCGACGAGCGACCTGGTCCTGCGCAACACCGTGCAGCCCCGAGCAATCTGTGGAAGTTATTGAAACTAAATCAGTTACCGCTACGCACGATCGATAGCAGAACCTCAGTCCGCTGTCAAACGCCGCGGACCTGGCGGCCGCTGTTGCCGCAAGGCGGATGCCAGGGCGAAAGCCGCGTTGTTCGTTCCGGAACTTGCGCACTCCGCGCCGCGCGCCGCCGAAACCATCGGCGTCTCAGGTCCCGCCCCGCCGCACTCGGTTACAGATTTGTCAGGGCGTGACGAGTTTGTCTGGGGAGTCCCGAGCACCGCCGAGATGGGCATGTCCGGCCACACGGTTCCGCGATCCCTTATCGGTTCGAGGTCACGCTTCTTGAGGGGCGGCGGATGACGCGCCGGGCGGGTGCGTGGCCGTGCGGAAGATGGGGCGGCAGGTTCGAGACATCGTCAATGCGTCGCTCGGAGGTGGAGCGGCGGGGGTGAGACCATCCCGGTAGCAGGCGGCCGCGGGAGCCCACCCGGTGACTGGGGACGGCTGGGGCGTTGACAGGTTCGCTAATGCCCGGTATCCTCTGAGTTTGTCGTCCTCGAGAGGGACGCCGAAGGGATACGCATGGGCACGGTCATCCCGGCCACCACGAGCGTGGCCCGGAAGTGGTACGTCATCGACGCGGAGAACCAGGTGCTGGGGCGCGTCGCGTCCGTCGCGGCGCGGCTGCTCCAGGGCAAGCACAAGCGCGAGTACACGCCGTTTCTCGACTTCGGCGACCACGTCGTGGTGGTCAACGCTGCGCGGGTGCGGCTGACCGGTCGCAAGGAGCTGCAGAAGCTTTACCGCCGCCACAGCGGCTACGAGGGCGGGCTGCGTGAAGAGCGTGCGAAGGATGTGCGGGCGCGCCGCCCGACCCGGCTCGTCGAGGAGGCGGTGCGCGGCATGCTGCCGAAGACCAAGCTCGGCGACGCCATGTACCGGAAGTTGAAAGTGTACGCCGGGCCGGAGCACCCGCACGCGGCCCAGAAACCCATCCTGTACGAGGTCAAGTAGCACGTGGCGCTCATTCAGTACTACGGAACGGGCCGACGGAAGACCGCGACGGCACGCGTCTTCCTCCGCCCCGGGCAAGGCGGCATCACGGTCAACCGCAGGGCGTTCGAGCAGGTCTTCCCCACCGAATCGCTCCGCACGCAGATCCGCCAGCCCCTCGTGATCACGGAAACCGCCGACAAGTTCGACGTGCTCGCGACGACGTCGGGGGGCGGCATTTCCGGTCAGGCGGGCGCGATCCGTCTGGGGATCGCCCGGGCCCTGGTCGAGTACAACGCCGAGCTGCGGGCGCGCTTGAAAAAGGCGGGCTTGCTCACGCGCGACCCGCGGATCAAGGAGCGCAAGAAGTACGGCATGGCCGGTGCGCGGAAGCGTTTCCAGTTCAGCAAGCGGTGAGGAGGCGAAGGGAGGGGTCTTGACGGCGATCGCGATGAAGGAACTGCTGGAGGCCGGGGTGCACTTCGGCCACCAGACGAAGCGGTGGAACCCGAAGATGAAGGAGTACATCTTCGGGGAGCGCAACGGGATCTACATCATCGACCTGGGCAAAACGGCCAAGAAATTCGCCGAGGCGCTCGAGTTCGTGACCGAGCTGGCGGCCCAGGGCGGCACGATCTTGTTCGTCGGCACCAAGCGCCAGGCGCAGGATGCGATCGCCGAAGAGGCCGAACGCTGCGGGATGTTCTACGTCAACCAGCGCTGGCTGGGCGGCCTCTTGACCAACTTCAGCACGATCCAGCGGAGCCTGGTCCGGCTGCGCGAGCTCGAAGCCATGGGGACCGACGGGCGCTACGACGCGCTCCCGAAGAAGGAAGTCGCGCGGCTGGAAAAGGAGCGGCGCAAGCTGCAGAAGAACCTCGCGGGCATCCGGCAGATGACCCGCCTCCCCGACGCCCTCTTCGTCGTCGACACCAAGAAGGAAGAAATCGCCGTGCGCGAGGCGCGCAAGCTCAAGATCCCCATCATCGGGGTGGTCGACACCAACGGCGACCCGGAGGAGGTCGACTACGTCATCCCGGGCAACGACGACGCCCTTCGCGCGATCCGGCTGTTCGCGTCGTGCATCGCCGAGGCGGTGCTCGCCGGCCGCGCTCGGCGCGAGGCCACGCTGGCCGAG
>CAYZKQ010000244.1:0-3779 GCA_964478975.1 uncultured Vicinamibacterales bacterium | reverse complement strand
CGCCTCGAGCAGACCTTCGGGACGACCCTGGCGCCGGAGGTCGCACCCAGCCTGTTCACGCTGCGCGAGCTCGTCGACGCGGTGCGCCGCGGCCGTGCGGCCCCCGGTGCAGACGCGGGCCCGCCGGTCCAACCGGCGCCGGTCTGGGACGCGCTGCTCGCCGCCGCCCCGGCGGACGACGCGGCGCGCGCCCTCGCGCGACCTGCCGCGGTCAGCATCACGCTCGGGTTCCTGCTGGCCAGGCTCGGCCGGCTCCTCTGGCGCCTCACCCTGGGCCTGCGCGTCGAGGGCCGCCAGCACCTGCCGCAGGACGGCCCCTTCCTCCTCAGCCCGAACCACCAGAGCTATCTCGACCCGTTCGTGCTCGTGAGCGCGCTTCCGTTCCGCACGTTCCGGCGCCTGTTTTTCGTGGGCGCCAGCGAGTACTTCGACACGCCGTTCCGCCGGCGACTCGCCCGCCTCGCCAACATCGTGCCCGTCGACCCGGACCAGCACCTCCTGCGGGCGATGCAAGTCAGCGCCTGGGGCCTGCGGCAGGGGCGCGTGCTCGTGCTGTTTCCCGAGGGCGAGCGGTCGATCGACGGCACGCCCCGGACCTTCCGCAAGGGCGCGGCCATTCTCGCCGCCCACCTGCAAGTGCCCATCGTCCCCGTCGCGATCGACGGCCTCTTCGACGTCTGGCCCCGCGGCCGGTCGTTCCAGTGGCGGGCGCTGCGGCCCTTCGGGGGGAGACGGGCCACCTGTCGGTTCGGCGCACCCCTGCCGCCGCCCCGCCTCGACGGCGAACCCGGCGACATCGTCTACGAACGGCACACCGCGGCGCTCTTCGACGCCGTCCTGCGCTTGTGGACCGAAGGGCGCGACCTCCCGGCGCGTGCGCGCCCACGCGCGCGCCCGGCGTCATAGCGCCGGTGGTCGACCGCCGCGGCGGCGCGGCTCGGCCCTACCCCCCGCGGCCGGTTGCCACCACCGCCGCAGGCGTGTACAGTTCGCTCCATGTTCGCCAGACCGTGCTACCGCCTCTCCGCGAGTGTCCTCGTGATCGCGCTGATCGCGACGCTCTCACCGCGCGTCGGCGCGCCGGCCGGTGCGCGCGCGGCCGTCCTGCGTCCGGACGCGGCGGCGCAGCCGGCCGTCCCGACGCCGGAGTCCGTGCTCGGATTCCGCGTGGGCGCCGACTTCAAGCTCGCGAGCTACGACGAAGCGATCGCCTATTTCCGGGCGCTCGATGCGGCCAGCGACCGCCTGGCGCTCGTCGAGGTCGGCCGCACCTCCGAGGGCCGGCCGTGGTACGTGGCGATCGTGTCCAGCCCCGAGAACCTGGCCCGTCTCGACACCTACCGCCAGATCGCGCAACGGCTGGCCCACCCGGCCGGGCTGTCCGACGCCGAGGCGCGACAGCTCGCTCGCGACGGCCGGGCGATCGTCCACATCGACGGCGGGCTGCACGCCACCGAGGTCGCCGGCGCGCAGCATACGATCCAGCTCGCCTACGACCTCGTGGCCGCCGCCGGCGAGCCGCAGATCCAGCGCATCCTCGACCACGTGATCGTCCTGCTGTGGCCGTCGCTCAATCCCGACGGCCAGAACCTCGTGGTCGACTGGTACCGCACCCACGTGGGCACCCCCTACGAGGTGGCGCCCCTGCCGGAGCTCTATCAGGCGTACGTGGGGCACGACAACAACCGCGACGCCTACATGCTGAACATGATCGAGTCGAGGGTGGTGACGCGCACGTGGCGGCACTGGGAGCCGCAGATCATCTATGTCCACCACCAGTCGTCGCCGTTTCCCACGCGCATCTGGCTGCCGCCCTTCGCCGAACCCATCGCGACCCGCGTGCCGCCGCTGCTGTCGCGCACGGTGAACACCATCGGCATGGTGATCGCCCAGGCCCTCGAGGCGCGCGGCCAGGTCGGGGCCACGCACATGGGGACGGGGTTCGACGCCTGGTATCCGGGCTACATCGATTACCTGCCCATGCTGCGCAACATCGCGGCGTTTTGGACCGAGACGGCGCTCTACCGGTATGCGACGCCCCACTTCTACACGCTCGCCGACTTCCCCAGAGACAAGGCGGCGCTGCGCGCGGAATCGCTCTACCCGAGCCCGTGGCCCGGCGGCTGGTGGAGGCTCGGCGACGCCGTCGCGTACATGCTCACCGCGTCGGTCGCCGTGCTCGACTTCGCGGCGCGCTACAAGGAGGAGCTGCTCTACAACCGGTACCAGGCCGGCCGCGACCAGATCCGCCGCTACACGGCCGAGGCGCCGTACGCGTACTTCATTCCGCAGGACCAGGCTGACCCGGTGGCCCCGGTGGAACTGCTCCGCCGCCTGGCCTTCAACGGGATCCGGGTCTCCCAGCTCACCACGCCCGTGCAGGTCGGCGGCCTGGCTTATCCGGCGGGCACCTGGGCGATCCCGATGGACCAAGAGTTCGCCGAACTGGCGCGCCAGCTCCTCGACGTGCAGCACTACCCGGACCTGCGCGAGTTCCCCGACGGCCCGCCCGAGCAACCGTACGACGCGGCCGGCTGGACGCTCCCCTACCAGATGGACGTCCGCGTCGACCCCATCTGCTCCCCGCTCGACGCCGACCTGCGGGCGGCGCTGCGGCCGCTCGCCGCCGACCCCGCGGACTGGCGCACCGCCGGCGACGCGGACCGGGCCCCGTTCGACAGCGTCCCGGGCGTGGGCTTCGACACCGACCCGGTGGCCGCCGCCATCGTGCCGCCGCCCGGCCGCGCGACCGGGACCGGCGCGGCGCTCGCCGTGGACGCCGTCCAGAACAACGCGTTCCGCGCCGTCAACTGGACGTGGCGCGCCGGGGGCACCGTCCAGCTCGACGCTCGCGGGCGCTACGTGTTGAGCGGCGTCCCCGTCGGCACGCTCGCCGCGTGGGTCGACCGACTCGCCCTGCGCGCCGAGTGGACCGCCCCGGCGGGCATTCGCGTCGCCCGTCCTCGGCTCGCCCTCTATCGCCCCTGGACGGCCAGCATGGATGAAGGGTGGACGCGCTGGCTGTTCGAGCAGTACGGGTTCGACGTCACCAGCCTCCGCAACGCGGCCATCCAGGCCGGCGGGTTGCGCGAGCGCTTCGACGTCATCGTCTTCGCCGACGAGCGCCCGCGCACGATCCTGGAGGGCTGGCAGCCGGGCACCGTGCCCCCGCGCTACGCCGGAGGGCTCGGCGACCAAGGCGTCCGCGCCCTGGACGAATTCGTGCGCCGGGGCGGCACGCTGGTGTGCTTGAACGGCAGCACCGTGTTCGCCATCGACGCCCTCGCCCTCCCCGTGCGGAACGTGCTCGCCGGCCTCACGCGGCAGCAATTCTTTGCGGGCGGATCGATCCTCGAAATCGTCACGGACCCATCGCATCCCGTGATGGCCGGCACGAAGGAGCGCGCGAACGTCGTCGTGAGCGGGAGCCCGGCCTTCACCACTCGACCGGACTTCAAGGGCGTCGTCCTCGCGAAATACCCGGCAACCCGGTCCCCGCTCCTCTCCGGCTACCTGCTCGGCGAGCAGTATCTGAAGGGCTTCGCGGCGGCCCTCGACGTCCGCCACGGCGACGGCCACGTCGTGCTCATCGGCTTCCGGCCGCAGTGGCGCGGCCAGCCGTTCGGCACCTTTAAGATCTTGTTCAACGCGGCGCTCTTCCACGGCGAGCTCGCCGCCCGCGCCGCCGGCACGCCGGGTTTCTGGACACCGCCAGCCGAGCCGCCACCGGCCCGCGACGACTCGCGCAGCCCGGGGCGGGCGCAGCGTCCCTGACGCCG
>CAYZKQ010000243.1:0-3822 GCA_964478975.1 uncultured Vicinamibacterales bacterium | reverse complement strand
GCGACGCCCGGGAGCCCGGGCGCCACCGGCGCCGGCACCGCGGCGGGCGGCGGGACGAGGGCGAGGGCCGGTGGCGCGGCCCGCCCCAGGGCGTCCATCAAGCCCCGGCGGACCACCTCGTGCACGAGCGACTGGTCGAGAAACCGCACTTCCGCCTTCGTGGGGTGCACGTTGACGTCGACGCGCCCGGGCGGCAGCTCGAGAAAGAGGTGAACTTCCGGGCTCCGCTCCTTGATCGTGGCCGACTGGTACGCCTCGGCGATGGCGTGGCTGATCGTCCGGTCCTTCACCGCCCGCCGGTTGACGAACACGTGCTGCGGCCCGCGGACCGGCCCCTGATCGCCGAGCGCCGCCGCGTACCCGGTCAGCCGGATCTCGCCCACGACCTTGTCGACAGCCACCAGGTCCGGACGTTCGCCGTAGATCTGGAAGAACCGGTCCGCCAGCGTGCCCACCGGGGGACAGGCGAGCACGGTCCGGCCGGCGCTCGTGAAGGTGAACCCGACCTCGGGAAACGCCAGGGCCAGTTGCGTGACCAGGCGGGCGATCTGGGCGCTCTCGGCGGCGTCCGACTTCAGGAATTTGCGCCGGGCCGGGACGTTGTAGAAGAGGTCCGCGACCTCGACGAAGGTGCCCTCCGGCACCCCGATTTCCCGCACGGAGACGAGCGTGCCGCCGTGGACGCGCACCTCGGTGCCGGCCGGGGTCCCCCGTGCCCGCGTGCACAGGCGGAAGCGCGAGACCGACGCGATGCTCGGCAAGGCCTCGCCGCGGAAGCCGAGCGTCCGGATGGCGGCGAGGTCGTCCGTCCGGGCGATCTTGCTCGTGGCGTGGCGCTCGACGGCGAGCCGGGCATCTTCCGGCGCCATGCCCTCGCCATCGTCCTCTACGCGGACGAGCCGCTTGCCGCCGAGCTCGACCGCGATCGCGATCCGGCGGGCCCCCGCGTCGAGGGCGTTCTCGACCAGCTCCTTGACGACCGAGGCGGGCCGCTCGACGACTTCGCCGGCGGCGATCTGGTCGGCGAGCTCCGGCGGCAGACGGTGGATGCGCCCCATAGCCGGCGGGGCGCTCCCGCGCGGGGCGGTGCCCGCACGGGAGCCCTGCCCTCAGTCCGCGACCTCCGCTTGCAGGGCAGCCTGAGCAGCGGCCAGGCGCGCCACCGGCACGCGGTACGGCGAGCAGCTCACGTAGTCGAGGCCCACCCGATGGAAGAACTGGATCGAGGCGGGGTCGCCTCCGTGCTCGCCGCACACGCCGACTTTCAACCCCGGGCGCGTCCGGCGTCCCCGTTCGACCCCGATCCGCACGAGCTCCCCGACCCCTGACGTGTCCAGGGTGGCGAAGGGGTCGCGTTCCAGGATCTTCTTCTCTTGATAGGCGCCGAGGAACTTCCCGATGTCGTCCCGCGAGAAGCCGAAGGTCATCTGGGTGAGGTCGTTCGTGCCGAAGGAGAAGAACTCGGCGACCCCGGCGATCTCATGGGCGGTGACGGCCCCGCGCGGGACTTCGATCATGGTGCCCACCAGATAGGGCACCTCGACGCCCTGCTCCGCCTGCACCTCCCGCGCGACGCGGTCCACGATGGCTTTCTGGTCGCGGAGTTCTTTGACGTGGCCGACGAGCGGGATCATGATCTCCGGCACCACCGCGAGCCCCTCTTTTTTCAGGCGGCACGCCGCTTCCATGATGGCGCGGACCTGCATCTCGGTGATCTCCGGATACGTGATCCCCAGGCGCACCCCGCGGTGGCCCAACATCGGGTTGAACTCGTGGAGCTGCTCGACGCGCTTGAGGAGAGCGCGCTTCTCCGCCACGCGGGCCGGGTCGCCGCCGGTCGCCTCGAGCCGCGCGAGCTCGACCATCAGGTCTTCCCGCTTGGGCAAGAACTCGTGGAGCGGTGGGTCGATGGTCCGGATGGTGACCGGCGTGCCGCGCATCGCCTTGAAGACGCCGTAGAAGTCCTCCCGCTGCAACGGCAGCAGCTCGGCGAGCGCCTGCCGACGCTCGGCTTCCGTGTCGGCGAGGATCATGCGCTGCATGATGGGGATGCGTCCCTCGCCGAAGAACATGTGCTCGGTCCGGCACAGCCCGATCCCCCGCGCGCCGAACGCGTAGGCCAGCTCTGCCTGGTCCGGCAGGTCGGCGTTGGCCCGCACCCCCAGGCGCCGCACCTCGTCCGCCCACGCGAGCAGCCGGGAAAACCGCTGGTAGATGTCCGAGGCCTCCGGGGCCATCTTGCCCGAGACCACCTGGAGGATCTCGCTCGGTTGGGTGGGCACGCGCCCGAGCTTGACCTCGCCGGTGAGGCCGTCGAACGAGACCCAGTCGCCTTCACTCACCGTCTGTCCCGCCACGCGGACCGACAGGCTGCGCTCGTCGATGTCGAGCCCGCCGGCGCCCACGACCGACGGCTTGCCCATCTGCCGGCCCACGACCGCCGCGTGCGAGGTCATGCCGCCGGTCGCGGTCAGGATGCCCTGCGCCACGAACATGCCGTGGATGTCGTCCGGCACTGTCTCTTTCCGCACGAGCACGACCTGCCGGCCCTCCCGCGCCCACTCGACGGCGCGGTCGGCGGTGAACACGACCTGCCCCGACGCGGCGCCCGGCGAGGCCGGCAGCCCGCGCGTCGCGACCGGCAACGCGCGCCAGGCCTGGGGGTCGAAGATGGGCGCGAGCAATTGGGACAGCGACTCCGGGTCGACCAGCCGGAGCGCTTGCTTCGGCGTGACGAGTTTCTCGTCCACCATGTCGGTCGCGATCACCACGGCCGCGTACCCGGTCCGCTTGCCACTCCGGGTCTGCAGCATGTAGAGGCGCTCGTCCTGGATGGTGAACTCGAAGTCCTGCACGTCCTTGTAGTGCCGCTCGAGCCGCGCCGTGATCGCGCGCAACTGCTGGTAGGCCGCCGGCATCAGGGTTTCGAGCGCCGCGATCGGCTGCGGCGTCCGGATCCCGGCGACCACGTCCTCGCCCTGCGCGTTGACCAGAAACTCGCCGTAGAACTCCCGCGCGCCCGTCGCCGGGTTCCGGGTGAAACCCACGCCCGTCGCCGAGCGCGGCCCCGTGTTACCGAACACCATCATCTGCACGTTCACCGCGGTCCCGAGGTCGTCGGGAATCCCGTAAATCCGCCGATACTCGACGGCCCGCGGGTTGTTCCACGACCGGAAGACGGCATCCCGCGCCATCCGGAGCTGCTCGAGCGGGTCCTGCGGGAACTCCCGCCCCGTCTTCTCTCGCACGACCCGCTTGAAGCGGTTCACGACCTCCACGAGCGCGGCTTCATCCAGCTCCGTGTCCAGCGCCGCGCCGCGCGCCGCCTTGACCGCCTCGAACTCCTGCTCGAATTCGTGCTTCGGGATCTCCAGGACGACGTTGCCGAACATCTGGATGAAGCGCCGGTAGCTGTCGTAGGCGAACCGCCCGTTGTTCGTGCGCCGCTTGAGGCCCTCGACGGTCTCGTCGTTGAGGCCCAGGTTGAGAATCGTGTCCATCATGCCCGGCATCGAAAACTTCGCGCCCGACCGGACCGAAACGAGCAACGGTCGCTCCGGGTCCCCGAGCTTCGCCTGGGCCGCGCGCTCCAGCTTGCGCAGATTTCTCAGGATCTCCTCGTCCACGTACTTCGGCAGCCGGCCCTGATGGGCGTAGTAGAGCGCGCAGGCCTCGGTGGAGATAGTGAACCCGGGCGGCACCGGCAGGCCCGCGTTGGTCATCTCGGCCAGCCCGGCGCCCTTGCCCCCCAGCAGGTCCTTCATGTGCCGGTTTCCGTCCGCTTTCCCGTTCCCGAAGAAGTACACGTACTGCTTCCGGCGC
>CAYZKQ010000242.1:0-3845 GCA_964478975.1 uncultured Vicinamibacterales bacterium | reverse complement strand
GCTGGTTGCGCTCGGCGCGCAGATGCTCTCCGCGATGGACCTCCTCCAGGACGCCGACGTGTCCCCGACGCCGCAGCTCGTCCAGGTCGCGCGCGCCATCCTCGACGATCACGCGACGCGCCTGGCGGCCTGGGAGGCCCTGAAAGCCGAGGCGGCGCGGCTGCCGTAGGCGCGCCGCGCTACGGCTGCTCCGGCGGCAGCGGCTGGGCCATCTGCGCGACGGCCTGCCAGCGGCCGCCCCGGCGGGCGAACACGCGGACATAGCGCACGCGGTTGGGGATCTCCTGCCCGCGTTCGAGACGGAATCCCAACGTGCGCGCGTGGACGATCCCCGTGTCGCCGAAGACGCGGGCCTTCACCTCCGCGATCTGCAGGTCCCGGTACCCTTCCTGGCCCGCCCGATACGCCGCCATCACGTCTTGCTTCGAGCGCTCGGTGCCGTCGGCGCGGATCACCACATAGTCGTCGGCGACGATCTGGTCGTAGGTCGCGAGGTCCTTCGCCGCGATCGCCGCCACGAGCCGGCGTTCGAGGGCCTCGAGTTCCGGTTCGCTCGCCGCGGGCGGACCTGCCGGCGACAACGCTCGGGAGAGCATCCGCCCGGGCGGCGACGGGGCGAGCACTAGACACACCAACACGGCGAGGGGTCGAAGGGTCATGGCGCCTCCTGCGATCGCCTGACAGTATAATGAAGAGGCCGCCGACGAGCGCCTTCCACGGTTCATGGACCCGCGCTGCATCCGCAATTTCGCGGTCATCGCGCACATCGATCACGGCAAGTCGACGCTGGCCGACCGCTTTCTCGAATTGACCGGTGCGCTCGAGCCGCGTGAGATGGCCGAGCAGGTGCTCGACAGCATGGACCTCGAGCGCGAGCGCGGCATCACGATCAAGGCGCACGCCGTCCGGCTGACCTACCAGGCGCGGGACGGGCGGACCTACGTGCTCAACTTGATCGATACACCGGGTCACGTCGACTTCTCGTACGAAGTGACCCGGTCGCTCGCCGCGTGCGAGGGCGCCATTTTGCTCGTCGACGCCACGCAGGGCGTCGAAGCCCAGACGCTCGCCAACGCGTACCTCGCGGTCGAGCACAACCTGGAGATCATCCCGGTCATCAACAAGATCGATCTGCCGAGCGCGCAGCCCGACGAGACCCGGCGCCAGATCGAGGAGATCGTGGGGCTCGACGCGAGCGGCGCCATTCTCACGAGTGCGAAGGAAGGCCGCGGGGTCCCGGAGGTGCTCGAAGCGATCGTGGAACGGTTGCCGCCGCCCGCCGGCGACCCGTCGGCGCCGCTCAAGGCGCTGATTTTCGATTCCTGGTACGACGCCTACCGCGGCGTCGTGGTGCTCGTGCGCGTCGTCGACGGCGAGGTGCGGCCCGGCCGGCGCATCCGCCTCATGTCCAACGGGCAGGAGTACGACGTCGAGCAGGTCGGCGTGTTCAGTCCGAAGCCCCAGGTGGTGGACGCGCTCGGCGTCGGCGAGGTGGGGTTCCTCATCGCGAACATCAAGGCGGTCGGCGACGCCCGGATCGGGGACACCATCACGGCGGCGGACCGGCCGGCCGCGGCGCCCCTGCCGGGCTTCAAGGAGCTCAGGCCGATGGTCTTCGCCGGCGTCTATCCCGTCGAGGGTCACGCCTACGGCGAGCTGCGCGACGCGCTGGAGAAGCTGCGCCTGAACGACGCCGCGCTGTTTTTCGAACCCGAGACGTCGGCGGCCCTCGGCTTCGGCTTCCGTTGCGGCTTCCTCGGTTTGCTGCACATGGAGATCGTCCAGGAGCGCCTCGAACGCGAGTTCCAGGTCGACCTGGTCACGACGGCGCCGGGCGTGCTCTACCGGGTCACGACGACGAGCGGGGAGGTGCTCGAGATCGACAGCCCGGCCAAGCTCCCCGAGGCCGGCCGCATCGCGAAGATCGAAGAGCCGGTCATCACGGCCACCATCCTGACGCCGTCAGCGTACGTGGGCGCCATCCTCCAGCTCTGCCAGGAGAAGCGCGGGGTCCAGCGGCGGCTGGAGTACCTGGCCAGCGACCGGGTCCTCGTCAGCTACGACCTGCCCTTCAACGAGGTCGTGCTGGACTTTTACGACCGGCTCAAGACCCTCTCGCGCGGGTACGCGTCGCTCGATTATCATGTCACCGGCTACTGGGAATCGCCCCTCGTGAAGCTGGACATCCTCGTCAACGGCGAGCCGGTCGACGCGCTGTCGATCATCGTGCACCGGGACCACGCCTACGCGCGCGGGCGCGCCCTCGTGGCGAAGATGCGCGAGCTCATTCCCCGCCAGCTCTTCGAGGTGGCCATCCAGGCCGCCGTCGGCAGCCGCGTCATCGCCCGCGAGACGGTCAAGCCGCTCCGGAAGAACGTGCTGGCGAAGTGTTACGGCGGCGACATCACCCGCAAGCGGAAGCTGCTCGAGAAACAGAAGGCCGGCAAGAAGCGGATGAAGCGGGTGGGCCGGGTGGAGATCCCCCAGGAGGCCTTCCTGGCTGTGCTCAAGGTGGGCGAGGACTCGTGACGGCACCCTTCAAGAAATCGACGCTCCGCGAATACTTCGAGTCGATCGTCATCGCGGTGATCCTCGCCCTCTTCGTGCGCACCTGGATCTTCCAGGCGTTCAAGATTCCCACGGGGTCGATGGAGCAGAACCTGCTCGTCGGCGACCACCTCCTGGTCAACAAGTTCATCTACGGCCCGACCGCGACCTGGCTCGAGCGGCGCCTGCTGCCCGTCGCCGACATCCAGCGCGGCGACATCGTCGTCTTCAAGTACCCCGAAGACCCCGAGCGCGATTTCATCAAGCGCGTGATCGGGTTGCCCGGCGAGACGCTGGAGGTCCGCGACAAGCGCGTGTACATCGATGGGCGCCTCCTCGAGGAGCCCTACGTGTTCTACCTCGAGCCCCCGGGCACGTTCGCGGCCCACCACGAGACGACGGCGGTCGACCTGCGGGAGCGGTTCGGCCCCGTGACCATCCCGCCCGATCGGTACTTCGTGATGGGCGACAACCGCGACAACTCGCAGGACAGCCGCTACTGGGGCACCCTGCCGCGCGCCTACGTGAAGGGCAAGGCACTCATCGTGTACTGGTCATACGACGCGGGACTGGCGGAGCCGACCGGACCGGGCCTCGCCGGCGCGGTGCGGCGGGCGGTGTCGGTCGTGGGGCACCTGTTCACGCGGACGCGGTGGGACCGGATCTTCCACCAGATCCGGTGAGGGGCGGCCTCCGGGAGCGGCCGCCCGGGGAGGTCGCGGATCATGCTGCGCCGGCTAGTGATCCTCGCGTTCGTCGGGTTGGTGGGGCACGCCATCTGGAAGGTCGGTCCGGCCTATCTCGCCTACTTCGAGTTCAAGCACCGCGTCGAGGAAATCGCGCGGTTCTCGGCCGACCGATCCGAGGCCGAGGTCGCCCGCCTGGTACTCGAGGCGGCCGAGACCCACGGGGTGCCCGTCACGGCCGACCTCGTGGAGGTGCGGAAAGACCGGGACTACACGCGCGTCAGTGTCCGTTACCGCCAGCCCCTGGAGTGGATCCCCCGCTACGCATATCCCTGGGACGTCGCGATCGACGTCGAGGTCCTGGTCGCCCGGCTCCGGCGGCCGGACCTGTAGCGGCTCCGCGGGCGCGCGCGGCGCGGGCTCGGCTGCGCCGCCGCACGCCGCCGAGGTCGTCATCAGCGTTAATAAATCCACCCAAACCATGGTGGTGCTGATCGACGGCGTCGAGACGTACAACTGGACCCTGTCGACCGGCATCGGCGGCGGCCTTCCAGGCGTCGTCGGTCATCCCGGTCATGTGCTGCGACACGGTTAACCGTGGCGTTCAGATCG
>CAYZKQ010000241.1:0-3848 GCA_964478975.1 uncultured Vicinamibacterales bacterium | reverse complement strand
CGCTTGACGTCCCTCGAAGAGCTCGACCAGGCCCGCGCCGAGTACGGCGAGGCGGCGCGCCTCGTCCTGGCCGACCCGACGCTGGCCCACCTGGGCGCGGTGGCCGACTACCTCGAGGTCGACCGGCGCTACGCCCGGGCTGTCGAAGCGTGTCTCGGGGACCGATTGCAATACGTCGTGGTCCGCCGGCCGGAGGACGCGGCCGCCGGCCTCGACAAAATTCGCGCGCAGCAGGCCGGCCGGTGCGGCTTCCTCATCCTCGACACGCCGCGGCGGCCGGCCGTCCCCGAACCCGCCGAGGTGCCCGACGGCGTGGTCCCGTTGCGCGCGGTCGTGCACGTGGCCGGACCGGACGCGGCGGCCATCGCGGCCGCCCTCGGGGAGGGCTGGATCGCCGACTCGCTGGAGGCGGCGGCGCGGGCGGCGGCGTGCCTGCCGGGACCCATCGCCACGCTCGCGGGCGAGGTGTTTCACGGTCCCCAGCTCGTCGAGGGCGGGGCCGGCGGCGAGCGGCGCGGCATCCTGACGCTCAAGGGGGAGATCCGCGACCTCGGCGTCCGAGTCGCGGGCCTCGAGCGCGACCTGGCCGCCGCCGCCGCGGAGCTGGCGGCGCTCGACGCGCGGCTCGAAGCGCTCGACCGTGCCGTCGCGGCGGACCAGACCGACATTCACGCGCACGAGCAGGCGGTCGTCGGCCACGAGTGGCGCCTGGCTCGGGCCGACGACGAACACGACCGGCTCGCCCGCAAGCGGGCGCTGGTCGAGGCGGAACAGGCGCGCGCCGAGGAGGAACGCCGCGGGCTGGACGCGCGGCAGGCAGAGGCGGCGGCCTCGATCGCCCGCCTGGAGGCGGAGCAGCGGGAGGCGGAGGCCCGCTTCCTGGAGCGACAGCGGGCGCTCATGGCGGCCCGCGAGGCCGTCGCCGCGCAGGGCGCCCAGCTCTCCGAAGCCAAGGCCGCCCTGGCGGCGCTCGCGGAACGCGCGGCCGGCCTCGTCGTCGAGCTGCAGCGGCTCGAGGAGGCCGCGCGCGACGTCGAGGAGCGCCTGGCCGCCCGCACCGCCGAGCGCGAGCGCACCGCCGCCCGGCACCGGGCCCTCGTCGAGACGATCGCCGACCTCGAGCGCCGGCTCGACGAAGACGTCGCGGCGTTCGACGCCCTGCGCGACGAGGTGCGCGCCGCCGACGAGGCGTGCGCCGGCCTGCGGGGGCAACTGGAGGAGCACGAGCGGACCCTCCGCGAGGCGCGCCGCGCGCTCGAAGAGGCCCACGCGGAGGTGGGGCGGCTCGACGTCGCGCGCGCCACCGCCGAGGCCGACCTCGCCCACCTGGCGGAGGCGTGCCTCGAGGCGACCCAGACGACGCTGGACGAGGTGGCCGCCGAGGTGGCGCGCCTCGAGGCCGAGGGCGCCCTCGAATCAGCGGCCTCCCCGAGCGCCGAGGCCGAGGCGGAAGAGGAGGAGCCGGCCGAGATCGCCCCGGGGACGGCCGAGGACATGGTGGCCCGCTTGCGCCAGAAGATCGACCGGCTCGGACCCGTCAACATGATGGCCGTCGAACAGTTCGACGAGCTCGAGTCGCGCTACACGTTCCTGACGAGCCAGCGTCAAGACCTCGTCGAGGCCATCGCGTCCACCGGCGAGGCCATCCGGCGCATCGACAAGACGACGCGGGAACGATTCCAGGAGGCCTTCACCGCCATCAACCAGCACTTCCAGGAGACCTTCGCCACCCTGTTCGGCGGCGGGCGCGCGGGGCTCGTCCTTCTCGACGAGGCCGACCAGCTCGAGAGCGGAGTCGACATCGTGGCGCAACCGCCGGGCAAGCGGCTCCAGAACGTGCAATTGCTCTCGGGGGGCGAGAAGGCCCTGACCGCGATGGCGTTGATGTTCGCGCTCTTCAAGTACCGGCCGAGCCCCTTCTGCCTCCTCGACGAGATCGACGCCCCCCTCGACGACGCCAACATCGGGCGGTTCGTGGAGATGCTGCAGAGCATGCAGCACCAGACCCAGTTCATCTTGATCACCCACAACCGCAAGACCATGGAGATCGCCGACCGGCTCTACGGGGTCACCATGGAGGAGCCCGGCGTGTCCAAGCTGATCTCGGTCCAGCTCAACTGACGCCGCGCGGGCGGGTCGGACCGCCGAGACATCGGGTCGAGTCGATGGCCAACGAATCCCGGGCGGCCCGCTACCATCGGCGGCGGCGGCGGAGCGCCATCCTGTCGGCGCTGGCGGCCGGGGCGCTGCACGCGGCGCTGCTCGCCAGCGGAGGTGCCGTCGCCCTCCGGGCGCTCGGCGTCCGCCTGGCCGAAGCCGCCGGGCTGGAGGCCGCGCCGGACAGCCCCGCCGTGGTCGCCGTGGTGGTGTGCGCCGTCGCGCTCGCGCAGGCGCTCGTGGCGCTGCCGGACGCGGTCTACCGCGGGTTCGTGCTGGAGCGACGCTACGGGCTGTCGCGCGAGTCGTTCGGGCGGTGGGCGGTCGACCATCTGAAGGCCGCCGCGATCGGCCTGGCGTTTGCCCTGGTCGCCGCCGGGATTTTCTACGGGCTCGCCCGCCGCCGCCCGGACGACGCGTGGCTGCTTGCAGCGGGCGCCTTCGCGGTCCTGAGCATCGGGCTTGCGCACCTGTGGCCCGTGGTGCTGTTGCCGCTGTTTTCCCGGGTGAGCCCGCTCGACCGCGAAGGGCTGCGGCTTCGCCTGGAAGCGCTCGCGAGGCGAGCCGGAAGCCGAGTAGTCGCCGTGTACGCGTGGCACGTCGGTGACCGGACGCGCCGCGCGAACGCCGCGCTGGTCGGCGTCGGCCGCACGCGCCGCATCTTACTGTCGGATACCCTGCTCGCCGACTACTCCGACGACGAGATCGAGGCCGTGCTGGCGCACGAGATTGCCCACCACGTGCGCCACGACCTGTGGCGGGCCCTTGCGTACGAAGCGCTCGTGATCGGCGTGGGCCTCTTCGCCGTCGACCAGGCGCTCCGACACGTGGGTCCGGCGCTCGGTCTGACCGGGCCAGCGGACGCAGCCGGCCTGCCCCTGGTCGTGCTGGTGCTGGGCCTCGTCTCGATGGTGCAGCGGCCGTTTGCTAACGCGCTTTCCCGGCGCGCCGAACGGGCGGCCGACGGCCTCGCCCTGGCGCTCACGGGACGGCCCCAGGCGTTCGCCTCGGCGATGCGGCGGCTGGCGGCGCAGAACCTCGCCGAGGAGTCGCCGTCGCGCCTCGTGCGCTGGCTGTTCCACACCCACCCGCCGGTCGCCGAACGCGTTGCCCTCGCCGAGGCGGCGGCCCGCCGTGGGTGAGCGCGACGCGCCGGGCGGAGCTGCGGCGCCCGCGCGCGGTCAGCGCGGCTGGACGACCAGCTCGCCGCGCATCTGCCGGCACCCTTCGTCGATCGTGAGGTTGCAGTAGTAGGGGAAGGTGCCGGGCCGGTCGGCCCGGAACTCGAAGGTGACCGTCTGGCCGGGATTCGCCCGCTTGGCGATGCGATAGGCGTCGATCGTGAAGCTGTGCGGGATGTCTTCGGCCGTGAAGCGGATCGTCACCAGGTCGCCCTCGACCACGTCGAGCTTCGCCGGCGCGAACCGGTAGCGGCGCGCCGAAACGGCGAACTGCCGCGCCGTGCGGCTCTCCTGGTCACCGTCGGCCGGCCGGGCGGCCGGGGCGCTTCCCGCGAGCCCCGCCAGGCCGGCGGTGGCGGCGGCGAGCGCCCACCCGATCAGATGACGCCGCCACGCCGGCCCGGGCCAGCGAGCCCCGGGTCGGCTCGTGCCGGCGATCGCTCGTGCCATGAATCCTCCCTGCGGGTCGCCCGTTCTCCCTTGAGACGCGGAACTACGCCCGACGGTCCG
>CAYZKQ010000240.1:0-3887 GCA_964478975.1 uncultured Vicinamibacterales bacterium | reverse complement strand
CGGCCGGCCGCGGCGAGCCGGCGGCCGCGGGCGTAGTGGGCGTCGGCCGCGCGCAGCTTGGCGCGCTCGAGCGCCCGCCGGATGTCGGCGCGGTCGGGGCGGGCCCGCAGCGCCTTGGTGTACTCCACCACCGCCCGGTCGAAATCTTCGAGGCGCTCGGCTTGCTGCCCGCTGCGGAGGGCGGCCGAGGTGGCGCAGCCCGCGAGGCTCACCCCAGCCGCGAACCACCCCAGCAACGCGAGGCCGGCCGCGACCGCTCTACCGCCCCGACGAGCCCGGTCGGATGACATCGACTCCCCGCGGAATCCGGAAGACAAACAACGTATCGGGCAAACCGACGTTTTCCTTGACGCGGCTGAAGTCGAACGTCGACACCCCGCCCTGGCGGTCCCCGGCCACCAGGCGCCGCAGCGTGAGGCGCTCCCGATCCACCACGAGCACCAGCCAGTCGTAGTCGCGGTCGGCCTGCCGCGGGTCGAGACGCAGGGCCCAGGTGTCCGGGGGCGCGTCCCCAGACGCCTCGTACCGGAGGGTGAAATCGCGGGTCAGGCGCCCCTTGCCTGCCAGAAACAGCGCCGCCGTCGTGGCCTGATCCTCCGGCGGCAGCGGGCTGACGATGACCTGCCGGTCGGCCGGGAGATACGAGTACATCTGCGACCCGTCGAGGACGAACAGCTTCTCCTCGGGCGCCGTGTAGACCCACCGCATGCGGCCGGGCCGTTTGACCTGCACCGTGCCCCGCTCGACGACCCGCCTGCGGAGCACGCCGGCCACGTACGTGTGGACGAAGTCGGCCGAGAAGTCCCGGATCTGATCGTAGCGCGCCTGGAGGCGCGCGGCGAGCACCTCCGCCGGGACCTGCGCCGCGGGCTGTGCCGCCGAGCCGGTCGCGAGGAGAACCGCCGGGACGACCGCGGCGAGCGGGCGGAGCAAAAGCATCGCTGGCGCTCGCTTCAGGCTTTGGCGCCGGCCGTCGCCGCGGGCTGCGGGTAGGGTTTGCTCTCGACGGGGAGCTTGGCGGCCATCCAGTCGGCGAGGCCCCCCTTCAACACCAGCACCCGGCGGCAGCCGCGCTTCAGGAGCGCGAGGGCGAGGCGTTCGGCGGCGAGCTCGTCCGGGTCGGCGTCGTAGACCACGATGTCGCGGTCGGCCGGCAGCCGCGTCGGGTCGGGTTCGTTCGGGTGCATCCGGATCGCCCCGGGGAGCTTCACGGCGCTGTGTTCGTAGGGATACTTCAGCCGCGCATCGACCAGAACCGGCGCCTGCTCCGGCGGGGCGGCGTCGAGCCGTTGCTTCAGTTCCTCCTTCGTGATGCGCGGCACGACCATCGCCGTATTCTGGACACGGCCCACCGGGGGTGTCAAGAAACGGGACGAGCGGGGTCAGGCGGTCGCGCAGGCCCCAGGGCCCCGCGGGTCGCCGCAGCGGGCGCACGGAGCCGGCGCCGCGGCGGGCTCGGGGCGGCTGGCCGAGGCGACCGCGAACACCGACGGGAGTTTCCTCAGGCGGTCGCTGTGGCACGCCGGGCAGGTCGGTTTGCGGGTGCCGCTCACGAGCGTTTCGAACCGATGCCGGCAGGCATGGCACACGTACTCGAAGATGGGCATGGCTCCTCGTGTCGTCAGGTGGTGGACGGCATGGGATTCGAACCCACGACCTCCGCGTTGCGAACGCGGCGCTCTCCCAACTGAGCTAGCCGCCCGCTTCGAAACCCGGTCGCCGGCCCGGCGCGCGGCGCGCCGGCGCCCGATCGGCTCACGGGTTCTCGGGCCAGCTCTTCATCCTAACACGCGGGTTCGCGGGCGACAAACGCCGCGCTACCGGCCGAGCAGCTCCGCATCCTTCTTCTTCTGGAGCTCGTCGATCTCCCGGATGTACTGGTCCGTAATTTTCTGGACTTCGGCCAGGCCGCGCCGCTCGTCGTCTTCCGAGATCTGGTGATCTTTGAAGAGTCGCTTCAGGCGGTCGTTGGCGTCGCGCCGGATGTTCCGCACCGCGTTGCGGGCATCTTCGGCGAACCGGTGGACGAGCTTCGACAGTTCCTTGCGCCGCTCTTCGGTGAGCGGCGGCACCGGGATGCGGATGACTTTACCGTCGCTCATCGGGTTCAGGCCGAGGTTCGCCGCCCGGATCGCCTTCTCGATCGCCCCGGCGAGCGACGGGTCGAACGGCTGGGCCACGATGAGGGTCGGTTCGGGAATCGACAGGCTGGCCACCTGGCTGAGCGGCACCGCCGTGCCGTAGGCCTCGACCTGCACCGGGTCGACCAGCGCCACCGACGCGCGGCCGGTCCGCACGCCGGCCAGTTCCCGGCGCAAGTGCTCGACCGCCGCTTTCATTTTCTGGCTGGATTCGGTGTAGAGCTGCTTGAGGTCGTTCGGCTCCATAACGCTATCGGTTCTCACAGGCCCTCACGCCGCCACCAGCGAGCCCACCGGCTCGCCGAGCACGACCCGCCGGAGGTTGCCCGGCGTCCGCAGGCTGAAGACGATGATCGGGAGGTGGTTGTCCATGCAGAGGGAAATCGCCGTGGCGTCCATGACCTTGAGGCCCTGGTCGAGGACCTCCAGATACGACACGCGGTCGAGCCGCCGGGCCGACGGATCGAGCACCGGGTCCGCCGTGTAGATGCCGTCGACCTTGGTGCCCTTGAGGATGACCTCGGCCTTGATTTCCATGGCCCGCAGCGCCGCGGCGGTGTCCGTCGTGAAGTATGGGTTGCCGGTGCCGGCCGCGAACACGACGACGCGTCCCTTCTCGAGGTGGCGGATCGCCCGCCGCCGGATGAACGGTTCCGCGACCGCCCGCATCTCGATGGCCGTCGCGAGCCGCGTCACGACGCCCTGGCGCTCGAGGGCGTCCTGCAAGGCGAGGGCGTTGATGACGGTCGCGAGCATTCCCATGTAGTCGGCGGTCGACCGGTCCATCCCCCGCGCACTCGCCGCCAGGCCGCGGAAAATGTTGCCGCCGCCGATCACGATGCCGACCTGGACGCCGAGGCCCTGGATCTCCCCGACTTCGCGGGCGATCTGGTCCGTGACCTGCGGGTCGATGCCGAAGCCCTGGTCGCCCATGAGCGCCTCGCCCGAGAGCTTCAGCAGGACCCGACGATAGGCTGGTTCGGCCATGACGCCGCTGTCCACCGGCGCGATTATAGATCGCGGGGCGTCACGCCGTTTCGCCGACCTTGTAGCGCACGAACCGCGACACCGTGATGTTCTCGCCGAGTTTGGCGATGGCGGACTGGATGAGCTGGCCGACCTTCACGTGCGGATCTCGGATCGACGGCTGCTCCAGCAGGACCACCTGTTCGTAGAAACTCGCCAGTTTGCCTTCGACGATGCGGTCGATGACGGCGGCGGGTTTGTTCGTCCCCTCGACCTGCGCGCGGTAGATGGCCCGCTCGCGTTCGAGCGTCTCGGGGGGGATATCCTCCCGCCGCACGTACTGGGGGTTGGCGGCGGCCACCTGCATGGCCAGCTCGCGCGCGAGGGTTTGAAAGTCGGCCGTGCGAGCGACGAAGTCCGATTCGCAATTGACTTCGACCAGCACCCCGATCTGGCCGCCCGGGTGGATGTAGCTGCCGATGATCCCTTGCGTCGTCGACCGCCCGGCTTTGCGGGCGGCCTGGGCGAGCCCGCGCTTGCGGAGAATGGTGGTGGCTGCCTCGAGGTCGCCGCCCGCCTCTTCGAGGGCGGCCTTGCATTCCATGAACCCCGCGCCGGTCTTGTCGCGCAGGGCCTTGACCTGTGCCGCCGTGATGGCCATTGTGGTTGCTCTCCTGTACACCAAACGCGCCGGCCGGAACCGCCAGCCGGCGCGACCGTCGAGCTCGTGCGTGCCGCGTCAGGCGGAGGCCGCCGAGGCGGCCGGTTCGCTCCGGGCCG
>CAYZKQ010000239.1:0-3897 GCA_964478975.1 uncultured Vicinamibacterales bacterium | reverse complement strand
GCGGGCCGGGGGCGGCGCGGGCGCGCGGCCCGCCCCGTCCCCGGCGCCGGGGTGGCGGACGCCGGCCCGGGCGGGTCGGGCTTGCGCTGGTCGTATCACTTCATGTAGATTCGCGAATATGAAGTTGGCGGCGGCGCTGTTCCGGCTGCTCGGCGACCCGACGCGGCTGCGGCTGCTGCGCGTGCTCGCGAAGGAGCGCCTGAACGTCAGCGAGCTGACGAGCATCCTCGCGGTGGCGCAGTCGGGGGTGTCGCGGCACCTGGGCCTGCTCAAAGACGCGGGGCTCGTGGTGGAGGCGCGGGAAGGGGGCTACACGTATTACGCGATCGCGCCGGAGGTGCGCCGCGGCGACGGGCACGGCCCGTTGTGGACCCTGCTCGCGGCGCAGTTCGCCGCCGCCTCGGACGACCGGACGGTGCGCGCCGACGAGGCGCGGCTGCAGGAGGTGCTCCGGCTCCGCAAGGAGAACTTCGACCAGCACGCGGCCGGCGAGGGGCGGGGACAGCTCGTGCCGGGCCGGAGCTGGGCGGCGTGGGCCCGTGCCCTCGGACACCTGCTGCCGCCCCTGACCGTCGCCGACCTCGGCTGCGGCGAAGGCTACCTGACGCTCGAGGCGAGCCGCTGGGCGAAGCGCGTCATCGGGGTCGATCGCTCGGCGGCGGTGCTGCGCGCGGCCCGGGCCCTCGCGCGGCGCCGCGGGGTGACCAACGTGACGTGGAAGCGCGGCGAGATCGAACAAGTGCCCCTCGCCGACGCGAGTGTGGACCTGGCGCTGCTCTCCCAGGCGCTGCACCACGCCGCCGACCCCCGCCGCGCCCTCACCGAGGCGGTGCGCATCGTCAGGCCGGGCGGCCGCGTGCTCGTGCTCGACTTGCGGCCCCACGACCAGACCTGGGTGCAGGAGCGGCTGGGCGACCGCTGGCTGGGGTTCGACGACCGGTTGCTTCGCTCGTGGCTGGAGGAGGCGGGGTTGGCGGACGTGAAGATCACGGTGGGGGCGCGCAAGAAGGGCGACCCGTTCATCGTGGTGATCGGCAGCGGGGTGAAGCCCCCGGCGGACCCGCCGCGACGCCGCACGGGCGGGGGCCGGCGGTGATCGCGCCGAGCGTGTCCGGGCCGCCCCTCGAGGGGCGACTGGTGTCGAAGCGGCGACACGGGGGCGCGGCCGAGGGAGCGACCCATGAGTGAACCGGTGCGGGAGCGCCTGGCGCGGCTGCTCGGCGAGCGGATCCTGGTGCTCGACGGGGCGATGGGCACCATGATCCAGCGCGAGCGGTTGTCGGAGGCGGAGGTCCGCGGCGATCGGTTCCGCGACCACCCGCGGGACCTCCGCGGCGACCACGACGTCCTGTCGATCACGCGGCCCGACGTCGTCCGGCGGATCCACGAGGCGTATCTCGACGCCGGCGCCGACCTCATCGAGACGAACACGTTCAACGCCACGGCCGTGTCCCAGGCGGACTACGGGCTGGGCGCGCTCGTCTACGAGATCAACGTGGCGGCGGCGCGGTTGGCGAAAGCGGCGGCGGCGGCGTGGAGCGCGCGCACGCCGGAGAGGCCGCGGTTCGTGGCGGGGGCCATCGGGCCCACGAACCGGACGCTGTCGATCTCGCCGGACGTGGACAATCCGGCGTTTCGCGCGATCACCTTCGACGCGCTCTGCGCCGCTTACCGCGAGCAGGTGCGGGGCCTGCTCGACGGCGGCGTGGATCTGCTCCTCGTCGAGACGATTTTCGACACGCTCAACGCGAAGGCGGCGATCGCGGCCATCCGGGACGAGTGCGACGCGCGCGCGGCGGCCGACCCGGGCTGGGTCGAGCCGCCGATCCTGATCTCGGTCACCGTCACGGATCGCAGCGGGCGGACGCTCTCGGGCCAGACCCTCGACGCCTTCTGGGTCTCGATCGAGCACGCGCGGCCGTTCGCCGTGGGGCTCAACTGTGCGCTCGGCGCCCGCGAGATGGGCCCATTTCTCGCCGAGCTCGCCCGCCTCGCGCCGGTCTACGTCAGTTGCTATCCGAACGCGGGCCTGCCCGACGCCTTCGGCCAGTACACCGAGACGCCCGAGGAGACCGCCGCGGCGCTCGGCGAGTTCGCCCGGCGCGGCCTCGTGAACATCGTGGGCGGCTGCTGCGGGACGACGCCCGCGCACATCCGGGCGGTGGCCGAGGCGGTCGCGGGGGTGCCGCCCCGGCGCGTCGAGCCGCCGGCCGAGCGCCACACGCGGTTCGCGGGGCTCGAGGTCCTGACGATCCGGCCCGACAGCAACTTCCAGATGATCGGCGAGCGCACCAACGTGACCGGCTCGCGGCGGTTCGCCCGCCTGATCCGCGAGGGCGATTACGCCGGGGCGGCGGCGGTGGCGCTCGAGCAGGTGCGGGGCGGCGCCAACCTGATCGACGTGAACATGGACGAGGCGATGCTCGACGCGGAACGGGCCATGACCGAGTTCCTGCAGTACATCGCCGCGGACCCCGAGATCGCCCGCCTGCCGGTCATGATCGACAGCTCGAAGTGGTCGGTGATCGAGGCCGGGCTCAAGTGCCTGCAGGGCAAGGGGGTCGTCAACTCGATCAGCTTGAAGGAGGGGGAAGCGGCGTTTCTCGACAAGGCCCGCCGCATCCGGCGCTACGGCGCGGGTGTCGTGGTGATGGCCTTCGACGAGCGCGGGCAGGCGGACACGGCGGCGCGGAAGGTGGAGATTCTCGAGCGCGCCTACCGGCTGCTCGTCGAGCGAGCGGGCTTCGACCCGACCGACATCATCCTCGACCCCAACGTCTTCGCCATCGGGACCGGACTCGAGGAGCACGCCGACTACGCCGTGGCGTTCATCGAGGCGACGCGCGTGCTCAAGGCGCGGTGTCCCGGCGCGAAGGTGAGCGGCGGCATCAGCAACCTGTCGTTCGCGTTCCGCGGGCACGCGCGCGTGCGGGAGGCGATGCACGCCGCGTTCCTCTACCACGCGATCCGCGCCGGCCTCGACATGGGGATCGTCAACGCCGGCCAGTTGATGGTCTACGAGGACATCCCGCCCGAGCTGCGCGAGCGCGTCGAGGACCTCATCTTCAACCGCCGGCCGGACGCGACCGAGCGGTTGCTCGAGCTCGCCAAAACGCTCGAGGGCGAGGTGGCGCGCCAGGCGGGGGACCTCGCGTGGCGCGCGGGGCCGGTCGAGGCCCGGATCGCCCACGCGCTGGTGCACGGCGTCGCGGACTTCATCGAGCAGGACGTGGAGGAGGCGCGCCGGGCGTACCCGCGGCCGCTCGACGTCATCGAGGGCCCGCTCATGGACGGCATGAAGGTCGTGGGCGAGCTCTTCGGCGCCGGCAAGATGTTCTTGCCGCAGGTGGTCAAGAGCGCCCGCGTCATGAAGCGGGCGGTGGCCTATCTGGAGCCGTTTCTCCGCGAGGCGGAGGCGCGCGGCGGCGAGCCCCCCAAGCCCCAGGGCACGATCGTGCTGGCGACGGTCAAGGGCGACGTCCACGACATCGGCAAGAACATCGTGGGCGTCGTGCTCGCGTGCAACCACTACCGGGTCGTGGACCTGGGCGTGATGGTGCCCGCCGACCGGATCCTGGACGCGGCGGTCGAGCACGGCGCCGACCTCGTGGGCCTGAGTGGCCTCATCACGCCGTCGCTCGACGAGATGGTGTTCGTCGCCCGCGAGATGGAGCGCCGCGGCCTGCGCCTGCCCCTACTCATCGGGGGGGCGACGACGAGCCGCCAGCACACGGCGGTGAAGATCGCGCCGGAGTACAGCGGCCCCGTCGTCCACGTCCTCGACGCCTCGCGCGCGGTCGACGTCGTGGCGCGGCTGTGCCACCCGGCGCTCCGGCCGGCGTTCGAGGCCGAGAACCGCGCCGCGCAGGCGGAGCTGCGCGCCGCGCACGCCGCCCG
>CAYZKQ010000238.1:0-3902 GCA_964478975.1 uncultured Vicinamibacterales bacterium | reverse complement strand
TGCCGGCCCGCGACACGGTGAAGCAGGCCGGCGAGGACGGCCGCGTCGTGGAGCGGACGCTCGCGCGCGAGCGCATTTACCTGGCGCAGACGCCGCAAGCCTTCCGGGCTGACGTCTTCGCCGCCGCCGTGGCGCTGGGCCGCCAGGGCGTCGAGGCGACCGACGAAGCCGCGCTCGCCGAGCTGGCCGGCTACCCGGTGCGGCTGGTCGAAGGCGAGGTGCGCAACGTGAAGATCACGACGGCGGAGGACCTGGCGATCGCGCGCGCGCTCGTCGGCGAGGCGCGCGCCGCCGGGCGCCGCGTGGGTCACGGCTACGACCTGCACCGGCTGGTCGACGGCCGGCCGCTCACGCTCGCGGGCGTGCGGCTGGCGGAGCACCGCGGCCCGATCGGCCACTCGGACGGCGACGTCGTGTGCCACGCGCTGGTCGACGCGCTGCTCGGCGCCGCCGGCGCGGGCGACATCGGCCAGCACTTCCCCGCGAGCGACCCGCGGTGGAAGGACGCGCCGGGCCTGGACCTGCTCGCCCGCACGGCGGCCGTCATCCGGGAGCGGGGGCTCGCGGTCGAGAACGTCGACGTCGTGGTCGTGCTCGAGCGGCCGGCGATCCGCCCGCACGCCGCAGCGATCGGGGCGGCGATCGCCCGCGTGCTCGGCGTCGACGCGGCCTGCGTGAGCGTGAAGGGCAAAACCAACGAGGGGCTCGACGCCGTCGGCCGCGGCGACGCGGTCGCCGCGCACGCCGTCGCGCTCCTCGTCGAACGACCCCAGGTCTGACCCGCGGCCGCCCGCCATGCGCCTTCGATTCGCACCGAGCCCCACCGGGGCGCTGCACGTCGGGAACGCGCGCACCGCCATCTACAACTGGCTGCTCGCCCGCGGCCAGGGCGGCACCTTCGTCCTGCGCATCGAAGATACCGACGTCGAGCGGTCGACGGCCGAGTCGGAAGCCGGCATCCTCGAAGACCTCCGGTGGCTCGGGCTGACCTGGGACGAAGGGCCGGATGTCGGCGGTCCCTACGGCCCGTACCGCCAGTCGGAGCGCCTGGCGCTCTACCGCGCCCACGCCGACCGGCTCCTCGCCGCCGGCCGCGCGTACTACTGCTTCTGCTCGCCGCAGCGCCTCGAGACCGAGCGCCGGCGGGCGCTCGCCGCCCGGCGCCCGCCGCGCTACGCCGGGACCTGCCGGACGGTGTCGCTCGACACGGCCCGCGCGCGCCTCGCGGCCGGGGAGACGGCCGCGCTGCGGTTCCGCGTGCCGGACCAGGGGCAGGTCAGCTTCGACGACCGGATCCGCGGGCGCGTGACCTTCGACCTGTCGGTCATCGGCGACCCCGTGATCCTGCGCGCCGACGGGCGGCCCTCCTACAACTTCGCCGCGGTGGTCGACGACGCGGCGATGCGAATCACCGACGTCGTGCGCGGCGAAGATCACATTTCCAACACGCCGCGCCAGGTGCTGCTCTACGAGGCCCTCGGCTACACCCCGCCGCGCTTCGCGCACCTGCCGCTCGTGCTCGGCCCCGACCATACCCCGCTGTCGAAGCGCCACGGCGCCACGTCGGTGCGCGAGTTCCGCGAGCGCGGCTACCTCCCGGAAGCCCTCGTGAACCACCTCGCCTTGATCGGCTGGGCGCCGGGCGGCGGCGAGGAGCTGTTGCCGGTCGACGAGCTGGCCAGGCGGTTCCGGCTCGAGGCCGTCGGGCACAGCGCCGGCGTGTTCGATGCCGAGAAACTCGCGTGGATGAACCGCCACTACATGCGCGCGGCCGAGCCCGCGCGGCTGGCCCGGGCGGCGTGGCGCTTCTTCGAGGCGGCGGGCTTCGCGCACCCCGGCGAGCCGTCGCCGGCGGCGCTGGCGTACCTCGCCAGTTTGATGCCGATGGCCGTCGGCTCGGTCGACCGCCTCGAAGAAATTCCAGCGCGCGTCCAGTTCGTCTTCCGCTTCGACCCGCAGGCCGCGCTCGCGCGGCCGGGCGTGCAGGCGGTACTCGCCGAACCCGGCGCCCGGGCGGTCGTGGCGGCGCTGGCCCAGACGCTGGCCGGCGAGCCGCGTCTGGTCGACCGCGATCGGTTCCGGCAGGCGGTGGCCCGCGTGCGCGACCGGACCGGCCAGGCGGGCCGGGCGCTCTTCCACCCGATCCGGGTCGCCCTCACGGGTGAGGAAGCGGGCCCCGAGCTGGATCTCGCCGTACCGGCCATCGACCGCGGCGCGGAGCTGCCGGCGGCGGCGGGCCTCGCGCCCATCACGGGGTGCCGCGAGCGCGCCGAGGCCTTCGCGCGCGCGTTGACGGAGTCGCGATGAAGGACGCCCGGACGTGGGTGGTCTATGGGGTCAACCCCGTGCTCGAGGCGCTGCGCGCGGGACAGGTGAGGCGGCTGCTCGTCGGGGCGCCGCAGCTCGAACGCCTCAGGGCGCGCCTCGAGGCCGCGGCGCGCGGACCGGTCCGCGTGGAGGTCGTCGACGCGGCGGTCTTGGATCGCGTCGCGCGGGGTGGCGCCCACCAGGGCGTGGTGGCCGAGCTCGCCGGGGTGCGCGCCTGGACGATCGAAGAGCTGCTCGCCGCCGCCGCCCACCCGCCGCTCTTCGTCGTCCTCGACGGGGTCGAGGACCCGCGCAATGTCGGGGCGATTCTCAGGACGTGCGAGGCCGCCGGCGTCGACGGCGTCATCCGGCAATCCCGCCGCGCCGCGCCCCTCGACGGGGCCGCGGCGAAGGCCGCGGCCGGCGCGCTCGTCCATCTCCGGATCGCGACCGTCGTGAACATCGGGCGGGCCCTGGAGGCGCTCAAGGCCGCGGGCGTATGGACGGTGGGGCTGGCGGGTGACGCCGACCGCCCCTACGACGCCGTGGATTACACCGGCCCGACGGCCCTGGTGCTGGGCGCCGAGGGGAGCGGGCTGCGGAGACTGGTGCGGGCGCGGTGCGACTGGGTCGTCGGGATCCCCCTGCGCGGGCACGTCGAGAGCCTGAACGTCTCGGTGGCGGCGGGCATCGCCCTGTTCGAGGTGCTCCGGCAGCGCCGGGCGACGGCTCGGGAGGGGGCCGGGGGAGGCGGGCGGGGCGCCGTCGGGGCAGGCGGTGGGGTTGCCCCATTGGCATAGCGTGTGCTATGAATGATAATTTGTCTGGCTGGCGTAGCTCAGTCCGGTAGAGCAGCTGATTTGTAATCAGCCGGTCGGGGGTTCAAATCCCTTCGCCAGCTCCACGGGCGCGGACCCGGACGCGGGGCGCGGCCCGCAGCGTCGTGAACGTTGGGGAGCACGCACACGAGCCATCCGACGGGGACGAACGACCACGGCGCGCGGGACCGGGCGCGCGCCGGGACCGCCGGTCGGACCATCAGGGGCGAGGTTGCGGAGTGGTCAAACGCAGCAGACTGTAAATCTGTCGCCCTAGCGGCTTCGGGGGTTCGAATCCTCCCCTCGCCACCAGTGGAGCGTGGATCAGTGAGGCAGACCGGATCGTTCGGGGCGACCGCGGCGCCGGAGCGTGCGCGCGCCGAGGTGGCGTGCGCCGGCGGGGCCGCGGGCGGACCGAGCGAGGCGGATGCGCGGGAGTAACTCAGTGGTAGAGTCACAGCCTTCCAAGCTGTTGGTCGCGGGTTCGATTCCCGTCTCCCGCTCCAGGAGCGCCGGGGCGAGAGCGGCGCGGCCGAACGGGCGCCGCTCCGGCGCGGGCAAGCCGATGTAGCTCAGTTGGCAGAGCGCGTCCTTGGTAAGGACGAGGTCACCGGTTCAATCCCGGTCATCGGCTCCAGCAGGGCGCGGGCCGGCCGGAGCCGACGCGCGCGGACGAGGTCACCGGGTCACCAGGTCAGAACCACAAAGACGAGGGTGAGACGTCATGGCGAAGGAGAAGTTTGATCGGTCGAAGCCGCACGTGAATGTGGGGACGAT
>CAYZKQ010000237.1:3759-3966 GCA_964478975.1 uncultured Vicinamibacterales bacterium | reverse complement strand
CCCGGCGCGAGGTCGTGCTCGTCTCCGACTTCCAGGCCAGCGGGTGGACGCGCGGCGAAGACGCCCGGCTCCCGGACGGCACGACCCTCACGCCCGTCTCGGTGGCCGAGCCGGGCGCGGCGAATCTTGCCATCACGGGGGTCGCCCTCGCGCGCGAACCGTTCGCGGGCGGCGAGCGCGTCACCGTCTCGGCCAGCCTCGCCAACC
>CAYZKQ010000237.1:0-3717 GCA_964478975.1 uncultured Vicinamibacterales bacterium | reverse complement strand
GAGGTCGACGGCCGGACGGTCGGGACGCGGCGCGTCACCCTCGAGCCCGGCGCCGGCGCCGCCGCGAGCTTCGAGCCGATCAACCTCGCGGGCCGGCCGGCGCAGGTCGTCGTCCGCGCGAGCCCCGACGCGCTGCCCGCCGACGATGTGTTCTACGCGGTCGTGACCCCGGCCGCGCGCATCCCCGTGCTGGTGCTGGAACACCCGACCCCGGCGCCCGGCGCGAGCCTCTATCTGCACCGCGCGCTCGCCGTCGGGGCCGCGCCCGCGTTCGCCGTGCGGACCCTGAGCGTCGACCGCGCCACCGGGGCCGACCTCGCGCAGGCGGACGTGATCGTGCTCGTCGACGCCAGGCCGCCCTCCGGGGCCCTGGCGCGCGAGCTGGAGCGGCGCGTGCGGCAGGGCGCCGGCTTGTTCGTCGTGCTCGGCGAGCGGAGCGGCTGGCCGGAAGCACCGGACTTGCTGCCCGGTGCCATCGGGCCGGTGGTCGACCACCCCGCCGTCCACGGAGGCACGCTCGGCTACGTGGATTACAGTCACCCCGTGTTCGAGGTGTTCGCCGCGCCGCGCAGCGGCGAACTGGCGTCGGCCCGCGTGTTCCGCTACCGCCGCCTCGAGGCCGCCGGCGGGGTGCGGGCCCGGTTCGACGACGGCGGCGCGGCCCTGGTGGAGCGGCGGGTGGACCGCGGGGCGGTCCTCGTGTGGACCTCCACCCTGGACACCTCGTGGAACGACCTGGCCCTCAAGCCCGTCTTCGTCCCGTTCGTCCACCAGGCGATGAAGTGGCTCGTGCGGTACGAGGAGCCCCGGCCGTTCCAGCGGGTCGGCGAGACGCTCGACGTCGCCGCGGTCGCCGGGCGGCTGCGCACCCGGCCCGAGGATCTCGTGCTCGTGACGCCGGCGGGGCGGCGCGTGCGGCTCGGCGAGGCCGGCCCGTCAGGACCGCCGGTCCTGAGCGAGCCGGGCTTCTACCGCGTGGGCGCGCTGCGCGGGGAGGCGGGCGAGGCGGCGGTCGTGGCCGCGAACGTGGACCCGGTCGAGGCGGACCTCACCCCGCTGGACCCCGAGGAGCTCGTGGCCGCCGCAGCGGCGCAGCCCGCGGCGGAGCGGGCCGCCGGACCGGGTCCCGGCGAGATCCCCTTGCAAGAGCTCGAGCGGCACCAGGCGTTGTGGCGGTATCTTGTGGTGGCCGGTCTGCTCGTGATGGTCGCGGAATCCTTCGTGGCGAACCGGCTTCCGCGGTTGAAGACGTGAGGTGTCGGTACCCGGCGCGGCGGCGCGCCGGGTCGAAGGCGGAGCGGCGGACCAGAACGATGTTGACTCGGGCGAACTGCGAGCCGAGAAGCGGCCGGCGGTGCCCGGTCGGCGGGCCGGCGGGCAGCCGGGAAAGAGGCGCCGGCGCCGCGGGTGCGTCCGGTCAGTGAGGGAGCCATGGCGATCGATACACGGCCGGGGCGGGACGAGCTGGTGCGGATCGTGCGGGGAGTGCGGCGGCGGTGGCGCTGGAAGGTGGCGCTGAGGTCGCTCGCGGTGCTCGCGGGCGCGGCGGTCGTGACCCTCGTGGTGGCGGCCTACGCCCTCGAGCAGTTCCGGTTCAGCCCGGCCGCGATCGTGACCTGGCGCATCGTCACCTACGCGGTGCTCGTGGCGCTGGGGTGGCTCGTGTTCATCCGGCCGCTCGGCCGGCGCGTGACCGACCAGCAGGTGGCGCTCTACCTCGAAGAACACGAACCCGGCCTCGATGCGTTGCTCGTGAGTGCGGTCGACGCCGGCCGGGAGCCGGCCGCGCGCGGGGAGGAATCGGCGGCGCTCGTGCGGCGCGTCGTGGAGGCGGCGGTGGAGAAATGCCGCGAGATCGAGGAAGGGCGCCGCGTCGAACGCGGCAGCTTCCGCCGTCTGGCCGGGCTGCTCGGGAGCCTGGCGGCCGCCACGGCTCTGGTGTATCTGGCGGGGCCGGCCTACCTGCGGCAAGGAGCGGTGGCGCTGCTCTTGCCGGTCCGGAGTGCCGAAGCGGCCAGCCCGTATCGCATCGAGGTCGCGCCCGGCCACGCGACCGTGGCCCGCGGCGCCGACGTCACCGTGACGGCGCGGCTCGTCGGGTTCGGCGCGGAGACGGCGACTCTCTTCACCCGCGCCGGCGCCAACGCCCCGTTCGAGCGGCTGCCGCTCGTCGGCGGCGAGGCGGCCGACCGGTTCGAGGGTACGTTGTTCGGATTGCGGCAGTCGCTCGAATACTTCGTCGAGGCCGCCGGTGTCAAGTCGCCCGTCTTCCGCCTCGAGGTCGCCGACCTGCCGCGGGTCGAGCGGCTCGAGCTCGAGTACGTGTTCCCGGCCTACACGGGGCTCCCGGTGCAGCGCGTCGACGAGGGCGGCGACATCGCCGTCCTCCGGGGCACGACCGTCAAGGTCCGCGTGCATGCCACCATGCCGGCGCCCGCCGGGCGCATCGTGGTGGACGACCGCGAGGCGGCCAGCCTGGCGGTCGGCCCCGACGGCACGCTCGCGGGCAGCTTCACCGTGACCCGCGACGGCTTCTACCGCGTTGACTTGCAGAGCCCGGCGGGCACGCTGGTGGCCGCGTCGCCGCAGTACACGATCGACGTGCTCGCGGACCAGCCGCCCCTCGTCGCGTTCGTCCGGCCGGGGCGGGACGTGCGCCCGACGCCGGTCGAGGAAGTCTTCGTCGAGGCGAAAGCCGACGATGACTTCGGGGTCGCGCGGCTCGACCTCGTCTACTCGGTCAACGGCGGCCCCGAGCGGACCACACGACTCGTCGGCGGCGCGCGGCCGCTCAAGAGCGTCGCGGCGGGCCACACCTTCTTCCTCGAGGAATTGAACGTCAAGCCGGGCGACGTCGTGGCCTACTACGCGCGCGCGACGGACAACGACAGCGTGACGGGGCCGAAAAGCGTCACGAGCGACATCTTTTTCCTGCAGGTCCGGCCCTTCCGCAAGGACTACCGGGCGGCCGAGAGTCAGGCGGCCATGCAGGGCGGCGGGGCGCAAGGCGGGATGAACCAGGTCGGCGCGCTCTCCGAGCAGCAGCGCCGCATCGTCACGGGCACGTTCAACGTGGTCCGCGACCGCGACCGGAAGACCGCGGACCAGTTCCGCGAGGACGTCGTGTTCCTGGCGCTCGCCCAGGGACAGTTGCGCGAGCGGGTCGAGACGCTCGTGACGCAGATCGAGACGCGCGTGCTCCGGGCCGATCCCGAGATGAAGCAGGTCGCCGACGCCCTGGCGGAGGCGGCCCGGGCGATGCGCGACGCCGAGAGCAAGCTGCAGGCGCGCAACCCGAAGGACGCCCTGCCGCCCGAGCAGCAGGCCCTGGCGGCGTTGCAGCGGGCGGAGGAGACCTACCGCGACGTCCGGGTGACCTTGGGGAATCAGGGCGGCGGTGGGGGCGGCGGGCAGGCGTCGGAGGCGATCGCCGAAGAGCTGGCGGATCTGTTCCAGCTCGAGCTCGACAAGCTCCGCAACCAGTACGAGATGGCCCAGCGCGGGTCGCAGCAGGCGTCCGACAACCGGACCGACGAGCTGCTCGAGCGGCTGCGGGAGCTGGCGCGCCGGCAGGAGCAGGAGGCCGAGCGGCTGCGGCAGCTCGCCGGCACCCGCGCGGCGGGCGGGGCGGCCGGCGGGAGCGCGGCGAGGCAGCGGCAGCTCGCGGAGCAAGCCGAAGAGGCCGCGCGGCAGCTCGAGCGGTTGTCGCGCGAGGCC
>CAYZKQ010000236.1:0-4054 GCA_964478975.1 uncultured Vicinamibacterales bacterium | reverse complement strand
GGCGCGGCGACGGCGGCCGCGATCCGCGCGGCGGTGGACGCGCTGGGCCGGCTCGACTACGACACGCGCATGCGGGCCGCGCGGGCGATCCGGCGCGCACCGGCCGACCTGGTCGTGCCTGCGCTCTTCGACGCTGTCGCGCGGCATCCCGACGGCTACGTGCGGTACCGCGCGCTCGTGCTGGTGTCCGGCTTCCGCGACCCGCGCACGCGCGACGTCATGATCCAGGCGCTCGGCGACGCCAACGACCGGCTCCGCGCGGTCGCGTACGCGTACTTCGAACACCAGCCGGACCCGGCGGTGACGCCGCGACTGGTCGCGGCGCTCGAAACCGAGGCCTCGGAGTTCGTGCGGCCGGCGCTCACGCGCGCCGTCGCCGCGGCGGCCCGGACGGACGCGGCAGCCCGGGCGGCGATCCTGCCGCTCGTCGGGCGCGGCGAGGATTTCTTCCGCGCGGCGGTCATCGAGGCGCTGGGTGATTATCGCGTCGACGCGGCCGTCGCCGCGCTCGAGGCGGTCGCGCGCCTGGAGGGACCGCTGCAGGACGATGCCGTCCTGGCGCTCGGCAAGATCGGGGATCGGCGCGCCGTGGCCACGCTGGCCGACCTGCGGCGCACGGCGGCGCGGGAGCTGCAGCCGGCCCTCGCCGCCGCGTTCTGTCTGCTCGGAGAGCCCTGCGAGGCGGAAGCGCGCTTTCTGGTCGACACGCTCCGGTTCGCCGCGGCGACGGCCGATGCTCAGGCGCTGCTCCGGGCGACGGCGGCGGCGCTGGCGGTGCTCGGCGTCGCGGGGCGGGAGGCGGCGTTCGCGGCGCTGGTCGACGCCGGGATCCCCGCGCGGGACCCGGTGCGCGCGCCCCTCGCGCTCGCCGCGGGGACGGTGGCGCTGCGCCAGCCCTCCTTCGTCTTGTCGGCGCTCGAGCAGCGCGAGGATCTGGACGAGGCGGTCCTGCTGCTGCGCGACGCTTTCGACATGCTGGAGGAGGATTTCGAGGAAGAGCGGTTCTTCGCGGTGGTGCGCCGGGCATACTGGGAGGCGGCCGAGGGGTCGCGCCGGCGGCGACTGTGCGAGGCGCTCATCGCGCGCCTGGAGTTTTGAGATCTACGGACGTTTAGAGCGCGGACGAAGCATGGATTACCGGCAGGCCGGCGTGAACATCGACGCCGCAGACGAGGTCGTCCGGCGCATCAAAGCGCTCGCGCAGGCGACGGCGACGCCCGGCGTCCTCTCGGAGATCGGCTCGTTCGGGGGGCTGTTCCAGCTCGATTCGAGCCGCTACCACGAGCCGGTGCTGGTCGCCAGCGCCGATGGCGTGGGCACCAAGCTCAAGGTCGCGTTCATGACCGGCCGCCACGATACCGTCGGCGCGGACCTCGTCAACCACTGCGTGAACGACATCCTGGTACAAGGCGCCGAGCCGCTGTTCTTCCTCGATTACCTCGCGACCGGCCGCCTCGCGCCCGACGTGGCGGCGTCGGTGATCGAGGGCGTGGCGCGCGCGTGCCGGGAGAACGGCTGCGCGCTGCTCGGCGGCGAAACCGCGGAGATGCCGGGCTTCTACGCCGACGGCGAATACGACCTCGCTGGCTTCATCGTCGGGGTGGTCGACCGCGCGCGGATCGTCGACGGGCGCACGGTCGCCCCGGGCGATGTGCTCGTCGGACTGCGGTCGTCTGGCTTGCACACCAACGGCTACTCCTTGGCCCGGCGCATCCTGTTCGACGAGCTCGGCCTGCGCGTCGAGACCTACCTGGCGGAAGTGGGGGCGTTCGTCGGCGACGAGCTGCTCAAGCCGCACCGCAGTTACCTCGCCGTCGTCCGGCCGCTGCTCGCGCGGGGGCTCGTGAAGGGGATGGCCCACATCACCGGCGGTGGCCTGACCGACAATCTCCCCCGGACGCTCCCGGCGGGCGTTTCGGCGCGCGTGCGGCGGTCGGCGTGGCGCCCGCCGGCCATCTTCGCGTTCTTGCAGGAGCGCGGCGAGGTCCCCGAAGACGACATGTGGCGGACGTTCAACATGGGCATCGGACTCGTGCTCGTCGTGTCGAGCGCGGAGGCGGCCGCCGTCCTCGAGGAACTGGCGCGCGCGGGCGAGCCCGACCCGGTCGTGATCGGCGAGGTCGCGGCCGGCGGGCGGGGCGTGGTGTATGTCGACTGAGCCGGCGCCGCCCGGCAGCCCGCGGGGCCGGACGCTCGGGGTGCTCATCTCCGGGCGCGGGACGAACCTGCAAGCGATCATCGACGCGATCGCGCGGGGCGAACTCGACGCGCGCATCGCGGTCGTGATCTCGAACCGGCCCGACGCGCCCGGGCTCGCCCGCGCCCGGGCGGCTGGCATCGAGACGCTCGTGGTCGACCATCGCGACAAGACCCGCTTCCCGACGCGCGAGGCGTACGACCGCGAGGTGGTGCGCGAGTTGAAGGCTCGTGGGGTCGACCTCGTGTGCCTGGCGGGCTTCATGCGCCTGCTGAGCCCCGAGTTCATCCGCGCGTACCCCAACGCCATCCTGAACATCCACCCGTCGCTCCTGCCGGCCTTTCCCGGGCTCGACGCGCAGCGGCGCGCCTGGGAACACGGCGTGAAGGTGAGCGGGGCGACCGTACACCTGGTCACCGAAGAGCTCGACGCCGGTCCCATCATCTTGCAGCGCGCGGTCCCGGTGCGGGACGACGATACGCCGGAGACGCTGGCCGCGCGGATCCTCGCGGTCGAGCACGAACTCTATCCCGAGGCGATCCGCCTCGTGCTCGACGGGCGCTGGCGCCTGGAGGGCCGGCGTTTCGTGCGGGCGTGACCCGCGGCGCCGCGCCGGTCCCGCTGGTATACTGCACAGCCGGACGCATGCGTATGAACGTGTATCAGGAGTTCGCGTGGCGCGGGATGATCTACGACGCCACCGAGGGGCTCGAGGCGGTGCTCGCCGGCGAGCCGGTGACGGCGTATATCGGGTTCGATCCGACGGCGGCGAGCCTCCACGTCGGCTCGCTGCTGCCGGTCCTGGCGCTCGCGCGGCTGCAACGCTTCGGCCACCGTCCGATCGCGGTCGTGGGAGGCGGCACCGGGCTCATCGGGGACCCGAGCGGGAAGACCGAAGAGCGCGTGCTCATGACGGAAGCGCAGGTTGACGCCAACGTGCAGGCGTTGCGCGCGCAGCTCGGGCGCTTTCTCGACTTGGACCGCGACGCCAACCCCGCGCGCCTGGTCGATAACGCCGAGTGGCTGCGCCCGCTCGACGCCATGACGTTTCTGCGCGAGATCGGCAAGCACTTCACCGTCAACTACATGCTCGCGAAGGAATCGGTCCGGCGGCGGCTGGCGCAAGACGAAGGGATCTCGTTCACCGAGTTCAGCTACCTGCTGCTCCAGGCCTACGATTTTCTCGTCCTGTACGACCGCTACGGGTGCACCCTGCAGCTCGGCGGGTCGGACCAGTGGGGCAACATCACGGCGGGGTGCGACCTCATCCGCAAGGTGCGCGGCGCGCGCGTGCACGGGCTCGTGCTGCCGCTCGTCACCACCGCGAGCGGGGTCAAGTTCGGCAAGACCGAGGCCGGGGCCGTCTGGCTCGACGCGACCCTGACGTCGCCGTTCCGCTTCTATCAGTTCTGGCTCAACACGGACGACCGCGACGTCGTGACCTACCTGAAGTACTTCACGTTTCTCGACCAGCCGGCCGTCGACGAGCTGGCGCGGGAAGTCGCGCGGGCGCCGGAGCGGCGGGAGGCCCAGCGGGCGCTGGCGCGCGAGGTGACGCGGCTGGTCCACGGGGAGGAGGCGCTCCAGCGGGCCGAGCGGGCGAGCGCGCTGCTGTTCGGCCGCAGCGTCACGGACGCGGCCGCCGACGAGATCCTGATGGTGTTCGAAGATGTGCCGGCGATCGAGTGGGAGGGGACGAGCCTGGATGGCGAAGGGGTGGCCCTGACCGAGCTGGCGGTGCGGGCCGGGCTGGCGGCGTCGAAGAGCGAAGCGGCCCGGCTCATCCGGGGCGGGGGGTTGTATATGAACGACCGGCGGGTGGGGGACGAGCGGGCGCGGGTGCGGCGGGCGGACGCC
>CAYZKQ010000235.1:0-4063 GCA_964478975.1 uncultured Vicinamibacterales bacterium | reverse complement strand
CGCCAGCCGCGCTGCGTCCGTAGCGCCCCCTGCACGTGGGTGACCCGCAGCCCCGCACGGAGTACGTAGGGCGGCCCTTTACGGGCCGCCGTCCGGACGCATCCGGCCGCCGTCCGGACGCGTCGGGCCGCCGTCAACGCGCCGGGGCGGCGGCGGAAAGCGCCGGCCTGCGCCCGGCGCGAGTGATCCCAGCGCCGGGGCTGAACGCCCAGGCCTGCGGACGATGGGCGTCGCCCGATGGAGGTCGCGCGAACGCGGAGTCCACCGCCCCGGCCTACGTACCCTGAAAAGAAACGCGCCCCCGCCGCAGCGCCCCCACGACCGTCGCGACGCGGTCGACCGCGTAGTCGACCTCCTCCTCCGTCGTCCAGCGCCCCAGACCGAACCGGAGCGAAGCGAGGGCGAGCGCGTCGGAAAGGCCGAGCGCCTTGAGCACGTAGGACGGCTCGCTCGTCCCTGACGCACACGCCGCGCCCGCCGACACCGCGAGGTCCCCGAGGGCGAGCAGCAACGACTCGCCCGCGACCCCCGGGAAGCTCACGTTCAGGTTGTGCGGCAGGCGCGCCTCGAGCGACCCGTTGACCCGAAGGTCGCCGACGCGCTCGCGCAGGCCCGCGAGCAGCCGGTCGCGCAGGCGCCCGAGGCGCTCGGCCTCCGCCGCGAGCTCCCCGCGGCAGATCTCGGCCGCCGCGCCGAACCCGACGATGCCGGCCACGTTGAGGGTGCCGGGACGGAGTCCGCGCTCCTGGCCGCCCCCGTCGAGGAGCGGCGCGATCTCGACGCCGCGGCGCACGTAAAGCGCCCCGACCCCCTTGGGTCCGTACATCTTGTGCGCGGTGAACGACAGGAGGTCGACGCCGAGCGCCTCGACATCGACGGGAATCTTGCCGGCGGCCTGGGCCGCGTCGGTGTGCACGAGCGCGCCCCGCTCGTGCGCGAGGCGGGCGATCGCGGCCACCGGCTGGAGGACGCCGATCTCGTTGTTCGCCAGCATGACCGACACGAGGATCGTGTCCGGGCCGACGGCGCCGCGCACGCGATCCAGGTCGACGAGGCCGTCGGGCTGGACGGGCAGGTAGGTCACCCGCAGTCCCTCGCGCTCGAGGCGCCGGCAGGTGTCGAGCACGGCGTGATGCTCGGTCACGACCGTCACGATGTGGCCGCCGCGCCCGCGCCGGGCCGCGGCGACGCCTTTGATGGCGAGATTGTTCGACTCGGTCGCGCCGCTCGTGAACACGATCTCCCGCGCCCGCGCGCCGATCAGCCGGGCCACCTGCGCCCGGGCGCGGTCGACCGCCTCGGCCGCCTCCGTGCCCACCCGATGCGTCCGGCTCGACGGGTTGCCGAACCGCTCGGTGAAATACGGCAGCATCGCCTGGACGACCCGGGGGTCGACCGGGGTCGTGGCGTGGTAGTCCAGATAGACGGGTCTGTTCACCGCCGGCTCGCCTGCCCCGCAGGCTCAGGGCCGCAACACTTCAGTATCGATACTTCAGTACTTCGGCTGGCCGGGATCCACCGCGTCGATCCACGCGAGGATGCCGCCCCTGAGGTTCCACACCCGTTCGAAGCCGCGCTCGCGGAGCCACGCGACCGCGCGGGCGCTCCGCGCCCCCGTGCGGCACAGCACGACGATGTCGCGGTCCAGGGGCAGCTCGCCGAGCCGGCGCGGAAGCTCACCGAGGGGAACGAGAACGGACCCCGGGATGCGGCAGATCTCGCGCTCCGGCGGCTCGCGCACGTCGAGCACGAAGACCGGCTCGCCCCGCCGCAGTTTCCTCGCGAGCTCGCGCGGGTCGAGTTCGTCGGGGCGCCGCGCCTCCTGGGGGCGCCCCAAGGCGTCGCCCCCGGCGCGGCCACGGCGCGGAATCGCTCCGCACACCGCCTCGTAGTCGGCGAGCGCCCGGATCGTCGGCTGTTCGCCGCAGACCGGGCACTCGGGGTCTTTCGGCAGCCGCAGCTCGCGCATCCGCATCCGCAGCGCGTCGTAGAGGAGCAGGCGCCCGACGAGGGGCTCGCCGATGCCGAGCACGAGCTTGAGCGCCTCGGTGGCCTGGATGGCGCCGATCACCCCGGGGAGCACGCCGAGCACGCCCCCTTCGTCGCAACTGGGAATGAGGCCCGGGGGCGGCGGCTCGGGATGGAGGCAGCGGTAGCAGGGGCCGCCCGGCGCGGCGAACACGGCCGCCTGCCCCTCGAACCGGAAGATGCTCCCGTAGACGTTCGGCTTGCCGAGCAGCACGCACGCGTCGTTCACCAGATAGCGCGTCGCGAAGTTGTCCGAGCCGTCGACCACGACGTCGTAGGCGCGGATGAGCTCCAGCGCGTTCGCCGAGGTCAGGACGGTCTCGTGCGGCTCGAGCCTGACCTCGGGGTTGAGCGCCGCCAGGCGGGCCACCGCCGACGCCAGCTTCGGGCGCCCGACGTCGGGGGTGCCGTGCAGGATCTGGCGGTGCAGGTTGCTCAGCTCGACCGCGTCGAAGTCGACGAGCCCCAGGGTCCCGACGCCAGCGGCCGCGAGATACATCGCGGCGGGCGAGCCCAGCCCGCCCACCCCGACGATGAGCACGCGCGCGGCCTTGAGCCGCTGCTGGCCGTCGAGGCCGACCTCCGGCATCACGAGGTGGCGGCTGTAGCGCAGGATTTCCTCGCGCGAGAGCGCCGTCGCGACCGAGCCGGGGGGCATGGCGGGTCAGAAATGCGGGTGGTGCGCGCCCTGTCGCGATTATACTTCCTCGAAGCGCGCCCGCCGCGTCGAGGCCGGGCGAGCCTGGGACCACCGGTTCCTCTCCTGAAGGGGAGCGGGCCGGGACGAGGAGTCGTGCCGACCATCGACGTGGGAACGCTGGCGCTCGGCTTCGCGCTGGGCCTGCTCGCCGGCGTGGTGCTCTGGCTCGCCGACCGCGCCCGCGCGGCGCGCCGCGGCGCCGAGGCCGCCGCGGAAACGGGCCGGCTGCGCGCCGAGCTGGAAGCCGAACGGCGGGCGTCGGCCGAGAAGGCGAGCGCCTTCGAAGAGGCCCAGGCCCGGCTGCGCGAGGCGTTCGCTGCGCTGTCGGCCGAAGCGCTCCGGCAGAACAACCAGTCGTTTCTCGACCTGGCGCGCAGCGTGCTCGGCGAGTTCCAGACCCGCGCCGCGAGCGACCTGGAGGCCCGCCACAAGCTCATCGCCGAGGCGCTCGAGCCGGTCAAGGCCTCGCTGGCCCGCGTGGACGCCCAGCTCCAGGAGGTCGAGAAGGCCCGCGTCGGCAGCTACGAGGCGCTCAGCGCCCAGCTCGCCGAGCTCGCGCGCACGCAGCAGAGCCTGCGGGCCGAGACGGGCAACCTCGTCCGGGCGCTCCGCTCGCCCAACGTCCGCGGGCTCTGGGGCGAGATGCAGCTCCGCCGCGTGGTCGAAGCGGCCGGCATGATCCGGCACTGCGACTTCATCGAGAAGCAGAGCGTCACGACGGAAGACGGCGCGCGCCTGACGCCGGACCTCATCGTCCGGCTGCCGGGCGGGCGGCAGATCGTCGTGGACGCGAAGGTGCCCATCGACGCGTTCATGAAAGCCGTCGACGCAGCGGGCGACAGCGAGCGCGACGCGCTCTTGAAAGAGCACACGCGCCAGATGCGGGCGCACATCGAGAGCCTGGGCCGGAAAGCTTACTGGGATCAGTTCCAGCCGACGCCCGACTTCGTGTTCATGTTCCTGCCGGGCGAGACCCTGCTCGCCGCGGCCCTCGAGCAGGACCCGACCCTCATCGAGTTCGGGCTCGCGCGGCGCGTCATCCCGGCCACGCCCTTCACGCTCATCGCGCTGCTGCGCGCGGTCGCCTACGGGTGGCAGCAGGAGCAGCTCGCGGCGAGCGCCGCGGCGATCAGCCGGCTGGGGCGGGAGCTCTACGAGCGGATCAACACGGTGACCAGGCACTTCGCCGCGGTGGGCCGCAACCTCCGGGAGGCGATCGAAGCCTTCAACCGCGCCGTCGCCTCCTTCGAGAGCCGCCTGCTCGTCACGGCGCGCCGCCTGAAGGACCTCGGCGCCGCGACAAGCGACGAGGTCGGCGAGCTCGAGCCCGTCGAC
>CAYZKQ010000234.1:0-4131 GCA_964478975.1 uncultured Vicinamibacterales bacterium | reverse complement strand
GCGGCGGCCGGCTCCCGCGCTGCCCGCCGCCGGCGCGTCAGACGGCGGCGGCGAGCTGGTCCGCGATGCTCTGGAAGATGGTCTGCACGCTGCCGCCCGCGGCGGTCACGGCGCCGATCGCGACGAGCGCGATGAGCGCGACGAGCAGCGCGTACTCGAGCAGGTCCTGGCCTTCCTCGCGGCGCAGGAACGCCCGAACGACACGGATGACGCGGGTCATGGCTTCCTCCACCCGGCGCTGCGCGGGTCCGCAGCGCCTCGCTGGGCCGCACTCCCGCATGTCCCCCGACACGCGCAAGTCGCGGCAGTGACACCCGCGGTCATGGCAACCGATGTGCCACGGCGCGCGGCGCCGCCGCCGCGCGTCGCCGGAAGTTCCTCGCTTGCGCGCAATTGACCGCGCTCGCGCAACCGCGCCCCCGGGCGCGGTGCGTCCAGCGAGCCCTCGCGCCGCCGCCGCTCCGGACCCCACATTCGTAACGGCTCCCGCCAGAATCGTGCGCGCCGAGGCCCGCGGACGAGCGCGCTGCGCGAGCGTGCGCGGGCGGACCGCCACCGAAAGTCGAAGCGCAGAAGGAAGAAGGGCGTGCCACGCCCGTCGATGCGCACTCCGGTACGCGCCTTGCTCGATCGGAGGGGGCGCTCGTGTGGGATGCGCCCGGAGTCCTGGTCCAACATGCGCGTCGGCGTCGGCGAGGCGATGGCGTCAACCGCGACGGCGGCGCTCGTGGTCGGCCTGCTCGTTTCGAGCGACGACCGCGTCAAGAGTCGCGTGGCGGAGCTCGTCCAGCATCCTGCGGCCACGGGACGCGCCGTGGGCGAGCGCCTGGCCGACCTCGGCCACCTGCTCTGGATCGCGGCGCGCGAACAGGCCGCCGAGCACGCGCCGCTCGTGGCCCTCGCGGTGGCGGGCGCGGTGCTGCTCGCGCTGCTGGCCAGGACCTGAAATCGCCGAGGAACGCATGGCCTTCATCCTCGCGATCGAAACCGACGCCCGCCAGGCAGGCATCCTGACCCGCGTCGTCCGGCGACAGCTCGGCGCCCGGCTGGCCGTCGTCTCCTCGAAGCACGAAGCGCTCGCGACGATCGCGGCCGGCGTCCCCGACCTGGTGCTCCTCTCGGCGCTCCTGTCGCCGCGCGACGAGGAAGAGATCGTGGCGCACCTGCGGAGCCTCGAGGGGGCCGCGCATCTGCAGACCCTGACGATCCCGCGACTGGCCGACCCCGAGGAGGGCCAAGACGAGGGACGGTGGAGGATCTGGCGCCGGCGGCCGACCGCCGACCCGGCCGCGGGGTGCGACCCTCAGCGGTTCGGCGAAGAGATCGCCGAGTACCTCGCACGCGCGCGGGCGCTCAAGACGGCCTGCACCACGCCGGCGGTCGAGACCGAAACGACCGGCGCGGTCGAGGTGGGCGGCCCGGTCGGATCGCCGGTGACTTCACCCGGCCAGGAACGCGAGGCGCACGACCTTGGAGGTCGCTCCGTTCAGAGCCACGAGACCCGCGCGGCCGGGCGCCCGGCGGACCCCGATGCGGTACCTGTCACCGGCCGCTCAGGGGCGCCGCCGGCCACGCCCGCGGCCGCGAGTCCCGCGAGTTCTCCCCCCCTGCGATGCGCGCCGCTCGCCATCTGGGCGAGACATCTTCCGGCCGGGGGCGCGGCCCGGGCGGACACGCCGCCGGCCCGCCGCGACCCGACGCCCGTCGCGGACGCCCTGCTCGCGTCGCTCCTTCTCCCCAAGGCGGTCGCAGACGCCGGGATCCGGGATTGCCGCATCCGCCGCGTCGTGGTCGCCCGCCGCCCGATCGCGGATAGGTCGCGGCGCGAGGATCCGCCCGGCGACGAGCGCCTGCACGCCGTCGCGTGACCTGCCTGGCACCCGCCTTGCGAATCGAGGGCTGGCGGCTGACGCCCAGCCGCTCAGCGGGCCTGGGCGCGGGCCGGGTGGCAAGAACTGCGATCCTGGCCGCGAGATCACCGTGCAGAACACGCCAAGCGGTTTGCACGTGGGCGAACTGGTGCGCGTGCGCGACGAGGTCTGGCAGATCCGGACGGTCCGCCCGTACCGTGACTGCGAGGCGATCGAGCTCGTCCGCGCGGGGCTGGCGTCCGCGAGTCCCGCCGCCGGCTGCACGCTTTTGTGGCCCTTCGATCGCCCGGTGCGCCTCGCGCGGCCGACCAGGCCGCGCCTCGTCGGCCGCCGCCCCGCGCTCCGCGCCGCAGCCCGCGCGCTTGTCGAGGGGGCGGCCTGGGGAGCGCTCCGGGCGCCGGCGGACGCCGACCTCGAACTCCACCCGTACCAGCTCGAGCCGGCGCTGGCCATCGTGCGCGGGTTGACCTGCCGCGTCCTGCTCGCGGACGAGGTGGGCCTCGGCAAGACGATCCAGGCCGGGCTCGTCGTCAGCGAGCTCGACCGCGCCGGCGAGATCGCGCGGGCGCTCGTCCTGACCCCGCCGGGGCTACGCGACCAGTGGGTCGAGGAACTCGCGCGCCGCTTCGGCCTGTCGGCGACCATCATGGACGCCGGGCTCCTGCGCCGCCTGGCGGCGGCGCTTCCGCGCGGCGCCAACCCGTGGGCGTGGCACCGGCTCCTGGTCACGTCGATCGACTTCGTGAAGCGCCCGACGGTTCTCCAGAGTCTCCAGGCGCTCGTCTGGGACTTGCTGGTCGTGGACGAGGCGCACCTGGTGGCGGGGCCGTCGGACCGGCAGCGGGCGGTGGCGGGTCTCGCCGCCCGGTCGCGGCGGGTCCTGCTGCTCACGGCGACGCCGCACGGCGGTGACGAGCGGGCGTTCAACGCACTCTGCGGCCTCGGGCGCCTCGGCCCGCCGCCGGTCGACCCCCTCGTCATCTTCCGGCGCACGCGCGCGTCGCTCGGGCTCGACGCCGGGCGCCGCACCCGCGCGCTCCTCGTCCGGCCGACGCCCGCTGAAGCCCAGGTCCACCGCCTGATCGAGCGCTACACGCGCGTGGTGTGGCGCGAAGCGTCGGCGCGGCACGACCAGGACGCGCTGCTGGCCATGCTGGTGTTGCGCAAGCGCGCGCTGTCGAGCGCGGCTTCGCTCGCCGCGTCGGCCGAGCGGCGGCTGGCGTCTCTCGAGGGGCACGAGGACGCGTTCGCCGACCAGCTCGCGCTGCCTTTCGATGCCGGCGCCGAGCGCGACGCGGAAGACGAGGTGCCGGCGGGCGTCCTGGCGGCGCCCGGGCTCACCGACCGCGACGCGGAGCGGGCGTGGTTGCAGGCGATCGCCGGCGCCGCCCGGCGGGCCGCCGCGCACGAGAGCAAGCTCGGCCGACTGGTGCGCCTGGTCGACCGGACGCGCGAGCCGGCCCTGGTGTTCACCGAGTATCGCGACACGCTCCAGCGCCTGGCGGCCACCCTCGCGGCTCGGGTGCCGGTCGCCGTGCTGCACGGCGGACTCGGGCGAACCGAGCGCGCGGCGGCGGTCGAAGCGTTCACCCGGGGCGACGCGCGCGTGCTCCTCGCCACCGACGCGGCCGGCCAGGGGCTGAACCTCCACGCGCGCTGCCGCTGGGTGGTCAATTTCGAGCTGCCCTGGAGCCCGGCGCGGCTCGAGCAGCGGGTCGGCCGCGTCGACCGAATCGGGCAGCGACGGCCGGTGCACGCCACCCACCTCGTCGCCGCCGACACTGCCGAGCGCCTCGTGCTCGCCAACCTGGCCGCCCGCGCCGGCAGGACGCGCACCGCCCTCGGCGAGCTGGCCGGCCCGGGCCTCGGCTTCCCGGAACTCGACCTGGCGCGGCGAATCATGGAAGGGGAAGAAGGGAAAGAAGGCCCGGCGCCCCGTACGGCGTCGCCGGCGGCTCCGCGCGCGCAGAACTCGCCCGCCCGACCGTTCATCCGCCTGCCGGCCATCGAGGCTGAGGCGGAGGGGGAAGCGCGCCGCCTCGGGGCGCTCCGCCGCCTCCTGGAAGCGGCCGGCGCCCGCACCCCGCTCCCCGAGGACATCGCGCTCGGCGCGCCGATCGTCGGGCTCCTCGGCCGCCGCGCCCGGCGCCGCGCGAGGCGGTCCGACCCGAGCCACCGGCGCCTGCTCCTGCTGTACGCCGTCTCGTGGCGCGATGCGCGCGGGCAGACCGTGGACACGCTCTGGCTCCCGGTGCTCGTG
>CAYZKQ010000233.1:0-4142 GCA_964478975.1 uncultured Vicinamibacterales bacterium | reverse complement strand
TGGAGATCTCGGCGACGGACCTCCAGGCCCAGCACGACCTGGCGATCCAGTTGCAGGCCCTCTCGGTGAAGGCGACCGCGATGGTCGCGCGGGTGGACGACCTGACCCGGCAGCTCACGGCGCTCGAGGATCGCCTGCGCCGCGCGCCCATCTCGAGCGACGGCGGCGGGGGCGCGCCCCGCGCGGACGTCGCGGCCGCGGTGCGGGCGGCGCTCGACAAGCTCAAGACGCTGCGCGACACCAAGCTGACGCGCCCGCTCCCCGGGCTGGGCTACCGGCAGTATCCTCGCTATCTCGAAGAGGTCCGGACGGTGTTCGGCATCGTCAACGGCGACCCGTTTCCGCCCACCGAGGGCGCGAAGCTGCGCTACCGGGAGCTGGTCGAGGAAGGCGACCGACTGGCGGCGGAACTCAACGGGATCATCGAGCGCGAGATCGCGGCGATCAACCAGGCGATGGGCAACGCCCCGTTCATTGTGGTAGAAGTGATCAGGTAGACCCGCCGTGGGCGACCGCAAGTATCGGCAGCGCGGCTACATGGAAGACGACCGCGACCGCGAGCGCGGGTCCAGAGGGCCCGCGCCGCCGCGGGAGCGCGAGCCGCGCGGGCGCCCGCCCGCCGAGCCGCGCAAGCTCAACATGCCGGGCTACCAGGAGGTGGTCCGCTGCGCGCGCTGCGGCCACCTGGTGGGCGCCGCCATCGGGTTCGACAGCCGGTGCAGCCGGTGCGGCACCGACCTGCACACGTGCGCGCAGTGCGTGCACTTCGACGCCGGCGCGCGCTTCGAGTGCCGCCAGCCCATCGCGGCGCGGGTGGCGCCGAAGGACGTCAAGAACGCGTGCACGCTGTTCGACCCGCGGGTCACGGTCGAGCGCGTCACCACGACGCCCGCCGTCTCCGACGCCCGCAAGGCCTTCGAGGACCTCTTCAAGTAGGACGGGATGGGCCGGCGATCTCTCCTGGGCGTGATCGCGCTGCTCGTCCCGCTGGCTGGCGCCGCCCAGGTTCCGCAGGCCGGGGGCCCGCTCGGCACCCCCGGCGCGCCCACGGGCCTCCCCGCGCGCTCGCCCGACGGCCGGTTGCTCGTCGTCGCCGCCGAAGCCACCACCCCGGTCCGGGTCGACGGCGCGCTCGATGACGAGGTGTGGCAGCGGGCGCAGCCGGTGGGCGGGTTCGTGCAGAGCGAGCCGCAGGAAGGCCAGCCCGCGACCGAAGAGACCTTCGTGCGGCTGGCCTACGACCGGCAGTTCCTGTATGTAGCGGCCGTCTGCCGCGAGCGCGAGCGCGGGCGCGCGGTCGTGACCGAGATCCGCGAAGACTTCAGGAACAGCGACCAGGACACCTTCGAGGTCATCCTCGATACGTTCGCCGACCGCCGGAACGGGTTCGTGTTCATCACCAACCGCGCGGGCGCGCGGTCGGACCAGCAGGTGGCGAACGAGGGCCGCGAGATCAACACGAACTGGGACGCCGTCTGGTTCGTCCGCACCCGCGCGCAGGCCGACGGGTGGACAGTGGAAATGGCGATCCCGTTCAAGTCGCTGCGCTTCACCCGCGGCGCGCAGGAGATTTGGGGCATCAACTTCAGCCGGCGGATCCGGCGGAAGAACGAGATCGACTACTGGTCGCCGGTCCCCCGGGCCTACGCCCTCTCTCGCCTCTCGCTCGCCGGCAACCTCGCCGGGCTGCCCGTTCTCCGCCCCGGCCGCAACCTTCAGGTCAAGCCGTATCTCCTGGGCCGGGCCGTGCGGCCCACCGGCGCCGCGACCCGCTTCGACCGCGACGCGGCGGTCGGCCTCGACGTCAAGTACGGCCTCACGCCGGCCCTCACGCTCGACGTGACGCTGCACCCGGATTTCGCCCAGGTCGAGGCCGACGAGCTCACGGTCAACCTGACCCAGTTCAGCACCTTCTATCCCGAGAAGCGCGACTTCTTTCTGGAAAATTCCGGCATCTTTTACGTGGGCGACGCCGCGCGCAACAACCGCGTGAACCCGACGCCGACGCCCGACGAAGACCTGCTCCTCTTCCACAGCCGCCGCATCGGGTTGCGCGACGACGGCACGCCCATCCCGATTCTCGGGGGCGCCAGACTGACGGGGCGCGCCGGCGGTGTGGACGTCGGCCTGCTCACCATCCAGGTGCAGCGGACCGACAGGACGCCCAGCAACAACTACACGGTGCTCCGCGCCCGCCGCAACGTGTGGCGGGGCTCGGACATCGGCGCCGTCTTCATGACGCGCCAGTCGACCGACCGCGCAGGCGATTACAACCGCATCTACGGCGTCGACGCCAACATCCGCTTCTTCGGTACCACCGACTGGAACTCATATCTCATCAAGACCGCCACGCCGGGGCGGCGCGGCGGCCAGTACGCCTGGCGGACGTCCCTCAACCGCGAAGGCAACTTCCTCCACGTCAAGGGCGGCGTCATGTCGGTCGGGGCGCACTTCAATGACGAGCTCGGCTACTACCGCCGGACCGACGCCGAGAAGTGGTTCCTGGATACCGGGATCCGGCCGCGGCCCACGGCATGGCAGCGCCGCGGCATCCGAGAAATCCACCCCCACGTGGTCTGGAACGTCTACACCGACCACACCGGCCGCCTCGTGGGCAAGCGCCTGCACAACGGCCTGACGTTCTTCTTCAACAACGGCGGCTACTCGGAGGTGTCGTGGAACCCCGAGTTCAACGCGGTCACCGAGCCGGTGCGGCTGGCCTCCACGGTGCCGCCCGTGCCGCCCGGCCGCTACGGGTGGGACGAGTACCAGGTCCGGTTCAACAGCGACGCCAGCCGCGCCGTCTCCGTCGGGATCACCGCGATCGCCGGAGGCCTCTGGGCGGGGCGCCAGCGCACGATCAACACGAGCGTCACGGTCCGCCCGTCCTACCGCTTCCGCCTCGCGTTCGGGGTCAACCGCACCGCCGGCGACGCGGGCGCGCCGGGGACCGCGTTCGTCACGGGCGTCTGGACGCTGCGCGCGAACTATTCATTCACCACCAACATGTTCCTCGACTCGCTGGTCCAGTACGACCAAGATCGGCACCGCTTCAACGCGAACGTCCGGTTCAATTTCATCCACCACCCCCTCAGCGACCTCTACATCGTGTACAACGAACAGCAGATCACGAACGCGCCGCAGGTCACCCCCGGGCGCGGGCTCGTCGTGAAGTTCACCCGGATGATGGCGTTCTGACCGGCGGGTGGTCAGCGCGCGGCCGCCGGCTTCGGCGGCGTCAGGGTGTACACGAGATAATCCGCACGTTTCCGGTCGTCGCCCGTGGGCGCGAGGCGGTCGAGGTCGTCGGCGGGCACGATCGTCACGACCTTCACCGTGCGTCCCGGCAGGCGCCGGGCCGCGCGCGCCGCGGCGCCCTGCCGATAGTCGCTGTGGAACGCCCCGTTGACATGGACGATGAGCGGCCGCTCGCCCGCCGCACGCTGGTACGCCTCCGCGACCGACTCGGCCATCGTCTCGTCCTTGAGACACTGGGCGTAGTAGAAGCGCTCGGTCGTGCGCCGGACGTCTTCCGGCGACTGGTCTTTCGCCCCCGGGAGGGGATGCTCGCGCATCGAGGCCGCGAACCGCTCGAAGTAGCGGTCGAGCGGGCACGCGATCGCCCGGGCGGCCCAGGCCCGCTCGCCGTCCGGGAGCGCGGCGATCGAATCGAGCCCGGCCTTGCTCACCGCGTTCGCGAGGGCGCGCGGCACGTTCGCGGCCACGACGCGCCACCCGTGCGCGCGCGCGAACTCGACGAGCGGCCGGTAATCGGTGCGGTAGCGGGGCCACGGCCGGGCCGCGGCGAGAAAGGCGTCTTCCCCGATCTCCCCGGCGAGGTAGCGGTCGAGGACGGGCTGGACGTCGCGCTCGAACATTTCGAGGGCGAGCACGATGGGCCGGCGGCGCCGGAAGAGCCCTTCGAGCAGGGCGAGCTCGAGCCGGTGGGTGTTCGGGTCGTCGTGCTGCTCGCCGACGAAGATCACGTCGGCCTTCGCCAGGTCGGCGAGCATCGCCTCGAAGTCGGTGAAGCGCTTGCGCCGCGTGTCGTAGACGCGCTCGGGCACGTAGCTCGGCGCTGCCGGCGCCAGCGCGTCCGGGGACGCCGCCGGTCCCGCCTGCTCGCCGGCGCGCGGCCCGCC
>CAYZKQ010000232.1:0-4216 GCA_964478975.1 uncultured Vicinamibacterales bacterium | reverse complement strand
CCGGCGCCTCGCGGCGCTGCGGCGTCCGGGCGCCATCGGCGCCTTCGTCTAGGGTTTTATCCTCAGCCTGGGGACCTCCGCGGCGCCGCTCCTCGTGGTGCTCACCGTGTCGGCGGCCGGCGCGCGAGCCGACCGGGGCGTGCTGGTGGCCGTCGCGTTCGGCGTCGGTCGCGGCCTGCCCTTTCTCGCCGCGGGACTCTCCGGCGGCCTCGTGACGCGGTTCGCCGGGCTCGCCCGCTGGCACCGCGCCCTCCAGCTCGCGAGCGGCGGGGCCCTCCTGGCCGTCGCCGCGTACTACGGGTGGGCGTTCACCACCCTGTGACCGGCCGAGCGCGACAACCCGCGCGGGCGCGGCCGGGTCAGACCTGCGTGGCCAGGTAGTTCTCCAGGCCCATCTGCGCGATCCGATCGCGCTGCTGTTCGGCCCAGTCGACGTGGCGCTCCTCGTCCTGGACGATCCGGGCGAGCAGCTCGCGGGTCCCGTTGTCGGCCTTCTCGACCGCCAACCGCATGCCGTCGTTGTACGCCTTGATGGCGGCGGTCTCCGCGGCCTGGTCCGCCGAGAGCATCTCCTGGACGGTCTTCCCGATCTGCATGGGATTCAGCCGCGAGACGGTCGGCTCGCCCTCCAGAAACAAGATGCGCTCGATGAGCCACTCGGCGTGGTGCATCTCGTCGCGCGCCTGCTTCTCGAAGGCCTCGTGCAGCTTCGTGTAACCCCAGTTGCTGCACATCTCAGCGTGCACGATGTACTGGTTGATGGCCGTCAGCTCGTCGGCGAGCAGGTCGTTCAGCTTCGCGATGACCTCCGGGCTGCCCTGCATGGTCGAACCTCCCGGCCGGTGGTGTCCCCACCGGCGAGGGACTCCAGACCTCCCCCCGCCATCATAATCCAGCCGCCGAGGCGCAGAGGACGAGTGGAGCCGCGGTCGTGCAGAGCCTGGACTCACGACTGCGCGGCCATCCGCCCAAGCGCGTCGCGCAGGCGCGCGAGCGCGTCGGCCGCTCGGCCCGCGGCCTGCAGGAGGCCGGCCGCTTCCGGCCGCCAGTGGGTGTCGCACAGGGCGCGATCGAGTCCCGAGGCGTAGAGAAGGACCGCCTGGAGGGCGTCGGCCAGGTCCGCCGTCGCATCCTTCAGGGCCTTCCAGGCGCGGTCGTCCAGGGCGACCATGGGCTCTCCGTGAGACGACGACGACGCTAGCACATATAGGTGCTGGCAGCAAGCCGTCGTAACACCTATGCCGGGTTTATCGCGCGCTGGGCTTTCCCATAATCGGCGGCGGAGGTGTCGTGTCCGAGCTGCGCGGGCGCATCGGGGCTCGGCTGCGCGAGTGGCGCCGGAGGCGAGGCCTGACGCAGGAGCAACTGGCCGAGCGCGCCGGCCTGAGCTACAAGTTCATCGGCGAGATCGAACGGGGCACGGGCAATCCGACCGTCGACACCCTCGGCCGGCTGGCCCAGGCGCTGCACGTGGATCTGGCGGAGCTGGTCCGGGCGCCGGAACCGCGCCGGGACGTGTCACCCACCTACGTCCTGTCCGCGAAGGACATCCAGCTCGTTCGTGAAGCGCTCGAATCCGTCGACGACCTGATCGACCGCCTGGAGCACTCTGGCGTGCTGCCGAAGCCGAAGCGCCGGCGGAAGTCCGGCGGGTGACCTACCGGGCGAGGTCGAACGCGAGCGACGCCCAGAAGGATTCCCAGTCGGCGGCCTGCGGGCCCGTTTCCCCGTCGCGCCGAACCATGTGGACGCTGCGCACGAGCCAGGGCCCCGGCGCGTCGAGGCGCAACCGGACCAGCCCGTCGCGGTCGGTCCGCGCCTTGATCGGCCAGTCGTCCGGGGCCCCGGTCGACCCGGCGTCGATGGCGCCCACCAGGGCCCCGGCGACGGGACGTCCCGCCGCGACGAGCCGAACCGCGAGCGTGTCGCCTCGACGGAGACGCGTCGGGTCGCTGAGCGGCACGAGCTCCGCCGGGAGCCCGAGCGCGCGCGTGACGTGCTCGGATGGGCCGTCGCCGGCGCGCAGGACGAGCTTCGCGTACCGCGAGTAGCGTTCCCGACCGGGTTTGGCCGATTCGCCCCGCCGGTCGCGCTCGGCGACCACGCGCTCGAGCCCTTCGTGCGAGAGATACGTCGCGAAGTCCCTCGGCGGAATCTCGATGAACCGTGGCTTGATCGTCACGACCACCAGGTAGGTGGCCGGCGCCGCCGGCAGCGCGACCGGTACGGCGAGCGACTCGCCCTCGCGGCGGAAGGCGGGCGAGAGGGGCGTCCGCGCATCCGGCCCCACGAGCACGACCGACTCGACGCGGGCCGGGTCGGTGTAACTCGTCGGAACGGGGAAGCGGTCGCCGACGTTGGCCGTCACGGTCACGACCGACCCTGGCGCCGTTCGCCAAGACGAGGCGGCCAGCCAGAAGTCGTGCGCCGCGAGCGGCACGGCGCCGCCGAAAACCAACACGGCGATGAGTTGCCGCGTGTGCATGGACGTGATTCTACACTGCCCACCCCGTTCAGCTCGCCGGGCGCGCCGCCACCTGGAGCCGCTTGGCCGTGTACACGTCCTTGCCGTGCGGGTCCTTGCTCATCACGGCGCGCACCACGATCCGCTCGCCGACCTTGACGTCGGCCACCTTCGCGGGTCGATCCCCGCGGACCACTTCGGTCTTTTCGTTCAGCACCACCGTCACGACCTTCTCCACCTTGGTCCGCTCGTCGCGCACCTTCACGTCGAGCGTCTTCTCGTCGATCTTCTGGACCACGCCCATCAGGACATGTTCGTGCCCTTCGTGGGCGCGGACCGAGACGGACGCCGCCAGCGTCGCGGCGAGCAGCAGCACGCCAAGTCTCGTATTCAGGGGTTTCGTCCTCATCAGGTGGCCTCGCTAACGACCGTGTCCCGCTATCGGTGCGGGTGCGGCGGTGCCGCGCCGCCTTCCAGAAACCGCCGGGCCTCCTCCTCGAGGCGAATCTCCTCGGCACTCTTCGGGTTCCACCGCCGCATCTCGGCGAGCTCGTCGGCCGTCAGGTGCGGGAGCCGCCGGATGACGTGCACGAGTGCCCACGAGTCGGCCGCCGTCGTGCCGTCGGGGCTGCCGAAGGCCGGCATGCCCGTGAAGCGGATGCCGTTCTCGATGATGTAGAACAGCTCGCCGTCCGACAGCCGTTGCGTGCCGGGCAGTCGGAGGTCGGGCGGCTTCGGGTACAGGTTGCGCCCGAACGCCGTCTCCCCGCTGCCGTCGTTGGCGTGGCACACGGCGCAGTGGTCGGCGAAGTGGCGCAGGCCCTCGGCGAGGACCTCCGGGGTCGCGGCGACCGGATTCGGCGTCGCCCGGGCGCGCCGGGGAATCGCGAGATGACGGATCTGCCGCGCCACGAAGGTCTCCAGGCGCCCCGGCGCCTCGCGGGCGCTCACCCCCCGCGCCGCGACGACGAGCGCCATCCCCGCCACGCCGACCATGGCGATCGCCAACCCGACGACCGCGCCGACCACGAAGCGCCGCACCCTGGGCTCCTCCTCTCTCGTACGGACCGCCGGCGGCCGTGTCCCGCGAGACGCGACGCGGCGGGTCCCGCGAGCTCGACGGTGTACGCGTATTCTAGGCTCGGGTGCTGCGAGGCGTCACTGTCTGAGATCGCGCACTCGCGGTCAGGACCTCGCAACGGCGCGGCTGCGGCTGGATGGTCTCACCGACGGCTTCGCCATCCACCGGCGTCCCCAGCGGGCGATGGCGTCGATGACCTCGTAGAGGGTACGGCCTTTTTCGGTGAGCTCGTACTCGACCCAGGGCGGGATGGCCGAGCGTACCGATCGCGAGATGAGGCCGCTCGTCTCGAGCAGGTGGAGGCGCTTGCTGAGTGTCCGGGCGTTGACACCCCCCAGCGCGTGGGCGAGCTGATTGAAGCGCCGGCGCCCGCCGACGAGCTCACGGACGATGTGCAGGGTCCACTTCTGGCCGAGCAGGTCCATCGTGGCGCGGACGGGGCAGTAGAGGGCGTCGTGCTGGCTCGCCGGGGCGCCGCGCTCGCGCGCCCGCGGCGCGCGCCGGAGGCCGCCGCGCGCCTGTTGGTGTCGCTCCATGGGTCCGGTCGCCCGACCCGGCCGGCTGGCGGGCTCGACGCCGACAGTGTCGCCCAACCCGCCCGGCGGGTGCAAGGCGCGTCGTGCAGCGGTTGACGTCGTGCTGCACTATATTTAGTATAGTGCTTGTTCACG
>CAYZKQ010000231.1:0-4253 GCA_964478975.1 uncultured Vicinamibacterales bacterium | reverse complement strand
GGCGCGAGGCCCAGGCGCGTGGGGGTGGGGCCCCACGTGCAGAAAGAAACGCGGTCTGGGGGACGCAGTCCCCCAGTAGAGGTTGACGCGCGGGGGTGACTTCCGTTAAGGTGCGCGCCGAGACCATGAAGCGGTTCGAGGTGGGGGCGCGGGTCGTGGATCCGACCTACGGTCACGGCATCGTGATCGCCGTCGAGGACGAGTACGTCCGCGTCCAGTTCGACGAGCACGGCGTCAAGAAATTCCTCACGAGTCTCTCGCGCCTCGAGCCGAGCGACGCGCCCGCGCCTGGAGGCGCCGGCAAGGCTCGTCCGAAGCGCAAGCGGCAGGCAAGCGAGCGCTAGTCGGCGGCCCCGGCAAGCGCCGCCGCCCGGCGGGCCGTCGCGCGTCCATCCTCCACGCAGTCCGGAATACCTGTCCCGCGGAAGCCGCTGCCGGTGAGCAGAAGACCCGGCCAGCGGCCGAGCCTCTGCTCCAGAGCGGCAACGCGGTCCAGATGGCCGACGGTGTGCTGGGCGTTCGCCCGGCACCAGCGGTAGACCCGCCTCAGCGTCGCGCGCCCGTCGATTCCGAGCAGGCGCGCCAGGTCGGTCTCCGCCAGCCTGATCAGGGCTTCGTCGTCGAGATCGACGAGCGAGGGGTCCCTGGCGCCACCCAGGAACGCGCGGAGCAGGACCTGGCCGTCTGGCGCGCGGCCCGGCCACTTCGAGGAGACCCACGAGGCGGCCATGATCGACCAGCCGGCCTCGACCCGAGGGACGAGAAAGCCACTGCCGGCCAGCGGATGGCGCACAGCCGCCCGCGGATAGCCGAGGGCCACCGTGGCGGTCGACACGTACGGTACCGACCGGCACAACGCGGCGGCTTCCGCGTCCAGTGGAGCCAGCAGGTCTGCCGCGACATAGGCCGGGACCGCGAGGATCACCACAGCGGCGTCGAGGGCGTCGCCGCTGCCGAGGTGCAGGCGGAAACTCGGGCGCGCCGCGCCGTCCGCGGCGCCACCAGCGCTGGCCAGCGGGTCGAGGCGCTCGACGCGCGCGCCCACCCGGACGCTCGGCGGCGGCAAGCGCCGCGCGACCGCTTCGACGAGCTCACCGAGCCCCCCTGGCAGCGACCGGAAGAGCCCGTCGCCGCTCGCGCGGGGCGGCCGGCGACGGAACGCGCGAAGGAGGCTGCCGTGGGTCCTTTCGATGTCGAGGAGGCGCGGGAAATTCGCGCGCATCGAGAGCGCCTCGACATCCCCCGCGTGGATGCCCGCGAGCAGCGGCTCGGCGAGGTAGTCCACGGCTTCCTGGCCGAACCGCCGGCGGATGAAGCTGGCGATCGACTCGTCCCTGTTCGCGGCGTCGCCGGCGGGGCGGAAGGGCTCGAGCGCCATCCGGAGTTTCGCCCGCCACGAAAAGAGGCGCGTGGTGGCGAGCGGCCCCAGACGCGCCGGAAGCCCGAGCACCGACGCTTCGGGCAGCGGGTGCAAGCGCCCGCCGCGGAGGATGAAGGCGGTGCGCGGCGGAGTCGTCGCGACCAGCCGGCCGCCCAGTCCGAGCTCCGCGCACAGGTCGATGGCGGCCGGCTTCTGGACGAGCAGCGCATCCGGGCCGGCGTCGATGACGAAGCCGGCCACCTGTTCCGTCACGATGACGCCGCCGAGGCGATTTGCGGCTTCCAGCAGGACGAAAGGCACGTGCCGGCGCGCCAGCTCGTAGGCGGCCGCGAGGCCCGCGATGCCTCCACCCACGATCGCGACCGGAAACCGGAGACCGGCCATGACCATCCCCGGGTTCAGGCGGGCGACCGGTCGTGCACGTAGCGCGCCAGCACCTGCACGTGCTCGAGCGGCGTCGCGGGCAAGATCCCGTGACCGAGGTTGAAGATGTGCCCGGGCCGCCCGCCCGCGCGGCGCAGGACGTCGTCCGCTCCCGCCAGGAGCCGGTCGAGCGGCCCGAGGAGCAGGGCGGGGTCCAGGTTGCCCTGGACCGCCCGGTCATAGCCAATACGTGCCCAGGCGACATCCAGGGGGACGCGCCAGTCGACGCCGATCACGTCGCCGCCGGCTTCGCGCATCTCTTCCAGCAGGGTGGCCGTCCCGACCCCGAAATGGATCGTCGGCACGCCAAGGGGTGCGAGGTCGGCGAACAGGCGGGCGGTGTGGGGCTTGACGAATTCCCGGTAGTCCTCCGGACCGACCGCGCCGGCCCACGAGTCGAACACCTGTACGGCCTGCACGCCGGCCTCGACTTGCGCCGCGAGAAACGCGCTCACAACGGCGGCCAGTTTGTCGCAGAGGCGGTGCCAGGCCCGTGGGTCGCTGTACATCAGGGCCTTGGTGTGGGCGAAGTGGGTGGACGGTCCGCCCTCGATGGCGTAGGAGGCGAGCGTGAACGGCGCCCCGCCGAAGCCGATGAGCGGCACGCGCCCGTCCAGTTCCCGCCGCACGAGGCGCACGGTGTCGAGGACCGGGCGGAGGGCGTCGCGGGGCTCGACCACGCGGAGGCGGTCGATGTCGGCGGCCGACCGGACACGCGCGTGAAGCGCGGGCCCTTCGCCCTTGACGAACTCGAAAGGGAGGCCCATCGGTTCGAGCGGGAGCAGCAGGTCTGAAAAGAGGATCGCGGCGTCGACCTCGAGCGCCGCGAGCGGCTGGAGCGTGATTTCGGCCGCGAGCTCCGGCGTGCGGCAGAGCTCGAGCAGCGAATACCGGGCCCGGAGCTTGCGGTACTGGGGCATGTAGCGCCCGGCCTGGCGCATGAACCACACCGGCGTCGCGTCGACAGGTTCCCGCCGGCAGGCACGGAGAAAGCGGTCGTTCGGCCGAGGCGCAGTCACTCGGCGACGAGGGCCTTGGCCAGGGCCACCAGGTCTTCCAGCCAGACGGGCTTGAACCGGACCGACGCCCCGAGGGCGTTGAGCTCGAGGGCCGTGCTTTCGCCGAGGAAGTAATCTCCGGTGACGACCGCGACGGGCACGTCGACCAGGTGCGGGCGGCTCCTGAGGGTCCGGAGGAGCTGGAGGCCGCTGACGGCAGGCATCCGGAGATCCAGAATGATCGCGTCGGGCCGGGCTTCTTCGGCGAGCGCGAGGCCGTGTTCGGCGTCGAGGGCGGTAGCGACCTCGAAGCCCTCGAGCTGCAGCATCCGCGAAAACGTCTCCACCACCGTCCGGTCATCGTCGATGACCAGGATGCGGTACGTCTTCGCGTCGGGTCCCGCCAGCGCGGCCGCCAGCACGTCTCTGATTGTCGGCGCTTCGGCCGGCCGGCGTCAAGCGGAAGGCCGAAGGGGGCTCGAGGGGGGAGGCGGATGGGGAAGCGTCGTGCTAGGATAGGCGGTTGGCGTTGACCCCGAAGGGTGTCGCCTCAAGGGGAGGGCGAGTGAGCCCCATCCTCATCCGGCCTGTCCGGGAGCAGATCGAGCACGACCGGATCGTTCGGGTTCTTCAGGCGCGGCTCCGCCGGCGCTTCGACGTCGCGGTCAACCTCGGGTCCGACCAGACCGCGCCCGTGAAGGTCGGCCGGCAGGCCTTCTACCCCGACCTGGTCTTGTCCTCGGCCGGTCGCCCCCGCAAGCTCGCGGGGGTGATCGAGGTGGAGACGACCGAGTCGGTCAACAACCTGGAAGCGATGGCCCAGTGGGCGCACTTCGGGCGCCTGCGGGCGCCGTTCGCGCTCTACGTGCCGGCGGGCAGCGTGGACATGGCGCGCCGCCTCTGCACCGACCACGGGGTGGGCCTCCACGCGCTCTGGGCCTACCACACGGTGGCGGGGCAAACCAGGTTCACGCTCGTGCACCGGGCGCCCGCGCCGGCCGAACCGGCGCGGCGGAGAGCGGCGCCGCGGGCGCGACCGGCGGCGAAGCGGAAGCGCGTGGCGCGGAGAGCGGCGTTGAAGGTGTCGCGGCGGCGGGCGGCGGCAAAGCCGTCCCGGCGGCGGGCGGCGCCGCGCCCGCGGAAACGGAAGAGATAAACCCTGCCGTTCCTCCGGATCATCCGCGACGAGCGCGGCTACGAGAGCACGTTCCTCATGCACGCGCCCCGAGACGGGCGGGGACGCGGGCACCCGCGGATTCTGTACTGGTTCCGCACACCGCCCAATGTCCGGGTCGGACGAGCGGCGCTGGACGAAGAAGCCATCCGCAGCCTTGAAGCCGCCTACCCCGAGGTCAGTTTCGACTGGACCCGGATCCTCGGCACGGCCGTGTGGCAACATCGGCGCGCCGCTGAGGGCGCCGCGCGGAGGGCCCGGGGCGGCCAGCGGGCCG
>CAYZKQ010000230.1:0-4348 GCA_964478975.1 uncultured Vicinamibacterales bacterium | reverse complement strand
CCCCGGGCGGATGGTCTCGGCGGCCGGACTTTCCGGCCACACCGGCGCGGGCGCGGCCGTGTAGCCCGCGTGCGCGAGCTCGGCCTGGAAGAGCGCGGTCTCCGAAGCCCAGAAGGTCAGCTTGACCGCGAGTCGCGCCAGGATGTACGCCTGCCCGACGAGCAAGCCGCCGAGCGCCGGCCAACCCGCCGGCCACACCCCGGGCGCGACGAGGGCGTAGGCGCCGAGGACGATCAGGAAGAGCCCCCCCGTGGCGGCGTAGAGGCCCAGCGTTGTGCCCGGCCGCCGCAGCACGAACCGCACCCCGGCGGCCAGCGCCCCGAGCATGCTCCGCCGGTCTTCCACGACCGCCCGGACCTTCGCGTAGTCGAAGACGAGGTTCACGAAGACGAGCAGCGCGCCGAAGAGGACATACAGGACCGCCCGGACGGCGAAGACCTGTCGCTCGATGGTCAGGTCGCGCGTCACCGCGCGGTAGAGGTCGTCGAACAACCAGCCGTGGACCTGCAGGAAGAGGACCGCGTAGGCGGCGCCCGCGAGCACGGCGAGGCGGAGGAACCGAAAGAAGAACATTCCGCAGGCGGAGAAGAAGGCCGCCGTGCGCGTGGGCCGCTGGCGCGCGTAGCGGTCCAGGATGCCGCCGGCGAAGAACGTCCAGAGGACGAGGTAGGCGCCTGCGGCGCCGGCGATGACCGGCGGCGGCGGCCGGTGGTCCAGCAGGTCGCTCAGGTTCTTGAGGGGGGCGGCGAAACCGAGGATGGCGGGGACGAAGGTCCGGCCCAACCCGACCGCCTGGCTGGTGAACTCCTGCCACCAGTCGTAGTTGACGCCGGCGGCCGCCGACTCGGCCGCCAGACTGTGGCCCAGGTGGTCCGCCAGCATGCCGCGCAGCACCGCGGCGAGCGGCCACGAGACCGCGAGGGTCGCGACGTACATCCCGACGACGATCGCCGGCGCACGGGCGACCCGTCCTGACCCGTCCCGAAGCGCACGGAGGATCTTCATGGCTGCCGGTCCTCACACGAAGAACGCGTAGGTGAGCAGCGCGTCCTGCAGCCACACGAGCCACTGGAGCGACCACTTGCGCGCCGCCTGGCGCGCCTTCGGCTGGAGCGTGTAGCTGTTGTTCGTGTAGTCGACGTCGAGCAGCAGGACCCGGTCCGGGTCGACCGCGGCGGAGACGCCGCGTGCCGGCCGCTCGAACACGAAGGCGCGCCACCGGTCGCGGCCGTCCCACCGCTGCCGCACCTGCTCGCCGTTCTCGAAGGTGACGACCACGTCGACCGGGAAGATGCCTTCCCCGTAGCGCCGGACCACGACGGTCGTGACGAACTGGTCCGTCCGGGACGGCGCGGCCACGAAGGTCCGCTCCGCGCCTTCGCCGAAGTACCCGCGCCCGCCCGCCGGCCGCGTCGAGACTTCCTGGATGCCGTAGTCGAAGACGTTCGAGCTCCGGCAGACCTGGTCGAAAAACCAGGTGAGGTCCTGGCCGCTGACCTCGTTCGCCACGTCGAAGAAATCCTGGGGCGTCGGGTGGCGGAACGCCCACCGCTGGAAGTAGGTCGACAGGATCCGCTGGAGCGTCGGCCAGCCGAGGTAGCGTTCGAGTGTGTGCAGCCAGAGGGCGGTCTTGTCGTACGTGATCCGGCTCGCCGTGCCCGGCCAGTACTGGTAGGTCGGCGTCGACGGCGCGTCCGCCTTCGCCGACGCCCGGTATCCATAGAAGCCGTTCAGATCGGTCGCGCGGCTGAGGGTGATGTCGCGGAGGACCCACGGGACGAAGTCCCCGAAGAACCGCAGCGCCGGGTGGATCGTCGGGTAGGCTTCCGCGGCGGCGCGCGCGTCGGAGAACGAGTTGAAGCCCTCGTCCAGCCACGCGTGCTCGAACTCGTTGTTCGCCACGATGCCGTACCAGAACTGGTGGCCCGCCTCGTGGATCGTGACCCCCTCGGGCTGCAGGACGCCCGCCGGGGCCAGCCACCGCGTCCCCGCCGTGAACAAGGTCGGATACTCCATCCCGCCCGCGCCGCTCTGCCAGGCCGGGTCCACGATGGTGATGTGCCCGTACGGGTACGGGCCGTACCACTCCCCGTAGTAGCGCAGCGCCGCGCGGGTCGCGGCGAAGTGGCGCTCGGCCTGCGCGACGTGCTCGGGCTGGAGCAGCAGCCGCATCTCGACGGGGGGGAGCCCCGGGTGCTCGAAGCGCGCCCGCCGCTCGACGTAGTCCGGGCTGGTGGTCCAGGCGAAGTCGTGGACGTCTTCCTGGTAGTACCGATGGGTGGTCGTCCCGTCCGGATTGTCCCGCCGCTCGCGCTCGCGTCCCGTCGCCCCCACGACCCAGCCCCGAGGCACCGTCAGGCTCACGTCGTAGACGCCGAAGTCGGCGAAGAACTCGGTGGCCGTGTGGAACTCGTGGCAGTTCCAGCCGGTGTCTTCGAGGACGCCGATTTTCGGGAACCACTGCGCGAGGAAAAAGTACCGCCCGACGGCGCCGGTCCTCGAGAACGTCCGCGGGACCCGGGCGGTCCACTCGATCTGCACGTTGATCGTCTGGCCGGGCGCGACCGGGCGGTCCAGTGGCACGGCCAGCACCGTTCGATCCTCCGGGTTCCCCGTGTCCGGCGCCACGTATCGCGCGCGCGGCGTCAAGTCCACCGGCGGCGCTCCGCCTTCGCCGAGCAGCCGGATCGACGTCACCTCGACCCAGCCCCAGTCGGCCTCCGGGCGCTCGTGCAGCTCGGTCCCGCGCCCGAGCCGTCGCTCCCGCATCCAGGTCGATTCGGTGTTGCGCCAGGCGTTGTAATAGAGGTGGAAGCGCAGCGCGTCGGCGGTCACCCGCGCGATGTTGCGCCACGTGAGCACCTCGGACCCGGTGATCGTGCGGGTCGCGGGGTCCAGCCGTGCCGCGATCGTGTAGCTGGCGTTCCGGGGCGAGAGGGCCGCCGGCGGCGCAACCGTCTGGGCCGCAGACGGCCGGGCCGGCGGCGAGGCGCCGGAGATGCCCGGGGGTGCCGGAGGTCCGGCACCCTGGGGACCGGCGGCCGCCCAGGCGAGCCAGGCCGCCGTGGCTGAGCCGAGCAGGAGGATCCGTGTTCGCATCCGCCCCTCCGCGCGCGCACGCCGTGGCGCAACCGCGCCCCATCCTACACCGAAAAGCCGCCGGCGGCAGGCGCCGATCTTGCACCCGCGCTCGGCGCGGCCGGCGTGCCGCCGCGCGACGCTATAATCGCGCGTTCGTCAGGGAGGCGCCATCATGCCGATTCGAGTGATGCACTACGGCCTCGGCCCCATCGGCTGTGGGATCGTCCGCCAGGTCGCCGAGCGCGCCGGGTTCAAGCCGGTGGGCGGCATCGACATCGACCCGCAGAAGGTGGGCCGGGACCTGGGCGAGGTGGCCGGCCTCGGACGCCGGTTGGGCATCGAGGTGTCAGGCGATCCCCGGCGGGCGCTCAAAGCGGCCAAGCCGGACGTCGTCGTGCTCTGCACGAGCTCGTCGCTGAAGAAGGTGAGGCCGCAGATCGAGCTCGTCTTGGGCGCGCGCCTGCCGGTGGTCTCGACGACCGAGGAGCTGGCCTATCCGGTCGGACCCAACACGCGCATCGCCGCGCGGCTGGACGCGCTCGCCCGCAAGGCCCGGGTGGCGGTGCTCGGGACGGGCGTGAACCCGGGCTTCACGATGGACGCGCTGCCGATCATGTTGACGGCGGCCTGCGAGCGCGTCGACCGGATCCGCGTCGAGCGCGTGCAGGACGCGCGCATCCGGCGCCTGCCGTTCCAGCAGAAGATCGGCGCGGGCCTGACGCGCGACGAGTTCGAGGCGCGCGTCGACCAGGGCGTCGTCCGGCACGTGGGTCTCACGGAGTCGGTCCGGATGATCGCCGACGCCCTCGGCTGGAAGCTCGACAAGGTCACCGACGTCATCGTCCCCAAGATCGCCGAGGCGCCGGTGGCGAGCGAGTACCTGGAAGTCGAGGCCGGGCGCGTGTGCGGCCTCGTCCAGGACGGCATCGGGTGGCGCGACGGCGAGGCGGTCATCACGCTGCACATGGAGGCGTACCTCGGGGCGCCCGAGACCTACGACGCCGTGACCATCACGGGGTCGCCGCCGCTCGTCATGAAGATCGTGGGTGGGGTGCACGGCGATATCGCCACGGCGTCCATCGCGGTCAACTCGATCCCGAAGGTGCTGGCGGCGACGCCGGGCCTGCACACGATGCGCGACCTCGCGCTGCCGTCGTTCTACGGCGGCGCGGGGCGGCGGCCGGCGCGCTCCGCGCGGCGGTGACGGAGCTCGACGGGCACCGGCCGCGGCGGCGGCGTCGCGGACGGACGCGGCGGATCCCGCGGG
>CAYZKQ010000229.1:0-4362 GCA_964478975.1 uncultured Vicinamibacterales bacterium | reverse complement strand
GGCCCCGGCGGCCGCGGACGGCCGCGAGGGCGAGGTCGGCGGTGCCGGTGCACACATCGAGGACGCGCTCGCCGCCGCGGAGCGCGAGGGCCGCGACCGCCCGCCGCCGCCACCACGCGTCGAGGCCGGCGCTGAGCAGGTGGTTGAGTAGGTCGTACCGCGCCGCGATGGCATCGAACATGCCGGCGATGCGGTCCGGGCGCTTGTCGTCGGGGTCGGCGCGCGGGGGCGTCATCCTTTCCACGGCGGAACCAGCGCGTGGGGGACCCCGAGGGCGCCGAGGATCTTGCCGGCCATGAAATCAGCGAGGTCGTCCAGGCTCTTCGGCCCCTGATAGAACGCCGGCATGGCCGGCATCACGATGGCGCCCGCCTCGGCACAGCGCACGAGGTTCCTGAGCTGCGGCAAGCTCATGGGCGTTTCTCGCGGGACGACGACGAGCGGCCGCCGCTCCTTGAGCATGACGTCGGCGGCGCGTTCGACGAGCGTGCGCGACAACCCCAGCGCGATCCCGGCCAGCGTCTTCATCGAACACGGCACCACGACCATGCCGTCGCAGCGGTGGGTGCCGCTCGCCAGCGGCGCCCCCAGGTCGCGGTTGCTGTAGACCGCGTAGGATCCACGCCGGACGTCGTCCCCGTACCGCGCCGCCAGGTACTCGCCCAGGCGATCGACCGACACCTCGTCGCCGAGCTCGTCGCGCAGCAGCCGCCGGCCGAACTCGGTGAAGACGACCTCGAGGTGGCACCCGGCGGCGAGCAGCGCCGCCAGCGTCCGCACCGCGTAGACGGCTCCACTGGCGCCGGTCACGCCGATTGCGAACGTCCGCCGCGGCTCACTCGGCATACACCGCCACCGCCGTGACGAGGAAGTACAGCAGGCCCACGAACCCGTTCAGGTCGAAGGCGCGCGCGACTTGCGACAGATCGTCGGGCGAGACGAGCGACTGCTCGTAGGCGAGCAGCGCGGCCACGGCGGCCACGCCGGCCAGGTACACGGGCCCCAGGGGGACGACGAGCGCCAAGGCCGCCAGGGCGAGCACCGTGACGACGTGCAGGGCGCGCGAGATCGCCAGGGCCGCGGCGACGCCGAAGCGCGCGGGAATGGACTGGAGCCCGTGGGCGCGGTCGAACTCGAGGTCCTGACACGCGTAGAGGATGTCGAATCCGCCGACCCAGGTGCCGATGGCGAGCGCAAGCAGCCACGGCTCCCAGCCGCCGCGGCCGCCGGCGGCCAGCCAGCCACCCACGGGCGCGACCGCCATCGCCAGGCCGAGGAAGAGCTGCGTGAAGGCCGTGTAGCGCTTCGCCAGGGAATACCAGAACACGATCGCGAGCGCCACGGGCGAGAGCGCCAGGCACAGCGGGTCCAGGAAGGCGGCGGCGAGCACGAACACCCCGGAGGCGACGATGACGAACCATCGCGCCTCGCGGCGCGACAGCCGGCCCGACGGCAGCTCGCGGCCGGCGGTCCGGGGGTTGAGGGCGTCGTACGGCGCGTCGACGAGGCGGTTGAACCCCATCGCCGCGCTCCGCGCCGCCACCATCGCCACCACGATCCACCCGACGCGCGTCCACGGCACCGCCACGCGGCGGGAGGCCAGCAGGGCGCCGGTCAGCGCGAAAGGCAGCGCGAAGACCGAGTGGCTGAACCGCACGAACGACGCGTACAGACGCAGGCGCGACCAGATCGGGATCACGACACCCACTCCACCTGCTCGGCGTCGATGCCGGACACCAGGTATTCTTCCACATCCGCCACGCGCCGCGGAACGTCGACCGCGACGAGCTCGGCGCGCAGGCCCGGCGCGATCGCACCCAGTTCCTCGCCGAAGCCCAGCGCCACCGCGCCCTCCCGCGTGGCGCTCGCGAGCAACCGCCGCGCGGGCACCGACGGGCCCAGCCGCCTCAACGCGGCGAGCTCGGCGAACACACTAAGGTCCTCGACGCTCGCCAGGCTGTCGGTCCCGACGGCCACCCGCACCCCGGAGGCGTAGAAGCGCTCGACGGGCGGCGGCCCCACGCCCACCCACTGATTGCTCCGCGGACAGGTCACGAGCGTCACCCCGGTGGCGCGCAGCCGCGCGAGGTCGTGGTCGTCGAACTGCACGCCGTGCACCGCCAGCAGGCGATCCGTCAGCCAGCCCAACCGGTCCAGGTAGGCCACCGGCCCGCACGCCGGCGGCCGCCAGCCCGGATTCCAGGCGTGCAGCGCTTCGAGCAACTCCCGCCAGGGCCCGGCCCCGTCCCTCAGAAACCGGATTTCCTCCGGCGACTCGCCCAGATGCACGCTGCACCGCATCGCTGGAGGCGCCGCCCTCACCCACCGGCCCACCGCGTCGAACAGCTCGAGGCTCACCGAGTACGGCGCGTGCACGGTCAGGCTGACCCGCACCCGCGGCGACCGCGGGAGCGTCTCGAGGGCCGCCGCGGCAGCCCGCACGTACGCGTCGGCGTCGCGGAGGGCGAACCCGAGCAGTTCGTGGAAGACGAGCGCGGACAGCGGGCTGTCGACGAGGGGCTGCACGCTGGCGAGCGAGTTGCTCACGTCCCCGACGAGCGCCGTGCCCGCCCGCCGCGCCGCGGCGATGGCCGCCGCGATGGGCCCGGGCGGCGGGAGACCCGTGCCGCGGGCGGCGAGCAGGTCGCACACCCAGACCGGCATGGCGCGCGCCGGCGGCACGCGGCCCGCCAAGTGCGACAGTTCGAGATGGGTGTGCGCGTTGACGAGCCCGGGCAGCAGGGCGCGCGCGCCGAGGTCCCGCTCGACCCGCTCGCCCGCGGCGGCGGGCGGCGCGCCCCCGCCGGCCCCGGCGATGCGGCCGTCCCGGACAAGCACCCACCCGTCGCGCACGGGCGGGGACACGATCGGGAGTACCCAGGCGGCGCGGTAGAGCACCTCCCGCGGACCGGCGGCTGCCCGGCGCCTCGGGGGGGCCGTCCGCACCATCGCGGCTCAGGGCCGGACCGCCTGGCGGCGGCGCTTCTCGACGGGGCTCCGCGCCGGGTAGCGGTCGAGTTCGGGCGGGCGACTCGTGTCGCCGCCGGCGCGGGCCACCGCCAGCTCGCGCTGCCGGGGCACCGCCCGCTCCCGGAAGATGGGGTCGCCCAGGATCTCGTAGTGCATATTCCGGCGCTTGGGGACGAACCCGGCGTTCTCGATGTTCCGCACGATCTCGACTTCGTCCATGCAGTAGCTCGCCCCGGCGGCGCGGACCACGTTCTCTTCGATCATGACGCTGCCCATGTCGTTGGCCCCGTACGCCAGGCTGAGCTGTCCGACCTTGCCGCCCTGCGTCACCCAAGACGCCTGCAGGTTGCCGAAGTTGTCCAGGACGATGCGCGCCACCGCCAGCGTGCGGAGGTAGTCGATGCCCGTCGCTTCGACCCCGCCCAGCTCGGTGTGCTCGGGCTGGTAGCTCCACGCGATGAAGGCCGTGAAGCCGCCGGTTTCGTCCTGCAGCTCCCGGAGGCGCAGCAGGTGCTCGATCCGCTCGGCGGGGGTCTCGACGCTGCCGTACATCATGGTCGCGGTCGTCCGCAGGCCGGCGCGGTGGGCGTGCCGCATGACGTCGATCCACTCGTCGGCGGACGCTTTGCTGTAGCAGTTCAAGCGCCGCCGCACGCGATCGACGAGGATCTCGGCGCCGCCGCCCGGAATGCTGTCGAGCCCGGCGGCCACCAGGCGCTCGATGACCGCCGGCACCGGCAGGCGCGAGAGCCGGGACAGGTGCAGGATTTCCGGCGGCGACAACGCGTGCAGCCGGAACCGCGGATAGCGCGCTTTGACCGCCCGGAACAGATCCTCGTACCACTCGAGCGGCAAGTCCGGGTTGTGCCCGCCCTGGAGCAGGACCTGCTCGCCCCCGAGGGCGATCGTCTCGTCGATCTTGCGGAAGAGCTCCTCGAACCCCAGGACGTAGCCCTCCGGCGACCCCACCGGCCGGTAGAACGCGCAGAACGCGCACCGGGCGACGCACACGTTCGTGTAGTTGACGTTGCGGTCGATGATGTAGGTGACGATGCGGTCCGGATGCTTGCGGGCGCGGACCAGGTCGGCGAGGGCCCCGAGGCGCCACGTCGGCGCCGTCTCGTACAGCTCGATCGCTTCGGCCCGGGTCAGGCGCCCGCCGCGCGCGACCTTGTCGGCAATCGCCTGGAGGCTCATGAGGTCAGTAGCATCGCACGAGTCGGCCCGGCGGCGCCAGCCCCACCTCGGCGGCCAGGCGCAGGAACGTCTCGAGCCCCGCCCGGGTCTCCTCGTCCAGCGCGTAGCGCATGTGGCGGCGCAGGTACTCGCGGCCGATCGCGGCGCGCCGCGCGTCGCCCGCCGCGTGACGATCAGCGACGGCGTCGGCGTGGG
>CAYZKQ010000228.1:0-4374 GCA_964478975.1 uncultured Vicinamibacterales bacterium | reverse complement strand
AGAAGCAGCGCCGACCCGAACCGAACCGCACGCTGTCTCATTCGCATCCTCCTTGGTTAGAGACGAGCGGACGACACGCCGCGCACGAAAACACGGCCGGAGAGTCGGCCCCTGTACACCCGGGCTCGAGCCTTGCGCAGCGAAAGCGACCTCAGTTTAGGTGCCGGCTTGCACCCGCGCCATCGGGTCGAGGCCTGATAAGACCGGCCAGCGTGACCCGATTTGTCGGCCGTCGAGGCGGGATGGGCGGCCGTACGCTCGGCTGGGTCGGCCTCGAAGCCTCGGCAGGAGTTTCGTCCCGAGCCAGCTCCAAAGCTCGGGTGGGACAGCGCCGACGAGCCGGATGGCCTTCGTCTGAACGCCGGGCCCCAGGCGAGGCCCGGCTTCGGGCTGGGCTCCAGGGCCAGGACCGGGCATCGGAGGTCCTGGCTGCAGTTCCGGTGCCGGAGCAGACATCAGGACACCCGCCCTGAGCGGCTGTGCTCTCGCCTTGGCCAGCAGCAAGACACCGGACTGGAAAGCGACCTCTTCGGCCAGGACAGGCTACCGAGGCCAAAGCGCTCGCCCGTGCCCGCCCTCACAGCACCTTCCACCACGGCGTGGCCAGTACGCCCGGAGCAAGCCACTCGAGGGTATGGCCCGTATGGAGCAACAGCCCACCTCGAACCTGGCCACCGTACTCCGCGCGGAACGCACGCAGGCCGGCCGCGTCCGACAGCCGTGGCCGGCCGGTCGCCTTCACCTCGATCGGCAGGAGTTGGCCGCCCGCCTCGATCACGAAGTCCACTTCCTGGCCGGCGGCCGTGCGCCAATAATAAACGTCAACCCGCTCAAGCCGTGCGTCGCGCCACGCGACGAGGTCCATCAATACCAGGTTTTCGAGGTGAGCCCCCGTCGGCTCGTCAAGGCCCGCCAGGTGCAGGGCCAGACCGGTATCGGCCCAGTAGAGCTTGGGCGACTTGATGAGCCGCTTGGTTCGGCTCCGGGCGTACGCCGGAAGGTGCAAGGTAAGGTACGACGTCTCGAGCAGGTTCAACCAGCGGTGCACCGTGGGCTGCGAAAGCGCGACATCCCGGGCGAGCTCGGTCTGATTGAGAAGCTGGCCGAGCCGGAGGCAGGCCGCGCGCATGAGTCGACGGAAATCAGGGAGCGCGCCGATAGCCGCGAGGTCCTGGAGGTCCCGCTCCAGGTAGGTGCGAACGTAGCCGTCGAACCAGATGGGCCGCTCCGCGGCGCTTTTCGTCTCGAGCGCGGGTACGGGGAAGCCACCTCGGCGTGCCAGGACCTTCCAGTCGGCCGGTTCGGCCTCCCCTTCTCGCAGCAGGTCAAGCCACTTTTTCTCCGGCACCTTCAGGAGGTCTTCCCACCGCCCGCACGCGCCGAGCCCGAGCTGCTCCCGCCGGGTCATGGGCCAGAGAGCCAGGTAGGCCGCCCGACCTGCCAGGGATTCGGATACGCGGTGCATCAGCAGCAGATTGGCAGAGCCAGTGAGGAGAAACCGGCCGCGCGTCGGCTTGCGGTCGACAGCGCGCTTGACCGCCAGAAGAAGTTCCGGCGCCCGCTGAACTTGGTCGAGGGTTACCAGGTCGCTCCCGCCCACGAGCACCTCGGGGTCGCGACGGGCGGCGTCGAGGACGTCCAGGTCATCCAACGAGCGGTAGCGGCGGTGACCGGAGACCAGGAACTGGGCGAGCGTGCTCTTGCCCGTCTGGCGCGCCCCGGTCACGACCACGACAGGCATCGCCCGAAGGCACCGGGCCAGGGCGGGGCCGATCGCGCGGGGCAACGCTTTCATCGAATGAATGATAATCATTCACGACACGAATAACAACGCTCGCCCGGGGGCGCCGCGCGCGAGAGGCACTCGCCCACCTCGCCCCCGGGCGCGGGAAGCGTCGATGCCCCTCAGCCGCGTGCTACCGCCCCCGCACCTCCGCCAGGGCGGTCAACCGGTCATTGACCCGAACACGCCGCACGCGACCCTCGACAGGCAAGGCGAACTCCTGGCGGGATGCCGACACGTGAAAGATCGTCGTCCGGGCGGGCCGGTCCGGGTACTCGATGGTGACATCGAGCGGCACGTCGAACACCTCGCCCATCTGCTCGACCACGAACCGCAAGGGCTCGGCCGCACCCGCCGGCGGGACGACGCGATAGCGCAGCCGCGGCTCGCCATCTCGACGGATCCACTGCTCGAAGAAGCGCCCCAGGTCCAGGCCCGACTCGGCCTCGAACACCGCCCGCAGATCCTCCGTGCCCGCCCGCCGGAACACCCACTCGGCCGCGTAGCGCTGCAGGGCCCTCCGGAACGTGTCTTCCCCGACGATGGCTCGCAGCATGTGCAGGACGTACGCCGCCCGGCTGTACACGACCGCCGTGAACCGCCGCGGGTCGTCACCGAGCTCCCCCACACGCACCCCCAGACTCACGGGACCCTGGTGTCGCCCCTCGCGGGCCCAGCGGTGCAACCACGCAAGCACCCTGGCGAAGGCCTCCTCGCCTCTCGCGTCGCGGATATACAGGGCCGCGAAGTACTGCGCGAACCCTTCGCTCAACCATTGCTCCCGGTAGTTGCGCCAGCCGACGCCATGGCCCCACCACTGGTGGGCGACCTCGTGCGCGAGGAAAAACGTCGGATCCTCCCGAAAGTACGCAGGGTCATCGTCGGCCGACCCAGGCCGCCAGGCGACAGGCTCGCCGAGCACGGTGAGATAGGCCGGGCTGTGCCCCGCCGGGACGGGCGTGTCGAGCAGCGCGACGCTGAGGCGGGGATAGGGCGCCCGGCCGACCCACGCGCTCAGGAAACGCACGATGCCGGCGACGTCCGGCGCTAGCGCGCGCGCCCGCTCGGCGAGCCGCGGAACCGCCAGCATCTCGACGGCGACCGGACGCGCCTGGGTCGGCGGCAGCTCGGTGACACGATTCAAACGCCCGATGAGCAGCGCGTGGTACCGCGCCGGCACCGGCGCTCGCAGGACGAACGTCACGGTGCCGTCGGGATCGGGCGCCGGCGAGTCGGACTCCAGGACGCCGGTCCCCCGGACGACGTAGCCTGCGGGGACCGTCGCGCGAATCGTCGCCCTCGTGTGATTGCGAACTGGCGACTGCGGGAACCAGTACACCCGATTGCTGTAGAGCAGGACGTCGCCGTCCGCCGGCTGCCCGGTCCCGAGATCCTCGCGGTCGCGGAGCGACGCCGGTAACACGGATTGCGGTGCCACGACGCCGGCGTAGCTCACCTCGACGCGCAGCGATTCGCCGGGCGGCAGGGGCGGGTCGATGCGCACGAGCAGGGTGTCGCGCTCCCGCTGCTGGACGAACTGGTGCCGCCCGCGCTCGCGGCTCTCGACCCGGCTGGCGACGAGGTTGCGATCGAGCCGCAGCGACAGCACGCCGAGCGGCTGCAGCGCCGTCACCGCCAGCCGCGTCCGGCCCGCCAGGGCCCGCCGCGGCGGATCGATCGTCACGGCGATGTCGTACGCCGAAACCTCGTCGCCTCGCCCGTACTCGTCACCGAATTGCCAGCCCCACGCCCGGCGGCGCGCGGCCGACGGATACGCCAGCACCCGGCGCCCTGCCGCGAGGTCGACCAGCATCAGGTCTTCGGGCCGCTCGCCCGCGCGCGTGTACAGCAGCCGGCGCTCCCCAGCCCCGACCAGCAGAAGGACATCCCCCGGCGGCAGCGCCGGGGTCGGGACCGCCGCGCCGGCGGGGCCGAGGCGGGCCGGGGCCGTCCGGGCGAGGTACTCCCGCGCGAGGCGCTGCGCCCGCTCGACCTGTTCCCTCGGCGCAGGCCCCTGCCAGGGCTCCGCCGGGCGCAGGACCTGTGCGAGCTCGCCGGGGTGAGCCTCGACCACGGCGGCCTCGAACGGCAGGCGCAGCGCTGAGGCGCCTCCGGCAATCTGGAGTTGCCGCTGCTCCGAGAAAAGGGGCGGCGCGATCGTGAAGGTGCCCGCCCCGGCGAGGACGAAGATCGGCGCGTCGCCGGTGCCCTCCAGGCGGAACACGGCGCCGCGCTCGAGCTGCACATCGAGGTCTTCGTGGACGAGTCGAGCCGGCGCGCGAAACACGGGCACTAGGTCGGCCGCCGAACCAGGCCCCGGACTGCCCTGCCGCGGCCCGGCGGGCGCGGCCGTCCCGGCGGTGGCGAGCAGGCCGACATAGGAACCGGCGGTGAAATCGGCGACGCCCTGTTCCGCCATGGTCGGGACATCCGGCAGGGCGTCCAGCCGCGCGGCGGAGGCGACGGCGACGATGCGCGCCTGGCCGGCCAGGATGCCGCCCTGGCGCGACTGCTGGCCCGCGACTTTCCGCGGCTCGTGCGCGAGTTCGTCGACCAGACGCTCGCCGCGCCGCCACTGCCGCCGGCGGCCG
>CAYZKQ010000227.1:0-4427 GCA_964478975.1 uncultured Vicinamibacterales bacterium | reverse complement strand
GTCCCAGCCCGCCGCTCGCGCCGCCGCTTCCAGCACCGCGACCAGCCGGGCGTCGCGGAGGTGGCGCAGTCGGTAGGCGATCGGGTCCGCACCGGCTCGCGCGGCCAGTTCGTCCATGAAGCATTCGTGCGCAAACGTGTTCTGCAGGCGCGCAGGCGAGCGGAGCGGACCGGTCCAGAACGGGGACTCGACCGTGTGGACGAGCACGCGCTCGCTCCGAACCGTGCCCGTCCCGCCGCAGACACCCGCCACGCAGCCGGCGACGTAGTTCGGCGCGGCGTTGGCGCCGTTGTCGAACGGCGCCGCGGGCGGGGGTGCAGGCTGGCGCGGGACGAACGCCGCGGGCTGGAAGCCCGCGAGGAACCCCGTCACGACATTGCCCGGCGTCTGGAAGCCGGGGCGGCCGCCTCGGACCGGCACCCAGGCCTCGTAGTCCCACGCCACGATGGTCCCGTCGGGCCCGAGCGCGGCGCGTTCCTCCACGAGGAAGGCGGCCCCGAAATTCTCCCACGCCATCTCGTCGCGCCGGCTGAGCTGCACCCGCACGGGCCGGCCGACGGCCTGGGAGAGCAGCGCCGCATCGTAGGCGACCGTATCGGCGCCGTTCAGGCCGTAACAGCCGGCCCCCATCCGGAAAATGACCCGCACCTGTTCCGGCTCGAGCCCGAGGAGCATCGCCGTCGTCCGGCGCAGGGGCCACACCGCCTGGGTGGCCGACCAGATGGTCGCGCGACCGTCGCGGACGTCGGCGACCGCACAGGAGGTACCGATCGACCCGTGCAGTTGGTACGGATGGCGGTACGTCGCCCGATGGACCTGCGGCGCTTCCGCGAAGATGCGCTCGATGTCGCCCGAGTCCACGAGCAGCGTGTCGCGCGAGGGGAGCCGGCGGAGCGCCTCGTAGAAGGTGGCCGGCGCCGGGAGGGGTGCGCCGTCCGCCCAGGTGGCTCGGAGCGCCGCCGCGGCTTGCCGGGCTTGCCACGGGCGCTCCGCCACGACGCCGACGAAGTTCCCCCGTACCACGACCTTCACCAGGCCCGGCACGTCCCGGACCGAGCTCGCATCCACGTCGACCAGCGTGGCGCCCACGTGCGGCGGCCGGACCACAGCGCCGTGGAGCATGCCCGGGAGGCGCACGTGGTGCACGTACTCGAAGGTGCCGCCGACCAGGCTCGGGCCATCGACGCGCGGGAGGGGCCGCCCGAGTACCGTCCAGGCCGACTTCGGCTTCCGCGGCACCCGGGGATCGAGGGGACGCGCGAGTCGCCGGCCGCCCACGAGTTCCGCGTAGGTCACGCGGCGCGTGGGGTCGAGGCGGACCCGGATGGTTCCATCGGCGGCCTCCAGCGCCTCCGCCGGCACTCCCAGGCGCTCGCTGGCGAGACCGACCAAAAGGGCGCGCGCCGTCGCCGCGGCGCGGGCCAGATGGGTGTCGTTGAAGTTCGTCGGGTGCGACTGGCTCCCGGAGGTCGTCCCTTGGTCCGGCGTGAGGGCCGTGTCGCACTGCACGATCGTCACGCGAGCCGGGGCGACGCCGAGCTCTTCGGCGACGAGCTGCGTCTGGGCCGTCAAGAGCCCCTGACCCAGCTCGCACTTCCCGGTATAGACCGTCACGCTCCCGTCGGGTGCGACGGCCAGCCAGGCGTCCAGCGTGTCGGCCGCCGCCGGCGCCTGCAGCTCCCCGGCGCCGGGAAGGCCCGACGCCGCCGCACCGCCGCCCGCCGCGGACCCGGCGCCCGCGAGGCTGAATCCGACGATGAGCAGGCCCGATTCGCGGAGGAACTCGCGGCGGGTCGCCCCGAGCCGCTCGAGCGCACCGCGGGCGGCCGGGGTCAAGCGGTCGACCAGATCCTCATCTTCGAGCGTGCCCGGGCGGTTGCCAACGGGATCCATCGGCGGCCTCCGAGGGGCGGCGCCAGACTAGCCGGTCCGACCGGCGAGCGCCCGCTGGTAGCGCTTGATGGCCTTCCACATGCGCACGTGAGCGTAACAGCGGCAGAGCACGGTCGAGAGCGCCCGGCGGATCTCTTCGTCGGACGCGTCCGGCCGGCGGTCCAGCAGCGCCTTCGCGGTGAGGATGACCCCGCTCAGACAGTACCCGCACTGCATCGCCTGCTCGTCCAGAAACGCCTGCTGGAGCGGATGAAGCGATTCGGGGGTACCGAGGCCTTCGAGGGTGACGATCCGCCGACCGCCGATCCGGCCGACCGGTGTGAGGCAGGACCGAATGGCCTCTCCGTCGGCGAGCACCGTGCAGGTGCCGCACTGGCCGAGCCCGCAGCCGAACTTCGGGCCGCGCAGACCGAGGAGGTCGGTGAGGACGTCGAGGAGGGGGACGGCCGGGTCGACCTCCACCATGTGGCGCCGGCCGTTCACCGTGAGGGTCAGGGTGCTCATGACCACCTCCCCGGTCCGCCGCCCCCGCCGGGACGCGCGCCGCCGGTGTGGAGCGGACATGCTATCACAGCGATCCCCGATCATCGGGCGCTTCGCTCCGTGTGGAGCGCCTGGCCGCCCGGGGAGGCGGTCGGACGGTCTTTCGGCCCGGCCGGCGGGGCCGCGTTGAACCCGCGCGGCGACTCGGCTATCGTGATGCACGCGCTGGAGGTCGCGAGCCGCGGTGAAAATCGTCGTGACGGGTTCGATCGCCTACGACTACTTGATGTCCTTCCCCGGGCGGTTCACGGAGCACTTTCTCGTGGAGCATCTCGACCGGGTCAGCTTGAGCTTCCTGGTCGATTCGATGGACAAGCGCCGGGGCGGCTGCGCCCCGAACATCGCTTACACCCTGGCGCTGCTCGGCGAGCGGCCGTACCTGATGGCGACCGCCGGGGAGGATTTCACCGACTACCGGCGCTGGCTCGAGGCGGCCGGTGTCGACTGTTCGCTCGTGCGAGAGGTGCCCGGCACGTTCACGGCGTCGTTCTTCTGCAGCACGGACCGCGACAACAACCAGATCGCGTCGTTCTACGCGGGAGCGATGGCGAAGGCGGGCGAGCTGTCGTTCCGGTCGGTCCGGGACGCCGACCTCGCCATCATCTCTCCGAACGACCCCGGGGCCATGGTGCAGTACGCCGAGGAGTGCCGGACGCTCGGGATCCCGTACGTGTTCGACCCCGGCCAGCAGTGCGCGCGGCTCTCGGGGGAAGCGCTGCGGGCGGGCCTGACGGGCGCGGCGCTCGTGATTGTCAATGATTACGAACTGGAGCTGCTCCGGCAGAAGACGGGGCTGGACGAGCCTGCCATACTGCGCGAGGCGCACGCCCTCATCGTGACGCGCGGCGCCGAGGGCTCGACGGTCTTGACGCGCGAAGGACGGGCGGACGTGCCGGCGGTGCCGCCCCGTCGCGTCGTCGATCCGACGGGCGTCGGCGACGCGTACCGGGGCGGACTGCTCAAAGGGATGGCGGCGCAGGCCCCGCTCGAGGTGTGCGCGCGCCTCGGGAGTGTGGCGGCGACCTACGCGCTCGAGCATCTGGGCGGCCAGAGTCACGCGTACCGCTTCGAGGAGTTCCGCCGGCGCTACGAAGCTCACTACGGACCGCTCGAGTTGCCCGAGGCGGCCGCGGATCGCCTCGCGCCGCTGGCCGCTCGACGCCCGCCGGACGAGCCGGGGTCATGAACGCCTCGAGCGGGAACCTGGCGCTCGGCGTGGCGGCGGGCACCGTCGCGTCCTACGCTGTCGCGGCCTGGATGCGGCAGCCGGCGGCGGTGCCTGTGCTCAACGCGCTGCCGGCGTTTCCGGTCATGCTCTACTGGCTGCGCCGCGAGCGGACGGCCGCGGCGGTGGCGGCCATGCTCGTGTGGGCGGCGGCGATGGCGGCGTCCGCGACGGTCCTCGCGGTGCGGCGTCCCGACTTGACCGGGACGCTCTTCCTGCGCGGCGAAGCCTACCGGCGCGAGATGTTCGCGTGGGTGCGGACGGGCGCCGGGCGCGAGGGCGACCCCGCGCGGTTCGTGCCCCAGCACGCCGTGCAGGCCGCGGTCTTCTGCGGCGCCGCCGCGGCGAGCGGCGGAGTCCTGGCCATGCCCCTGGGGGCCTTGCTGACCAACGAGATGGGCCACTACGCCGGCTCCCTCGGCTTCGCGAGCGACCGCCCCTGGCTCGTGGCGGCGCTCGCCTGGCCCCCGTGGGCGCTGCTGCGCGTGGCGAGCTTCGTGGTGCTCGGGGTGGTCCTGTCCGGTCCGCTCCTGGCCCGGGTGGTCGGGTTCTCGTTCGCGCTGCGTCGCCACGGGCGATGGCTCGGTGTCGCGGTCCTCGGGCTCGCGGCCGACGCGGGGCTCAAGTGGTGGCTGGCGGAGACCTGGTCGAGGTGGCTGAGGCAACTCGTGGGCTGGTAGAGCGGAGGCCGACGCTTCGCGCGCGCCTCGCGGGGGCCGCGGCCTTGCTCGCGGGCATCTGGGCGGCCCTGCTCGTGGCCGCGCCC
>CAYZKQ010000226.1:0-4548 GCA_964478975.1 uncultured Vicinamibacterales bacterium | reverse complement strand
GATCGTCGCCGTGGCCAGCGAGATCACCACCGTGAGCCGGATGCCGGCCAGGATGACCGGGAAGGCCAGCGGCAGTTCGACCTCGACCAGCCTTTGCCGGCCGGGCATGCCCATGCCGCGCGCCGCCTGCAGGCCGAGCAGGGCCGGATGCTGGCGGAGCTCGCCCGCGAGCAGGCGCGGCTCCACGCCGAGCAAACGCGAATGCTGGCCGACCTGGCGGTCCTCCAGGGAGTCGAGGCTCTGGGCGCGAGTTGCGCGGCCAGCCAGCACGCCACCCCCCGGCGTGTCGAGCAGGACACCCGCTTCTACGACCTCGGCTACGCGGCGCTCCGGAATGGCCGCTGGGAGCTGGCGGTGGAGTGCTTCGGCCGAGTCATCGAGACCAACGGCCGCCGCGCCGACGGGGCGCTCTACTGGAAGGCCTACGCCCAGAACAAGCTGAACCAGGGTGCCGAGGCGCTGGCCACGCTCGCCGAGCTGCGCCGCGCGTATCCCAAGAGCCGCTACCTCGCCGACGCGCAGGTCCTCGAGGTCGAGATCCGCAAGCGCGCCGGCCAGCCGCCGACGCCGGACAGCCAGGAAGATGACGAGCTCAAGCTGCTCGCCCTCACGGCGCTCCAGCACGTCGAGCCGGAGCGGTCCGTGGCGCTGCTCGAACGGTTCCTCCAGCGGGCCGAATCCCCGAAGCTCAAGGAGCGGGCGCTCTTCGTGCTCGCGCAGAGCCGGTCCGACCGCGCGCGGCCAATCCTCGCCGCCATCGCGCGGGGCGAACACAACCCCGACCTCCAGCTCCAGGCGCTCCGGCTCGTCGCGTACGCGAACACGCCCGACACGCGAAGCCTGCTGGCCCAGGTCTACGACTCGACGAGCGACGCGGAGGTCCGGCGCCTCGTCGTCCGCGCGTGGGGCACGCTGGGCGAGCGGGACCGACTCCTCGGCGTCGCGCGCGCCGACGCGCCGGCGGAGGTGCGGGCGGAAGCGGTCCGCCAGCTCGCGGCGCTCAAGATGACCGACGCACTCTGGGATCTGTACGGACGCGAACGCGACGCCGCGATCAAGCGAGAGATCCTCCAGGCGCTGCCGCCCGACTCCGACATCGAGCGTCTCGCCGCCGTCGCCCGCAACGAGCAAGACGCCGACCTGCGCCGGGCGGCGATCCGGACGCTGGGCCTGGCGCCCGCCGAGAAATCGGGCGCGACGCTCGTCGCCCTGTACGAAGCGCCGTCGGCGGACGCCGAGGTCAAGCGGGCGGTCATCCACGCCCTCGCGATCCAGCGGAACGACACCGCGCTGGTGGCGCTGGCGCGCAAGGAGAAAGACCGCACGCTCCGCAAGGAGATGGTCGAGCGCCTGTCGGCGATGAAGACGAAGGCGGCGGTCGACTACCTGCTGGAGATCCTGGGGAAGTAACGGCGCGCCAGGCCCCCCTCAGTGCACGCCGTGGCTCATCTGCAGGAGCGAGGGGTCCGCCCCGAGCCGGCGGATGGCGGTCTCCCACATGCGCGCCGGCTCGACGTCGAAGATGAGGTCCAGCTCGACCTCCATCGTGAGCCACGCCGACGCCTGCAGCTCCATGTCGAGCTGGCCCGGCCCCCACCCGGCGTAGCCGGCCAGCACCCGCGCCCGCGGCATCGGCGTGGCCTCGAGCACACGCCGCAGCTCGAGCGGCGAGGTCGACAGATACAGCCCCTCCGCAATGGCGCGGGCCTCGCCGGTCTCGGGGGGTTCGGCGAGCAGAATCCAGCCCCGGTGGGGCTCGACCGGGCCGCCGATCCACAGGCGCATGCCGTTATCGGTCGCCACGGGCGGGGTCAGCCCGACCACGCTCGAAGCGGGTACATCGGTCGGGCGGTTGAGCACCAGCCCGAAGGCGCCCTCGGGCGCGTGCTCGCACAGGAGCACCACCGTCTTGGCGAAGTTCGGATCCTGCAATTGCGGCATCGACAGGAGGAGCGACGGAGCGAGCGAGTGGGTCATGGGTGGGTTCGTCCCTGTCAGGTCAGCCAGCCGACGTCATTCCGCCAGGCGCCGCCGCGCCCACGCGACGTGCTCGGCCACCACGCCGTCGCCGCCGTCGCGCGCCGCCGGCGCCTCGCTCAGCGCTCGGGCGGCCTCCGCCGAGCCGCTGTTGCCGAGCGCCACCGCGAGGTTCCGCCGCAGTCCCGCGAGGCCCGCCCGGCGCAGGGCGCTCCGTCTCAAGACGCTGCGCCATTCATCGTCCGGGAGGCGCCACAGATCTACCAGGCGCGGGCCGTCGAGCGCCGGCCGCGGCTGCCACGCCGCGTCGGTCGAGCGCCCGGTGAGCGGCGTCGAGTTGTATGGACAGACGTCCTGGCAAATGTCGCAGCCGAAGACGTGCGTCCCCATTGCCGGGCGGAGCGCCTCGGGAATGACCCCGCGCCACTCGATCGTCTGGTACGACAAACACCGCGTCGCGTCAAGCACGCGGGGCGCGACGAGCGCCCCGGTGGGGCACGCCTCGAGGCAGAGCGTGCAGGTGCCGCACTGATCCAGGCCGGGGGCGTCCGGCTCGAGCGGCAGGTTGCACACGATCGCCGCGAGAAACAGCCACGACCCGAGCTCCGGGTGGATAAGGCAGGTGTTCTTGCCGATCCATCCGAGCCCGGCGTACTGCGCGTAGACGCGCTCCTGGACCGGCCCGGTGTCCACATACGCCCGCGCCTCGAAGCCCGCGCCGGCGGCCGCCGCCATCCACGCGACCAGCGCCCGGAGCCTGGCCCCGAGGACCGCGTGGTAGTCGTCACCCCACGCGTACCGCGCGATCCGCGCCACGCCCGGGTCCGCGCGCTCGACCGAATACGGCCGGTCGACGTTGTAGACGACCCCGAGCATCACGACCGATCGGGCCGAAGGCAGCACGGCGCGCACGTCGGCCCGGCGCTCGGCGGTTCGGGCGAGGTAGTGCATCGCGCCGCCGTAGCCCTGCTCGAGCCAGCGCGCCAGGAACCGCAGCTCGGGATACGCCGACGCCGCCGCGACCCCGCACAGATCGAACCCGAGGGCGCGCGCCCGCGCCTTGACGGCGTCCGCCGTCACCCCGTGCACCCCGACGGCCGCCGCGGGCCCCGTCACGGCGTCACGTGCCCTTCGCGAGCTGCCGCAGCACGTACGGCAGGATGCCGCCGTGGCGGTAGGCTTCGAGCTCTTCGGGTGTATCGACCCGCGCGACGACGGTGAACGGCACCGTCTGGCCGTCTTCGCGCCGGGCCGACACGGTCACGTCCCCCCGCGGCCTCAACCCCGCCGCGATCCCCGTGACATCGAACACCTCGCGCCCGGTCAGGCCCAGGCGCCCCACACTGTCGCCCGGCTTGAACTCGAGGGGCAGGACGCCCATGTTGACGAGGTTGCTCCGGTGGATGCGCTCGAAGCTCTCGGCCAACACCGCACGCACGCCGAGCAGAAAGGTGCCCTTGGCCGCCCAGTCCCGCGACGATCCGGACCCGTACTCCTTGCCCGCCAGAACGACGAGCGGAACGCCGGCCGCGCGGTACTTCATCGCGGCGTCGTAGATCGTCATGACCTCGCCGTCCGGCAGATACGTGGTCCACCCCCCTTCGGTCCCCGGCGCGAGCAGGTTGCGGAGCCGCACGTTGGCGAACGTCCCGCGCACCATGACCTCGTGGTTGCCGCGGCGCGCCCCGTACGAGTTGAAATCCTTCGGCGGCACGCCCCGGGCGATCAGGTACTGTCCTGCCGGGCTGTCGGGCCGGATCGACCCGGCCGGCGAGATGTGGTCTGTCGTGATGCTGTCGCCGAGCACCGCGAGCGCGCGAGCGCCGCGGATGTCCGCGAGGGGGCCGGGCTCGCGCGGAAGATCCTCGAGAAACGGCGGGCGCCGGATGTAGGTCGACTCCGGGTCCCAGGCGAACTGCTCGCCGGTCGGGACCGGCAGGGCGCGCCACCGCGCGTCCCCCTCGAAGACACTGGCGTACTGCTCGCGGAACAGCCGGTCGCCCACGACCCTGGCCATCACCTGCTGAATCTCCGCCCCCGAGGGCCAGATGTCGCGCAGGTACACGTCGCGGCCGTCCCGGCCGCGTCCCAGCGGCTCCGAGGTCAGGTCGATCGTCATCCGCCCGGCGATCGCGTAGGCGACCACGAGCGGGGGCGACGCCAGGTAGTTGGCCCGCACGTCCTGCTGAATTCGGCCCTCGAAGTTGCGGTTGCCGCTGAGGACCGCGGCCACCACCAGGCCGCGCTCCCGCACGGCCGCGGCGATCTCGTCGGGCAGCGGCCCGCTGTTGCCGATGCAGGTCGTGCAGCCGTAGCCGACGAGGTGGAAGCCGAGGGCCTCCAGGTACGGGAGCAACCCCGCTTCCTCGAGATACGCGGTCACCACCTTCGAGCCGGGTGCCAGGCTGGTCTTGACCCACGGCTTCCGGGTCAGGCCACGCTCGACGGCCTTCTTGGCCAGCAGGCCCGCGCCGATCATGACCCCCGGGTTGGAGGTGTTCGTGCAGCTCGTGATAGCCGCGATCACGACCGACCCGTGGTCGAGCTCGGCCGCCGGCCCCGCCACGGCCA
>CAYZKQ010000225.1:0-4816 GCA_964478975.1 uncultured Vicinamibacterales bacterium | reverse complement strand
CCGCACCCAGCTCCTGCGCCAGGCGTGCCAGGTCGCCTTCGCCCTGCTCAACCTGTGGATCGGCGTGCGCTTCTACCAGTGGGTGCGCTTCTACGAAACCGGCGGCGCGACGCCGTTCGTGCCCCGCCCGCCCGGCGTCGAGGGGTGGCTGCCCATCGCCGCGCTGATGAATCTGAAATACGTGCTGGTGACGGGCGACATCCCCGAGGTGCACGCCGCCGGGATGTTCCTCCTCGCCGCCTTCCTGGCGATGTCTTTCGTCCTGCGGAAGGCCTTCTGCAGTTGGCTCTGCCCGATCGGCACGCTGTCGGAGTGGCTGTGGCAGGGCGGGGAGGCCCTGTTCGGGCGCACCGTCGCCCTGCCGCGCTGGCTGGACGTGCCGCTGCGGAGCCTCAAGTACCTCTTGATGGGGCTGTTCCTCTACGCCGTCGCCAGCATGTCGGCGGCCGACATCCGCGCGTTTCTCGAGAGCCCGTACGGACTCATCGCCGACGTCAAGATGCTGAATTTCTTCCGGTACCGCAGTGTGGCGGCGGCCCTCGTGATCGGGGGCCTGCTGCTCCTCTCGGTGCCGATCAAGAATTTCTGGTGCCGGTATCTCTGCCCCTACGGGGCGCTGCTCGGGCTCGTCGCGCTGGCGAGCCCGGCGCGCATCCGGCGGAGCCCGGAGGCGTGCATCGACTGTGCGAAGTGCGCGAAGGTCTGCCCCTCGGGGCTCCCGGTCGACCGGCTCCTGACGGTCAAGTCGGCCGAGTGCACCGGGTGCCTCGCGTGCGTGACCGCCTGCCCGGCGGCCGGCGCGCTCGACCTCGTGGTGGGCCGCCGCCGGCGCGTGCCCGGCTGGGCGGTGGCCGGCGGCGTCGCGGCGCTCTTCCTGGGCGCCGTGCTCCTCGCGCGGGCGGCGGGCCGCTGGCACACCGTCCTGCCCGACGCGCTCTACTTCGACCTCATCCCGCGGGCGGCGGAGTTCCGGCACCCGTAGGCGCGCGGTACAGGACCTTGCCCCCGACGATGGTGTAGACGACCCGGGCCGTCGGGATCTCGTCTTCGGGAATCGTGAGGATGTCCTTGGAGAGCACCGTCACGTCGGCCAGCTTCCCCGGCCGGAGCGACCCTTTGATCTCCTCCTCGAAGGCGGCGTACGCGCCGTTGATCGTGTAGGACCGCAGCGCCTCCATGCGGCTCATGCGCTGGTCCGGATAGAAGACCGAGCCGTCGGGCAGCTTCCGGCTGACCGACGCGTAATAGCTCGCGATCGGGTCGACGTCCTCGACAGGGGCGTCGGTCCCGTTGGCGATGACGGCGCCGGTCTTCAGCAGCTTCTGCCACACGTACGCGCCCTCCTCGGCGCGCGCCGCGCCTAGGCGCGCCAGGACGTACGGGGCGTCCGACGTGCAGTGGATGCCCTGCATCGAGGCGATGACGCCGAGCTGGCCGAAGCGCGGGATGTCGGCGGCGCTCAGGTGCTGCGCGTGCTCGATCCGCCACCGCAAATCTTTCTTGTCGGGGTGCGCCTTGAAGGTCTCCTCGTAGACGTTCAGGACCTCCCGGTTGGCGCGGTCGCCGATCGCGTGGATGCACAACTGGAAGCCCTTCTCGATCGCGATCGCCGCCGTCTCCCGGATCGACGCCATCGGCGTCGTGTTGAGGCCGGTCGAGCCCGGCAAGTCGCTGTAGGGCTGGAGCAGCCAGGCGCCGCGCGACCCGAGCGCCCCGTCGCTCGTGACCTTGATCGCCCGCACCGTCAGGTGGTGGTTGCCGTAGCCGATGAGCCGGTAGCGGTCCAGGTTCGCCCGGAGCTCGTCGTTGCCCGCGCGCACCATCACCCAGAGGCGGACGCCCAGCCGCCCCTCGTCCACCATCCGCTTGAACCGGTCGATCGTGTCGAAGCCCGAGCCCGCGTCCTGGAACGTCGTGACGCCCTTCGAAAGCACCTCCTGGTCGGCGAGGTCGATCGCGCGCCGGGCCTCGGCTTCGCGCTCCTCCGGCGTCATCTGTTCCCGCGCCGCCGCCTGCGCCCGGCGGATCAGCCCCGAGGCCGTCTCGCGGAAGACGCCGATGGGGTTGCCGCGGCGGTCCTTGAGGATCTCCCCGCCCGGCGGGTTGGGTGTCCGGCGCGTGACCCCGGCGAGCTCCATCGCCTTGGCGTTAGCGAACGTGGCGTGACCGCTGGCGTGGGTCAAAAGGACCGGGTTGTCGGGCGATACCTTGCTCAGCGACTCGTGCGTCGGGAAGCCTTCGACGTTCGGCTCGGGTTTGCGGTCCCACTTTTCCTGGTGCCAGCCCCTGCCCACGATCCACTCGCCCGGCTCCGCCCGCGTGACGGCCTCGGCCACCATCTGGACGATCTCGTCCCAGTTCTTGACGTGCATGAGGTTCAGGCTCATCTTCGCCTGCCCGACGCCGGTGAAGTGGCCGTGGCTCTCGATGAACCCGGGGATGGCGAGCCGGCCCTCGAGGTCGATCACCTCGGTCGCCGACCCGATGTACGGCTGGATCTCCTCGTTCGTCCCGACCGCGACAATCGTGTCCCCGCGCGCCGCCAGCGCCTGCGCCTCGGGCTTCTCGTCGTCGACCGTCACGATCTTGCCGTTCCGCAGCACCAGGGTCGCGGGCTCGACCCGCGGCCCGCTGCACGCCGCCTGGCCCGCGCCCGCCAGCATCAGGCCGGCTCCGACCGCGATCCACGCACGCCATCGATCACGCATAGCGCCACTCCTTGAGCGGGGACATCCTGGCAGAATCCGCCCGCCCGGCGCAAGGGCGCGCCCGCGACGCCCGGCCGCCGCCGTCCGCCGGGCGGCCCGTCCGGGGCCGCCGCCCGGGCCTCACACATCCAGCTCCCGCGCCTCCTCGGCCCGCTCCATGATGAACCGGAACCGCGCCTGGGCGTCCTTGCCCATGAGCTCGGCGATCACGCGGTCGGTCTGGATGGGGTCAGCGATCTCGACGCGGAGCAGCCGCCGCGTCCGCGGGTTGAGCGTCGTGTCCCAGAGCACTTTCGGCATCATCTCGCCGAGCCCTTTGAAGCGCGTGACCTCGGCGCGCGCGCGCCCGTCGTGCGCCTTCAAAATCCGCTCCTTGTCGGCGTCGTCCAGCGCCCAGTACGTCTCCTGGCCGATGTCGATCCGGTAGAGTGGTGGCTGCGCGAGATAGACCTTGCCGTGCTGGATGAGCTGCGGCAGGTGGCGATAGAGAAAGGTCAACAGCAATGTCGCGATGTGGTTGCCGTCCGAATCGGCGTCGGCCAGGATGATGATCTTCCCGTAGCGCAGCTTCGCGAGGTCGAACGTCTTGCCGATGCCGCACCCGAGCGCCGTCACCAGGTCGGCGAGCTCACGGTTCTCGAGGACCTTGGCGAGGCTCAAGCCTTCGGTGTTGAGCACCTTGCCCCGAAGCGGCAGAATCGCCTGCCGGGCGCGGTCGCGCGCCTGCTTCGCCGAGCCGCCGGCGGAGTCGCCCTCGACGATGAACAGCTCCGCGAGGGCGGCGCCCGGGGCGGTGCAGTCCGCGAGCTTGCCCGGCAGCGTCGCGCGCCCCGACGTCGCGGTGCGCCGGACCACGGCGGCCTGGGCGGCGCGGCTGGCTTCGCGGGCGCGGGCGGCCAGGATGATGCGCGCCACGATGGCTTCGGCCGCGCTCCGGTTGTGGTTCAACCAGTGTTCGAGCGCCGGCCGCACCATGGCGTCCACGGCGCCGGCCACCTCGGGGTTGTTCAAGCGGTCCTTCGTCTGCCCCTGGAACTGCGGGTCGCGCACGAACGCGCTCAGGACGCCGACTAGCCCCTCCCGGATGTCCTCGGCCGCGATCGTCACGCCCTTCGGCGTCAGGTCGTGTGTCTCGATGTAGTTGCGGACGGCTTTGACCAGCCCCGCCCGGAGCCCGGTCTCGTGCGTCCCCCCCGACCCGGTGGGAATCCCGTTGACGTAGCTCCGCAGGTGCTCGTCGGTCGCCTGTGTCCACTGCAGCACGAGGTCGATCCGCAGCCCGGTATCGTCCTCCCGCGTCAAGGCGAACGGCGCCTCGTGCACGACGGGCGCCTGCCGCTCGCGGACGATCTTAACGAGGTAGTCGGCCAGTCCCTCGTCGTGCTGGAAGGTGTGCTTCGTCCCCGCGACCTCGTCCTCGAAGACGATCTTCAGGCCGCGGTGCAGGTAGCTGGTGACCTCGAGGCGCTCGCGGATGAGCTCCGCGTCGAACTCCGTCTTCGGAAAGATCGCCGGGTCCGGCCGGAAGAAGACAAGCGTCCCGGTGCCGCGCGCCGGGCCGATCCGCCGCACCGCGGTCACGGGCTTGCCCTGCTTGAAGCGCTGCTCCCAGAGCGCCCCGTCGCGCTTGACGCGGACGACGAGCTCTTTCGAGAGGGCGTTGACGACCGACGCGCCGACGCCGTGCAAGCCCCCGGCCGTCTTGTAGGTCAGATGTTCGAACTTGCCGCCCGCATGAAGCCTGGTGAAGACGACCTCGAGGGCGCTCCGCTTGGCCTGCGGGTGCTTCTCCACCGGAATCCCCCGCCCGTCGTCCTCGACCGTCACGGAGGCGCCGTCGGCGTGGAGCGTCACGCGGATGTTCGAGGCGTAGCCGTTCATCGCCTCGTCCACGCCGTTGTCGAGAAGTTCCCAGACGAGGTGGTGGAGCCCGGCGGAGCCGACGCCGCCGATGTACATGCCGGGCCGCTTGCGGACGGGTTCGAGGCCCTCGAGAACCGTGATGTCCCTGGCCGTGTAGGTGGTCATGTCCTCCCGAGGCCGGCCGCGGGCCGCGGCCGCCTCACCGGGCCAGCCCGGTCTGGGTCATGAGGAACGCCAGCTCCATG
>CAYZKQ010000224.1:0-4840 GCA_964478975.1 uncultured Vicinamibacterales bacterium | reverse complement strand
TGGCGGATCTCCCGCTGGAGGGCCGAGGACTCGCGCTTGTCGATGGCGATGGGCACGTATCCCATCTGGCGCAGCTTGTTGGCGACGAGGGTCGTGCTGTCGGCCTCCAGGGACCCCTCGAGGAGCCGCCCGGAGCGGTCGCGGACCTTGTAGACGTAGGTGTCGGGCACGCTCGCCTCCTAGCCCTGCCCCAGCAGCCGGCGGAGGTCCTCCTCGTTGTGGCACCGCTCGAGGGCGACCATGGTGATCGTCTGGGCCTTCACCAGCGCGGCCAGCGTCTGGTCCATCGTGCACATGCCGTAGCGCCCGCCCGCCTGCATCGACGAGGCGATCTGGTGGGTCTTGCCCTCGCGGATCAGGTTGCGGATGGCCGGCGTGGCGATGAGCACCTCGGCCGCCACCACCCGCCCGCCGCCCCGCCGCGGCACCACCAGCCGGACGCGCCGCCCGGCCCGGCCAGCCAACCACGCCTGGAGGGGCGCCCGCTCGCCGGGCGGGACCTCGACCGGCAGGTGGACCTCAGGCGGCGGCGGCTGGCTCTCGTAGAACTGCTGCAGCGCGGCGCGCACGACTTCGTCTTCCCGCTCGCCGGTCATGGCCTCGGCGTCGGTCACCAGCTCGACGCGCTCGACGACGCGCCCGCGCCGGACCTGGAAGACCTGGACCACCGCCCCCGAGGGCCCCAGGTAGACCCCGAAGGCGTCGCGGTCCCCGAGCGACGGCCCCGCCATCTTCTGCTGCCGGTCGCGGAGCGTTTCGACCGTGCGGAGCGCGTCGCGCAGCTCGGCGGCCTCCTCGAAGCGCTCCGCCTCGGCCGCGCGCGCCATGCGGCGGCGCAGCTCGGCGGCGAGCTCCTCGGTGCGCCCCTCGAAGAACAGGCGGGCGTCCTCGACGGCCTGCCGGTAGCGGTCCGCGCTGCACAGCTCGGCGACGCACGGCGCGAGGCACCGCTTGATCTCGTACTCGAGGCACGGCCGCCCACGCCGGCCGTCGATGGTCTCGTTGCAGGACCGGATGCCGAAGAGCCGGTGCGCCAGGCTCATGGTCTTGCGCGCGAGCGACGCCGGGAGGAAGGGGCCGGCGTACACGTTGCCGTCGCGCTCGACGCGCCGCGCCACGAGCACCCGCGGGTAGCGCTCGCTGGTCGTCAACTGCAAGTACGGGTAGTTCTTGTCGTCGCGCAGCAGGATGTTGTAACGGGGCGAGCGCTGCTTGATGAGGTGGTTCTCGAGGGCGAGCGCTTCGACCACCGAGTCCGTCACGATGACCTCGAGGTGGTCGACCTCGGCCAGCAGGGCGTCCAGCCGGGGGCTCGTTCCGGCCGCGCTCAGGTAGCTGCGCACGCGCTCGCGCAGCACCCGGGCCTTGCCCACGTAGAGCGTGGCGCCCCCGCCCGAGAAGACGTAGACGCCGGGCTGCTCGGGGAGCCGCGCGATCTGCTGCTTGAGATCCCCGATGGCCATGCGCTAGTATCCGCAGGTCCCCGGGGTCCGGCCGGACCCCGGCTCCTCGAAGATCGAGTATAGTCTGCCCATGACCTTCACCGGCGCGATCGGCGCCCTCTGCATGTTCCCGCTCCGCTTGATCATCCGGGCGTTCGTGGCGCTCGGGGTGCACCCCAACATCCTGACGTTCACCGGGGTGCTCATCAACATCCTGGCCGGCTACTGCCTCGCCACGGGCCGCTTCCTGACCGCCGGCGGCGTCATGGTCGTGGCGAACATCTTCGACTTCATCGACGGCAAAGTCGCGGTCGAGCTGGGGGCGGTGAGCCGGTTCGGGGGCTTCTGGGATTCGGTCATCGACCGCTTCTCCGACCTGGCCCTCTTCATCGGCCTCATCTATCTCTACGCCGACCGCGGCCGCCCCGACTACGTCATGGTCGCGGCACTGGCCCTGACCTTCGCCCTCATGACGAGCTACACGCGCGCCCGCGCCGAGTCGCTCATCCCGCGGTGCAAGGTGGGCTTCATGGAACGCCCCGAGCGCATCGTGCTCTTCATGATCGGGGCGTTCACCAACCGCATGGCGGCGGTCCTGTGGGTGATCCTGGTCCTGTCGGTCTGCACCGTGGCCGACCGCATCATCTATACCTACCAGGAGCTCAAGCGCCTGGAGCACGCCGAGGAGGCGGTCGCGTGATGCGGGGACGCTGGATCCTGTGGCCGGCCCGGGTCCTCTGGCACGCCTTCTTTTGGACCTACGACCGCGCGACCTGGCAGTACGACCTGATGGTCATCGCCATTCTGGCCTTCGTGTGGCTGACACCGCCCGATTGGCTGGGCGACCCGATGGCCCACGGACCCGGCCTGCTGGGATGGCTGCTCGACCGCCTGCGCTGAGCCTCAGACATCGTCGCGCGCGTCGTGGGCGCCGAGGTCCAGGCTCTTGTCGACGAAGCGGATCGCGTGGGCGGCGATCTTGTCGCGGAGCAGGCGCCGCACCTCGCCGAAGTGGCCCTGGGGCACGACGAGCCGCCGGGCGACGGGACGCGCGCGGTCGAGGATGACGAGGGTGGGCGGCCGGCCCTCGCGCCACCGCAGCCCGCCGATCCGCGCAAACGGCACGAACCCGCTCTCGGTCCACAGCCCGTCCGCGTAGACGCCCCGGCCGATGCGCAGACTCGACGGGAGCGCGAAGACGTAGTAGAGGCTCATCATCGACTCGCCGAACGCCTCGTACGGCGGGCGGCGGTGGATCCCGACCTTCAGGACGACCAGGGCGGCGAGAATGGCCCCGAAGGCCAGCATCATGGGGTAGAAGGGCGGCGCGCGGCCGGGCCAGGTGAGCTCGGCCGTCGGCCGCAAGCGGCGGTAGCGGGCGAGCTGGACCAGCACCCGCACGTTGGCCGCGAGAAACCCGCCGCCCAGCCCCAGCAGCACGAGGCGGAACAGGCCCTCGGTCGTCATCAGGGACCTCGCCCCGCCTACGCCCCGACCGCCGTCGGCTCCTGCGCGAGCGCCGGGTCGAAGCAGTGCCGGCAGCGCGCCTCGTAGGCGCCCTCGGCCCCGACGAGCACGCGCTCGCGGCTCGCGACGAGCCGCTGCGTCCGGTTCGCCGGGTTGCCGCAGACCATGCAGATCGCCAGCGTCTTCGTGATGTACTCGGCGATGGCCAGCAGGTGCGGCATCGGCTCGAAGGGCCGGCCCAGGTAGTCCTGGTCGAGGCCCGCCACGATGACGCGCACCCCGCGGTCGGCGAGGGCGTTGCAGACGGCGGGCAGCTCCTGGTCGAAAAACTGCCCTTCGTCCACCCCGACCACCTCGGTGTCGGGCTCCACCCGCGCGAGCAGCTCGGCCGAGGACGCGACCTCGACCGAGGGCATGCGCATCTCGCTGTGCGAGACGATCTGGTCGGCGCCGTAGCGGCGGTCCAGCCGCGGCTTGAAGATCTGCACCTTCTGCCGGGCGATCTGGGCGCGGCGGAGGCGCCGGATGAGCTCCTCGGTCTTGCCGCTGAACATGCTCCCGGCGATGACCTCGATCCACCCGCGATTCGGACGCCGCGTCTGTACATCCATGGTGGGATCGCCCTCGACACGGCCCCCGCCCTGGGTCGGACGGCCGCGCCCGCCGCGGCGGCCGGCGCGCCGCCCCCGGCACGCGGCGGCCTACACCCGCGACTGGTACTCGCCGGTCTCCGTGTTCACGCGCACGATGTCGCCCGGATTGACGAACGGGGGCACCTGGACGACGAGGCCCGTTTCGAGGCGCGCGGGCTTGAGCTGCGCGCTCGCGGTCGCGCCCTTGATCGCGGGCGGCGTGTCCTCGACCCGCAGGTCCACCGTCATGGGCAGTTCGAGCCCGACGGGCGCGCCCTCGTAGAACTCGACCGTGAGCGTCATGTCGGGCACCAGGTACTGCGCGGCGTCCCCGACCGACTCGGCCGGAATCTGGATCTGCTCGAACGTGCCGGTGTCCATGAAGTGGAACGTGTCGCCGTCGTGATAGAGGTACTGCATCTCGCGCTCGTCCAGCGTCGCCCGCTCCACGTCGTCTTCCGACCGGAACTTGTGGTCGGTCAAGGCGCCGGTGCGGATATTGCGCAGCTTGGACTGGACGAATCCCCGCTTGTTGCCCGGCGTCAAGTGCATGAGGTCGAGCACGCGATAGAGTTCGCCGCCGAGCCGAATCAACATCCCCTTGCGCAGCCGGGTCGCTTGAACAGTGCTCATGCGATCAGGCTCCTCGCCCATCCATCGGTTTCGATGTCGATGCTAGCACAGGAGCCCCCGCGCGCGGGAGCGCGGGAGGGGCGGCCGCGTGCTACCATGGCTGCTATGCAGTGGGATCAGGTCCGCGAACTCCTGGCCCTGCAGCACCGGCTGGACCGGCTGCGCGGGCTTGCCGCCCCGGAGTGGACGCCGCCCGTCGACCTGTACGAAACCGCCGACCGCTATGTCGTGGTCATGGAGCTGGCGGGGCTGACGCGAGACGATGTCCAGATCGAAGCCCAGGACGACCGGCTCACCCTCCGGGGGGCGCGACCGGCCCGCGCCGTGTCGCCCAGCCGCTTCCACCAGGTGGAGCGCGGGCACGGCGCCTTTGTCCGGAGCTTCGCCTTCGGGCACCCCATCGACCTCGATCGGATCGGGGCGGAATTCCACGACGGGGTCCTGACCGTGACGGTTCCCAAGAAGCCCCGCCCGGGTCCCCGCCGCATCGAGGTCGGGTAGGTCGGGTCCCGGCAGGATCACGCTATGGCCGCCATGATCAAGCGCGCGCTGCTCGTCATTCTGCTGCTGTCGCTGGGCTTCGCCGCCGGGCTGTCGGTCCGGGGCGCCGCCCCGGGGTCTCGCGCGGACGCGCCGGCGGGGACGCCCGCGCCGGCGCCGCCGGGG
>CAYZKQ010000223.1:0-4841 GCA_964478975.1 uncultured Vicinamibacterales bacterium | reverse complement strand
GGCCTCGTGCGGCAGCGCATCGTACGGCGCGGCCGCCACGTCGGCGAGTGCGCCGGCGCGCGCGAGCGCCCGCCGACCGCGGTCCGCGCCCGCCGCCGACTGGTCGACGGCGCAGGCGCGACCGGTCAGGCCGACCTTGGGGGCGAGGAGGGCGAACAGCCGGCCGTCGCCGCAGCCGACCTGCAAGAGCCGATCGCCGAGCCGCACGCCCACCATCGAGGTGACGAACGCTTCGAGCGTGGGAAGTTTCCGAAACAGCGCCACGGCCGTGCCTCCGATGGCGTGCCTCCGATGATGATATAGTTTTTTGCCGTGAAAGCACCGATCGAGATCGCGCCGGCCGAGGGCCGGCTGGGCGTCCTGCTCGTCGGCCTCGGGGCGGTCAGCACGACCTTCATCGCGGGGGTGCACGCCGTCCGCAAAGGCCTCGCCAAACCCATCGGGTCGCTCACCCAGATGGGCACGATCCGCCTCGGCAAGCGCACCGAGGGGCGCTCGCCCCTCATCAAAGCGTTCGTGCCCCTGGCGCCGCTCGACAGCCTCGTCTTTGGCGGTTGGGACATTTTCGAGGACGACTGTTACCAGGCCGCGCGGACGGCGGGCGTGCTCGAGCCGGCGCTGCTCGAGGCCGTCCGGCCGGAGCTCGAGCGCGTCAAGCCGTGGACGGCGGTCTTCGACCGCCGCTACGTCAAGCGCCTCGACGGCCCGAACGTCAAGCGCGGCCGGACCAAGCGCGACCTGGCGGAGCAGGTCCGCGACGACATCCGGCGGTTCAAGCGCGACGAGCAGCTCGACCGGCTGGTGATGATCTGGTGCGGGAGCACCGAGGTGTTCATGACCGAGGGGCCCGCCCACCAGTCGATCGCGGCCTTCGAGCGGGCGCTCGACGAGAACGATCCGTCGATTCCCTCGAGCATGATCTACGCCTACGCGGCGCTCCAGGAGGGTGTCCCTTTCGCCAACGGCGCGCCGAACCTCACCGTCGACATCCCGGCGCTCGTGGCCCTCGCGGGGCAGCGGAAAGTGCCGATCGCGGGCAAGGATTTCAAGACCGGGCAGACACTGATGAAGACGATCATCGCCCCCGGTCTGAAGGCGCGCATGCTCGGGGTGACGGGGTGGTACTCCACCAACATTTTGGGCAACCGCGACGGGGAGGTGCTGGACGACCCGGAGTCGTTCAAGACGAAGGAGGAGAGCAAGAAGTCGGTCCTCGACTACATCCTCCAGCCGAACCTCTATCCCGACCTCTACGACCGCGTCTACCACGTCGTCCGCATCAACTACTATCCGCCCCGCGGCGACAACAAGGAGGGGTGGGACAACATCGACCTGTTCGGGTGGCTCGGCTACCCGATGCAGCTCAAGATCAACTTTCTGTGCCGGGACAGCATCCTGGCGGCGCCGATCGTGCTCGACCTGGTGCTGTTCCTGGACCTGGCGGCGCGCGCCGGGTTTTCCGGCATCCAGGAGTGGCTGTCGTTTTATTTCAAGAGCCCGATGCACGCCCCGGGCCTCTACCCCGAGCACGACCTGTTCATCCAGTTGATGAAGTTGAAGAACACGCTGCGGTACATGCGCGGCGAGGACCTCATCACGCACCTCGGGCGGGAGTACTACGATTAGGCTGCAGGTCGGCCGGGCCGCGTTTCGTACGCCGCGTTCCGTACGTAGGGCGCCCCTTTCAGGGGCGCCGTCGCGCGCGAAGCGGTCCGGGGGACGCAGTACGTAGGGCGGCCCTTTACGGGCCGCCGGAGCGGTCCGGGGGACGCCGTCCCCTGGTAGTGGACGCAGGGCGGGCCGTTCAGGCCCGCCGGGAGGGGGCTGCGCATGACGCCCAATAAGCTTCAACCCGCCGTCTTCGGCGGCCTCTTCATCGGGGTCCTGTCCGCGCTGCCGATCGTGAGCGCCGGCAACCTCTGCTGCTGCATGTGGATCGTGGGCGGCGGCGTCCTCGCCGCCTACCTGATGCAGCAGAACTTCCCCTACGCCGTCACGATCGCCGATGGCGCCGTCGTGGGCTTGCTCGCCGGACTGTTCGGCGGCATCCTGACCGTTGTCCTTCAGATCCCCCTCGAGCTGGCCCTGGCCCCGTTGCAGCGGGAGATCTTCGAGCGGGTGCTCGAACGCGCGGGCGACCTGCCGTTCGACCGGAACTGGCTGGAGGAGTGGAGCCGCCCTGTGCGCCCCCTGTTCCTCCTGCTCCGCCTGGCCCTGTCGGTCACGGTCGGGATGGTCTTCGGCCTGCTCGGCGGCATGCTGGGCGCCGCCGTGTTCAAGAAGGGCGCGCCGCCCCCGGCCTAACGTTTTCGTTCCCTCCGCCCGAAACGTCCTGCAGGCAAATCTGTGCACCCGTCCGGCCGCGGGATTCGCCGGCGGGGTGCGCGTCGGCGCGCGTGTCGGTCCGGTGACGTCCGCATGGGTCGATCCTCCAGCCCCGTCGTGGCGGCACTCCTGCTCTGGGGGGCGGGGGTATCCCTGCCGCTGGCCGCCGCACAGCCCGCGCCCGCCGGGCCCCAACCGCTCGCCGTCGGGCGCCTCGCCGACCCGCGGTCCCAGGGCGGGGTCGTGGCGCCGGCGCTCATGGGACCGCCGGTTCAAGCCGCCGGCCAGCAACCGCTGCCCCCGCTGCCGGTCACGCGGCTGGAAGAGCGACCGCGCGAAGCAGTGCTCGAAGCGGGCCGGACGTTCTCGCTCCGCCTGACCGAGCCGGTGCCGGTCCGGGACCTGCTCTTGCTCCTCGTGCGCGACACGCGGTTCAGCATCGTGGCCGCGCCCGGCGTCGAGGGCACGTTCGTGGGCGAGCTGAAGGACGTGACCCTGAAGCAGGCGCTGGACCTGGTGCTGCACCCGCTCGGCCTCGAGTACGCCGTCGACAACACGTTCATCCGCGTCTTCCCCCGGCGCCTCGAGACGCGGCGCTTCGACGTCAACTACGTCGCCACGGCGCGCGCGGCCCGCCGGGCGCTCGGGGGCCTGGGTCCGGGCGGCGAGGCGGGCTTGACGAGCCCGGCCAGGGTCGAGGTCACGGCGACAGACAAGGGCGATCTGTTCGACGAGCTGGCGGCGGGCGTCCGCACGCTGCTGTCGCCCGACGGCCGCTTCAATGTGGACCGCAAGGCGGCGCTGCTCCAGGTGACCGATTATCCGGACCGGCTCGACCAGGTGCGCCTCTACCTGGAGGCGGTCGAGGCCCGCGCGACCCGCCAGGTCGCCATCCATGCCTGGGTGGTGGAGGTCGAGCTCGACGCCGCGCACCAGGCGGGCCTGGACTGGGGCGCGCTCGCCGGCGACGCTCACACGGTCACCCGGGCGAGCGTGCCCGCGCTGCTCGCGGCGTTCGCCCGCCAGGGGACGGTGCAGGTACTCGCGGCGCCCCGGCTCGTGGCGGCGAACAACGAGCCGGTCGTTATGCGCATCGGCCGGGAAGTGTCCTTCGAGCGGGCGTCCGAAGCGCCCCGGACGATCGCCGAGGGCCTGGTCCTCAGCCTCACGCCGCAGATCTCGGCGGACGGCTTCGTCCAGATGAGCGTGCTGCCGAGCGTCACCGAGCGCGAAGACGACCCGTCGTCCGCGGTGGGCGAGGGCGCCCCGGCGGTGAGCGTGCGCGAAGCCGACACGCTCGTGCGCGTCCGCGAGGGCGAGGCGGCCGTGCTCAGCGGATTCATGCGCCGGCGGGGCGGGGTGCGGACCGACCTGGTCATCCTGCTCGCGCCGACCATCCTGCAACCCGGCGCCGCCGGAACAGTCGCCCCGGCGGGAGATCGGCTCGACGAGGCCCCGCGGCCGGCGCGGGCGACTGGAGGGCGGGCACCGTGACGGGCCGTCCCGCCTCGCCGGTCCTCGACGGGCGCTCGGCCCGCGACCGTGGCTTCACCATGTACGAGGACTACTTCGGCTTCGTCGAGAAACCGTTCAGCCTGACGCCGGACCCGAAGTTTCTCTACCGGAGCGAGACGCACGCGAACGCCTTCGACCTGCTCCAGTACGCCATCCGCCGGCGCGAAGGCTTCGTCGTCGTGACCGGCGACATCGGGACCGGCAAGACGACGTTGTGCCGGGCGATGCTGGAGGCGCTCGACGCCAGGACGTTCACGGCGCTCGTGCTCAACCCGTTTCTCTCTGAGGAGGACCTGCTCAAGCTCGTGCTCCAGGAGTTCGGCGTCGTGTCCCGGGACGAAGCCAGGCGGGGGCACCTGACCGGCGCGAGTCGCCAGGTCCTCATCGACGCGCTCAACGAGTTTCTCCTCTCGCTCGTGCCGCTCGGGGCGAACGCCGTCCTCGTGGTGGACGAAGCGCAGCACGTGCCGGCGCCGGTCCTCGAGCAGATCCGCATCCTCTCGAATCTCGAGACCGACACGGACAAGCTGCTGCAGGTCGTGCTCGTCGGCCAGCTCAACCTGCACGCGATCCTGCGCGCGCCCGGGATGCGCCAGCTCGACCAGCGCGTGTCGATCCGCTACCAGCTCAGGCCCCTCACGCGCCGGGAGACGGCGGCCTACGTCGAGCACCGCCTGGCGGTGGCGGGCGGGGCCCGCGCCGTCGAGTTCACGCCGCGCGCGCTGGACCTCGTGTACCGCTACGCCGGCGGCGTGCCCCGCCTCATCAACCTCGTGTGCGACCGGGCGCTGCTTGCCGCCTATGCGGAACGGACCACGCGCATCGCGCCGGCGCTCGTCGCCAGGGCCGCCGACAGTCTGGACCTGCCGGCGCCGGCGGCCCGCTGGTTCCGCCGCGTGCGGCGGCGCGCCTCGGTCCTGACGGCCGCCGCCGTGGGCTCGGCGTTCGTGCTCGCGGGCGCATCGGAGCTCGGTCCCGCACCGGGGCGCGACCCCACCCCC
>CAYZKQ010000222.1:0-4864 GCA_964478975.1 uncultured Vicinamibacterales bacterium | reverse complement strand
GCCGGCAGCGCCGCCAGCGCCGCCCCGCTCTCGCGCGCCGCCTCGATCGTCCGCGCGATGAGGTCCGCGCTCACGAGCGGCCGGGCCGCGTCGTGCACGACCACGAGGTCCGCGCGGCCGGCCACCCGGTCGTAGCCGTGCGCGACCGAGTCCTGGCGGCGCACGCCCCCCGCCACGACCGCGAGCGGCGCCCGGCGCGTCTCGGGCCACGGCAGCGACCGCGTGCCGGCCGCCACCTCCGGCGGCACGACCACGACGATCTCGTCGATGCGGTCGCTCCCGTCGAACGCGTCCACGGCCCGCTGTAGGACGGTCCGCCCGCCCAGGTCGAGCCACGCCTTGGGCCGGTCGCCGCCGAGGCGCCGCCCCGCACCAGCCGCCGCGATGATCGCCGCTACCCGCATCGGTACTGCGCGCGCTCCGGCCGGGCCCCGGAAGCCCCGAAATTCCCCATTATAGCGCCCGCCGCAGCCCGCTCACGCCCCCGCGATCACGGCGCGCCAGCGCTCGCGTCCTCTGGCGTAGCGCGCCAGCCGCGCGGCCGTCACGTCGAGCACCCCAGGCACCCGCGCCCGCGCGCGGTCCGGCGGCGCGAACACGACGACGAGCGCCCGCCGCGTCCCTTCGGTCACCATCGTCCGGGCCGAGTCCGAGGTCGGATTGCCGAACGGACCCCGCGCGTCGGCCAGCACCGCCCGCCCCTCGACGTGCACCGTGTCTTTGCGGATGCCGGCGTAGTGCTCGCCCGCCCGGCCCAGGCGCAGCGCGATCGGGCCCTCGATCCGATCGTAGTCGTAGAGCCCGTACGGGAGCTGGAACTCGACCGAGCACCAGTTGCACACGTCGACCACCGGATGGATGCGCGGCAGCCGCTCGCCCTTGCGCACGCGCCTGAGGAGGGCCTCGGAGGACGGGCGCGTCTTGGTCGGATCGACGCCGACCCGGTGGTACATGCGGCGCGTGGCGGCGACCTCTTCCTCCGGGACGCCGGCGCTCCGGATCGCCGCCTCCGCCGCCGCCAGCGCCTCGTCCAGCGCCGGGTCCCGCTCGGCGGGGGCGAGGTCCTCGACGAGCAACACCCCGAGGGCCATCGCCGGGGCCACCTCCGGCGCGATCTCGATGGCCGGCACGGGTTCGTTCATCGCGCTCTCCGCGCCACGATCTCGCGCACGTCGCCGGCCAGCCGCCGCGCGTCTTCCCGCGACAGGCCCGCGGTCGCGACCGGCTCGTGCACCTCCACCTCGACCGTCCCGGGACAGGTCATGAGGCGACCCTTGAGCATCACGTGGCGGCTGCCCGAAATGCTCACCGGTACCACCGGCAACCCGGCCTCGATGGCGAGCAGAAATGGTCCCCCCTTGAACGGCCCGACGCGCCCGTCGCGGCTCCGCGTCCCTTCGGGAAAGACCAGGAGCGAGACCCCGTCGCCGACGAGGCGCGCCATGCGCTTGAAAACGCCGGCGCCGGGGTTGGCGCGCTCGACCAGCAGGTGGCCGGTCCACCGCAGGTGCCAGCCCAGGAAGGGGAACCGGCCGAGCGAAGCCTTCGCGACGATCCGGAGTTGCAGCGGGAGCGCGTCGAACAGCACCGGAATGTCGTAGATGCTCTGGTGGTTCGACGCCAGCACGTAGCTGGCGTTCGGGTCGAGGCGCTCGACGCCCGACGCCCGCACCGTGACGCCCGTCGTCCGCAGGATCAGGCGGGCCCACAGGCGGGCGCAGCGGTGCGCGAACCGCCCGCGCCGGTCGACGAGGCTCGACAGGATCGAGAGGGTGCCGAGGACGATCGTGTACACGCTGATCGCCGGAATGAGGTAGAAGACCGTACGCCACCAGTGATACGGGGGCCACCGCACCGCCGGGTCCTACGGGGTGGTCGGTCGCGCCTTCCGCGGTCCGTTGTCGCGTTCCGCGCGCTCGCGGTCGGCCTTCTCGGCGCGCTCGGCGGCCGCCTGCGCCTGGGCCAGCGCCGTGGGCTCGATGAAGCGGCCGAAGATCATCTTGCCGGCCGTCGTCTGCAGCACGCTCGTCACGACCACGTCGATGTTGCGGCCGATCATCTTCCGGGCGTTGTCGACCACCACCATCGTGCCGTCGTCCAGATAGGCGACGCCCTGGTTGTACTCCTTGCCCTCCTTGAGAATGAACACCTTCATGAACTCGCCCGGCAGCACGACCGGTTTGAGCGCGTTGGCCAGCTCGTTGATGTTGAGGACCTCGACCCCGCGCAGTTGCGCCACCTTGTTGAGGTTGAAGTCGTTCGTCACGATCTTGCCCTGGAGTGTCCGGGCGAGCTCGATGAGCTTCAGGTCGACCTCGCGGACCTCGGGAAAGTCGAGGTCCGACACGATGACCTCGACCCCGGACATCTTCTGGATCTTCTGCAGAATTTCCAGGCCGCGCCGCCCGCGGTTGCGCTTGAGCGAGTCGGCCGAATCCGCGACGAGCTGCAGCTCCTTCAGGACGAACTGCGGGACGACCAGCGTCCCGTCGAGGAAGCCGGTCTCGCACACGTCGGCGATCCGGCCGTCGATGATCACGCTCGTGTCGAGGATCTTGTAGCGCCGCTGGGGTGTCGCGGCCCGGAACAACCCGACGAGCCGCGCGGGCTCGAGCCACTCGCCGTGCCGCGCCCCCAGCACGACGCCCAGGTAGGTCAACCCGACGACGAGCAGCAGCCGGAGGAAGACCGTTCGCGGCGTTCCGTTCGCACCGGCCAGGGCCGCTCCCACCCCCTGCGCCAGCACCAGGCCGACGGCGCCCCCCAGCACGGCGCCGAGCAGACGCGTCGCCGCCGCGCGCCGGAGCGCGAGCTCGGCGCCCACCACCACGGCGCCGGCCGCCAACCCGACCAGGGCGTTCACGCCCGGGCCGCCCCCAACCGGCGAGGCGATAGCCGCGGCCCCCGCGAGGGCCGCCACGAGAAGAGTCCGCACGAGAACGAACCACCACGTCATACGGTGAGACCCCTCACCTGACGCGAGCGACCGCGACTCGCGCCTCGCTGCCGGGTTCGATGATACTCGACCTGCCTCACGCGATGAGCGCGTCGAGGGCGTCGGCGACGGTGCGGACCCCGATGAGCTCGAGTCCCGCGGGCGCGTCACCGGCCCCGCAGTTGCCCGCCGGCAACACCGCCCGCGCGAATCCCATCTGGGCGGCCTCCTTGAGCCGGAGCGCCGCCTGCGTCGCGGCGCGGACCTCGCCCGCGAGCCCCACCTCGCCGAACACGGTCGTGGCGTCCCGAATCGGCCGGTTGCGCACGCTCGACGCCACCGCCGCGACCACCGCCAGGTCCGCGGCCGGCTCCTCGACGGTCACCCCCCCGGCCACGTTGACGAACACGTCGTCGGCCGCGAGACTCAGGCCGACGCGCTTGTCGAGCACGGCGAGCAACAGCGAGAGGCGGTTGGGATCGATGCCCGTCGCCGTGCGCCGCGCGTAGCCGTACGCCGTGGCGCTCACGAGCGCCTGGACCTCGACGAGGATCGGACGCGAGCCCTCGATCGAGCAGAGGACGGCGGAGCCGGGCGCGCCGGCCGGCCGCTCCGCCAGGAAGAGTCGGGAGGGGTTGGGCACCGGCCGGAGCCCCTCGCCCGTCATCTCGAAGACGCCGAGCTCGCTCACCGCGCCGAACCGGTTCTTGACCGCGCGCACCACCCGGTGGGCGTGGTGGCGCTCGCCCTCGAAGTACAGCACCGTGTCGACGATGTGCTCGAGGGCTTTCGGCCCGGCGATCGAGCCGTCCTTCGTGACGTGACCCACGAGCACCGTGGGAATGTCGTGGCCTTTGGCCGCGAAGAGCAACTGCGTGGCGGCCTCGCGGACCTGCCCGATGCTGCCCGGCGCCGACTGAAACTTCAACGAGAAGACCGTCTGGACCGAATCCACGATCACGAGCGCCGGCTTGAGCCGCGCGATCTCGTCGACGATGCGCTCGAGGCACGTCTCGGCGAGCAGATAGAGCGGGACGCGCCCGAGGCCCAGCCGCTCCCCCCGCGCCTTGACCTGGTGCTCCGACTCCTCGCCCGAGCTGTAGAGCACCGGCCCGACGGCCGCCGCCACATGCGCCGCGGCCTGCAGCAGCAACGTCGATTTCCCGATGCCCGGCTCGCCGCCGAGGAGGACGAGCGACCCGGGCACGAGGCCGCCCCCCAGCACCCGGTCGAGTTCACCGATGCCCGTCGAGACGCGCGCGGCCACGACCGTGTCGACCTCGTCGTAGCGGCGCGCCACCCCGCTGGCGCCCGGGAGCGAGTACCGGCGGTCGCCACCCGCGGGCACGGGCTCCTGGGCGCGCTCCTCGACGAGCGTGTTCCACCCGCCGCATTCCGGGCATCGCCCGAGCCACTTCGGCGCCTGCGCCCCGCAGGTCTGGCACACGAACACGACGCGAGGGGGCTTCGGAGACATGCACGCGCCCGCGGGGTCGCCGCCCGCCGGCGATAGCGCGATTCGGTCCGGCTACTATCGTCCGTCCGGACGCGCTCGACAATCAAGGGCCGGCGCTGCCGGCCGGCTCGCGCCCCGGGCCGGCTCGGCCGCCCGGCGCGGCGGTACCCGTGTACACCCTGGTGATGCGGCTCCCGAGCCGGCAGAGAATTTCGTACGGAATCGTCCCGATGGCGGCGGCCATCTCGCGCGCGTCGATCACGGCGCCCTGCTGCGCGCCCAGGAGCACGACCTCGTCGCCGGGCGCGACCTCGAGGCCGGTCACGTCGACGGCCAGCATGTCCATGCTCACCGCGCCCACGATGGGCACGCGCCGCCCGACAGGTGCGCCGGTCAGCACGTCGATGTAGGACAGGACCGTCGCGCCCGGTTCGACCGGAATCCCCGGATCGCGCGGGGTGACGCCCGTGGCG
>CAYZKQ010000221.1:0-4915 GCA_964478975.1 uncultured Vicinamibacterales bacterium | reverse complement strand
CCACGTTCCCTCTCCCCCCTCAGGGGGAGAGGGTTAGGGTGAGGGGGGCGCTGCTTACAATTCCCTCTCCCCCGGCAGGGGGGAGAGGGTTAGGGTGAGGGGGGCGCTGCTTACAATTCCCTCTCCCCCCGCAGGGGGGAGAGGGTTAGGGTGAGGGGGGAGAGGGAGGGTGAGGGGGGCGAGGGCCAGGGTGCCGGCGGAGAGAGGGTGAAGGGGAAAGTGCCACAGTGAGGGAAGGTTCACACAACCATATGCCGTCCGTTCTCGTGCTCATCGGTTCCGCGTCCGACGCGCCCGTCATGCAAGCGGCCGTCGACGTCCTGACCGAGCTCGGCGTCTCGGCCGAGCTCACCGTCGCCTCGGCGCATCGCTCGCCTGACCGCGTGCGGCGTCTCGTGGAGGAGGCGCCCGCCCGCGGCGTCCGCGTGTTCATTGCCGGCGCTGGTGCCGCCGCGCATCTGGCCGGTGTCATCGCGGCCCACACGACCCTGCCGGTCATCGGCGTCCCCATCGACTCGTCGCCCCTCCAGGGGCTCGACGCGCTGCTCTCGACGGTGCAGATGCCGCCGGGGGTGCCCGTCGCCACTGTGGCGGTGGGGAAGGCCGGCGCGACCAACGCCGGCGTCCTCGCGGCGCAGATCCTCGCGGTCGCCGACCCCGCGCTCGCCGCCCGGCTCGGAGACTACAAGCGCCGTCTCGCCGAGAAGGTCGAGCAGGCCGCGCGCGATCTCGCGTCGCGGTAGCGGCGCCCGCCGACGTTCGTGTCCACCTTCGCGATTTGCACGTTCGGGTGTCGCGTCAACCAGGCCGACTCGCTGGCCATCGAGGACGCCTTGCGTCGGCGTGGCCTGGAAGAGGCGCTGCCTCACGAGGCCGAGCTGATCGTCGTGAACACCTGCACCGTCACCGCGTGGGCGGACCAGGCTGCGCGCCAGACCATTCGGCGCCTCGCCCGCGCCAATCCCCGGGCGCGCATCCTCGTGACCGGCTGTTATGCGACGCGCGCGCCCGAATCGGTCTGCGCGTTGCCGGGGGTCGTGCAGGTAGTGCCCAACGACCGGAAGGAGGCGCTGCAGGAGGCGCTCGCCAGCCTGCTGGACTCGCCGTCCGAAGGGCCGGGTCCGTGCGGGACGGGACTCGTCCCCGGCACGGCGGGCCGGACCGTCTATCTCCTGCGCGTGCAGACCGGCTGCGAGGAGGCGTGCTCGTACTGCATCATCCCGCGGACGCGCGGCTCGTCCCGGAGCGTTCCTGTGCCGGTGGTGGTGGAGCAGGCGCGCCGCGCGGCGGAAGTCGGCTACAAGGAGATCGTGCTCAGCGGCGTCCATCTCGGCGCGTACGGCCGGGACCTGTCGCCCGCCGCGTCGCTGGCGGAGCTGCTACGGGCGCTGGCCGAGGCGGCGCTCGGGGTGCGGTACCGCGTGAGCTCGCTGGAGCCGATGGACTGCACGGGCGAGATCGTGGACCTCGTGGCCAGCGCCGGGTGTTTCGCCCCGCATTTTCATCTGCCCCTGCAGCACGCGAGCGACGCCGTGCTCCGGCGGATGCGGCGGCCGTACACGCTCGACGCGTACCGGCGCGTCGTGGATCGGATTCGCGAGCGGCTGCCCGACGCGGCGATCGGGTCCGACGTGATGGTCGGGTTTCCCGGCGAGACAGACGAGGAGTTCGAGGCGACCGAGCGGTACCTGCGCGCGTCGCCTCTCACGTATCTTCATGTGTTTCCCTACTCGGACCGCCCGGGCACGGCCGCGAGTCGGTTGGGCGGCAAGGTGTCCGGGCCGGTCGTGCGGGACCGGGGCGCGCGGCTGCGCGCCGTGGGGGCCGAGCTGGCGCGACGGTTCCGCGCCGCTCAGCTCGGGTGCGTGCGTCCTGGTCTGACCCTCGAGGATGGGACGCTCGTCCTGACCGACAACTATCTCAAGGTGCGCGTCCCGCCCGGCCGGCCGAGGAACACCTGGGTCGCGGTGCGGATAGACGAAGTCGAACCCGCCCTTCGCGGCCACATCGCGTAAAGAAGTTCCCTCTCCCCCCACCGGGGGGAGAGGGTTAGGGTGAGGGGGGAAAGGCCCCTCGGGGTCGCGGTCGTACGTAGGGCGCCCCTTTACGGGGCGCCGTGAGGTCCAGGCCCGCCGTCGCGCCCCTGATCCCTGTCATACCTCCACGCCCGCCGTCGTCGCGATACTCGCCCAAGAGGGAGCGCGCATGCCGGCGCCCGTATCCTCCATCCCCCCGAGAAGCCGCCTCGCGCGCGAGCGCCGCACCATCGGCGCCATGATCGCGATCTTCTGTCGCGACCACCACCGGTCCTCCACGCCCTGCCCGGACTGCCTCGCCCTGTTCGACTACGCGACCGAGCGTCTCGTGCGCTGTCCCTTCGGCGAGGAGAAGCCGACCTGCCTGAAGTGTCCGGTGCACTGCTACCGGCCCGCCATGCGCGAGCGCGTCCGGGCGGTCATGCGCTATGCCGGTCCGCGCATGGTGTGGCGGCATCCGATCCTGACGCTCTTGCATCTCTACTGGGATTCCCGCCGCGAGGCGCCCCCGCGCCCGGTCCGCGTTCGCACGTAGGCCGCCCCTTCATGGGGCGCCGCCGTATCCGTTCTGCAACATTTCGCTTGACTCCAGCCACGTCGTCCCTACAATCTGCCGGGGCGGGCGCACCCGGGCGCACGCCGGCACACGGCGGTGCCCAACCGGCGTCGGCCGCCGCCGAGCCTGCGCAGTCGAACCCGCGCGCGGCCTCGGCTTGCCGGGCGCCTCGCGACACCGCATCGCGGGTTTCCACCGGGGAGGCAGAGCGTGCCGCCTCGTCTTTGCCCGGTCGTCCTCCTCGCCCTCGCGCTGGCGCTCCCCGCCTGCCGTCCCGACCCCGAACGCGCGCGCCTCGAGGCCACCACCAGAGCCACCTACGACAAGGCCACCGGTCGCCTCAAGGAGCTCACCTTCGACTCCAACAAGAACGGCGTCATTGACACCTGGACCCACATGGACGGCTCGACCATTGTGGACACCGTCGTGGACGAAGACGAGGACGGCAAGATCGACCGCTGGGAGTACTACGGCCCAGGCGGGCGCCTCGAGAAAGTCGCTCTCTCGCGCGCGAAGACCGGCGTTCCCGACCTCTGGCTCTACTCGGGCCCGGACGGCCAGGTCGCGCGCGCTGAAGTGTCGACCCGGCAAGACGGGCGCGTCGACCGTTGGGAGTGGTACGAGGGCGGCGCGCTCGCCCGCGCCGAGGAGGACACCGACCACGACGGCCGGCCGGACAAGTGGGAGACCTACCAGGACGGGCGGCTCGTGGCCGCGGCGTTCGACGAGGACCGCGACGGCCGTCCTGACCGCCGTCTCGCCTACGGATCCGACGGCGGGCTCGTGTCGATCGAGACCGATCCCGACCCGAAGAGTGGGGTCTTCCGGAAGAAGGTCGAGCTTCGCTGACCATGCCGTCCCGACCCGAGTCGCCGCGCCCGGCCGTCGTGGTTCTGGTGGCGCCCGCGCGCGCGGGGACCGGCCTGGCCGCGGCCGTGCGCGAGGCGGGGTACCGCGCGGTCGAGGTGAAGGAGGCGGCCGCCGCCCTCGCCGCTGTGGCGGGCGGTCAGGCGGGTGTCCTCCTGGTGGACCTGGCGGCGGGGCAGGAGGCGATGCGCGCCCTGCGCGCCGCAGGCGGCCGGTCGGCGCCGCCGGTGGTCCTTGCCCTCGCCGACCCGCGGCGTCCCGAAGTGTCGGCTCAGGCGCTCCGTCTCGGCGTCCTGGACGTCTTGCCGGCGCGCGTCGGTGCGTCCGAGCTCGAGGCCGCCCTGGCCGCTGCGGTGCAGTTCCGCGACGTGGCACGCGCCCCTCGGGCCGACGCCTCCACCGCCGCGGCGGAGGCGTCCGAGCGCCAGCCCGTCCTGTCGCTCGGCCTGCGGCGGCTGCTCGACAGCGTCCAGCATCTCGCGGACACCCGGGCGAACGTGCTCATCGTCGGCGAGCGCGGCAGCGGGCGCGAGGTGCTGGCGCGCGCCCTCCATGCCCGCGGCCCGCACGCCGCGCAACCTCTCGCGGTCGTCGATTGTGCGTCCCTCGAGGCAGCTTCGGACGCCCCCCTGGCAGGTGGCGGCGCCGGTGGGTTTGGCGCGCGCGTGGCCCACATCCTCGCGCGGCCCGTCTTTCTGCGCGACCTGCACGCGTTGCCGCCGCCGGCCCAGAGTGCGCTCGAGCGCGCCCTGGAGGCGCGCGAGCCCGCGAGCGGCCAGGGGAAGGCTGTGCCGCCTGCGGTCCTGGCCAGTGCGGAGCCTGCTATCGCCGACGCCGTCGCGCGGCGCCGCTTCAGTCCCACCCTCTTCGCGCGCCTCGCCGTCGTCCGGCTGGACGTGCCGCCCCTCCGGCAGCGGCCGCAGGACATCCCGCTGCTCGCCGCCGAGCTGCTCCGGGAGGTCTGCGCCCAGCACGGTCTCGCTCCCAAGGCCCTCTCGCCGGCCGCCCGGACTCTGCTCGCCGCGCTGCCCTGGCGTGGGAACGCGGACGAGTTGCGCTTCTTGCTCCAGCGTCTCGCCCTCATGATCCCGCGCAAGACCATTCTGCTCGAAGATGTTCTCGCTCAGGTCAACTTCGACGGCGCCGAGGCGCGCGGCCGGACGATGGGCAGCCTGCGGGCGGCGAGGGAGCAGTTCGAGCGCGACTACATTCTTGCCGCGCTCGTCGAGCATCGCGGGCGCCTGGGCGAGGTCGCCCGTGCCCTCGGGGTCGAGCGGACTAATCTCTATCGCAAGATGAAGCACCTCGGCATCCGCTGGCGCGAACCCTGACGCCCAAGTCCCCTCTCCCCCCGGAGGGGGGAGAGGGCTAGGGTGAGGGGGGGCTGACGGCGTGGCGCTTCCCTCTCCCCCCGCAGGGGGGAGAGGGCTAGGGTGAGGGGGGAGAGGGTGAGGGG
>CAYZKQ010000220.1:0-4922 GCA_964478975.1 uncultured Vicinamibacterales bacterium | reverse complement strand
CGTTCGACCGCGAGGCGCCGGAGCGCCGCCCGGAGCGCGCGCTGCTCGCCTTGCGCCGCGACCTCGGGCTGTTCGCCAACCTGCGGCCGGCGCGCGTCTGGCCGGGCCTGGAAGCGGCCGGCCCGCTCCAGCCGGACCTCCTCGCGGGCACGGACCTGCTGATCGTCCGGGAGCTGACCGGCGGGTTGTACTACGGCGAGCCGCGGGGGCTGGCCGCGGACGGGCGGTCGGCGGTCAACACGCTCCGCTACACGCGCGAGGAGATCGAGCGGATCGCCGAGGTGGCGTTCGCGGCCGCCGCGCGCCGGCGCCGGGCGGTGACGTCGGTCGACAAGGCCAACGTCCTCGAGACCTCCCGGCTGTGGCGCACGGTCGTCGACGAGGTGGCGGCGCGCCACCCCGGCATTCGCGTGGAGCACCAGTACGTCGACGCGTGCGCGATGAACCTCGTGCGCGCGCCGGCCCGCTTCGACGTGATCCTGACGGAGAATCTCTTCGGCGACATCCTCTCGGACGAGGCGGGCGCCGTGTGCGGCTCGCTCGGGCTGCTCCCCTCGGCGAGCCTCGGCGCGGGACCGGGGCTCTACGAGCCCGTGCACGGCTCGGCGCCGGACCTGGCAGGCCGCGACGTGGCGAACCCGATCGGGGCCATCGGCTCGGCGGCCCTGCTTTTGCGCCACAGCCTGGGTCTCGAGGCGGAAGCCGCGGCGGTCGAGCGCGCCATCGCCGACACGCTGGCGGCCGGCTGGCGGACGGCCGACCTGGTCCGGCCCGGCGACCGCGGCGAGGGCGGCGCCGGCGCGCCGGCGGCCCCGTCACCCGAGGGCGTCCGCGTGGTCTCTTGCTCGGCCATGGCCCGGGCGATCGCCGGGCGGATCTGACCGCGGCGGGCCACCGCCCTCACTCCACCGTGACGCTCTTGGCGAGGTTCCGCGGCTGATCCACGTCGCAGCCGCGGCGCACCGCGATGTGGTAGGCGAGCAGTTGGAGCGGCACCGTCAGGAGGATGGGGGTGATGAACGGCGGCGCCGCCGGCACGGTCACGACCACATCCCGCGACCGGTCGAGCAGGTCCGGGAGCGGGTTCTCGCCGTCCGACGTCACCGCGATGACCGTACCGCCCCTGGCCTTCACTTCCTGCACGTTCCCGACCATCTTCTCGAAGACGTGGTCCCGCGGCGCCAGCGCGACGACCGGCAGGTGGTCGTCGATGAGGGCGATCGGGCCGTGCTTCATTTCGCCCGCGGGGTACCCTTCGGCGTGGATGTAGGAGATCTCCTTGAGCTTGAGTGCGCCTTCGAGGGCGATGGGATAGTTGATGCCCCGCCCGAGGAACAGGAAGTCGTCGCGCTGGTAGAAGCGGCCGGCGATGTCCTCGATGGTGGCCTGGGTCTCGAGGGCGGCTTCGAGCTTCAGCGGGAGCTGCTCGAGCGCCTCGAGGTGCGGCCGCGCGCTTGCTGGATCCAGCACGCCGCGGACCAGGCCGAGGTGGAGGGCGAGCAGGTAGAGCGCCACGAGCTGGGTGGTGAAGGCCTTGGTCGACGCCACCCCGATTTCGGGTCCCGCGTGCGTGTACACCGTGCCGTCGCTCTCGCGCGTGACCATGCTGCCCACGACGTTGCAGATGGCCACGCTCCGGGCCCCGAGGCGCCGGGCCTCGCGCAACGCCCCGAGCGTGTCGGCCGTTTCGCCCGATTGGGTCACGGCGATCACCAGCGTGTCGGGGGCCACGATGGGCTCCCGGTACCGGAATTCCGACCCGTAGTCGACCTCCACCGGAAGCTTGGCCAGGTGCTCGATGAGGAACTTGCCGACCAGGCCGGCGTGCCACGAGGTGCCGCAGGCGATGACGGCCGCGCGCGTGACCGCGCGCAGGGTGTCCGGAGCGACCTGTAGCTCCTCCAGGAACACGCGGCCCTCGGGCACCGACACGCGGCCGAGCACGGTTTCGCGCACCGCCCACGGCTGCTCGAAGATCTCCTTCAGCATGAAGTGGCGGTAGCCGCCGCGCTCGGCTTGCACCGGGTCCCACGGGACCCGCTGGGGCGCCCTCGCGACGGGCCGGCCCGCGAAATCGGTGAGGTGGACGCCGGCGGGCGTGATCACGGCGAGCTCCTCGTCATCGAGGACGAGCACGTCGCGCGTGTGGGGCAGGAGCGCTGGGACGTCCGAGGCGACGAAAAACTCGCCGTCGCCCAGCCCGACGACGAGCGGCGGGCCGTTGCGGGCGGCGACGATTTTCTGCGGGTCGTCTGCCGCGATGAGGACGAGGGCGAAGAGCCCGCGGATCGCCTGCAGCGCGCGGCGCACCGCGGCGTCCAGCCCGTCGCCCCGGGACTCCGCCTCGACCAAATGGGCCACGACTTCGGTGTCCGTCTCGCTGGCGAAGCGGTGGCCGGCGGCCTGCAGGCGGCGCTTGAGGTCCAGGTAGTTCTCGATGATACCGTTGTGGATCACGACCACCCGCCCGGTGCAGTCGCGGTGCGGGTGGGCGTTCTCCTCGCACGGCCGGCCGTGCGTGGCCCACCGCGTGTGGCCGATGCCGTAGGCCCCGTCGAGCGGCGCCTCGGCGAGCAGCGCTTCGAGGCGCCCGAGCTTCCCGGCGCTGCGCCGCACCTCCACCGCCCCGTCGCGGACCACCGCCAGACCGGCCGAATCGTAGCCGCGGTACTCGAGCCGGCGCAGGCCGTCGACGAGGATCGGGACGACCGGTCGAGGCCCGACGTAGCCGATGATGCCGCACATGTGCCGCGCCTCCGCGCCACCAGGCCCGCGAGCCCGGCGGCTAGGACCCCTTCGCCTTCTTGCGCGCGACCCACCCTTCCTTGTTGACCTGCTGGCCGCGGGCGATCCCGAGGGCGCCGGGCGGGACGTCCCGCGTGATCGAAGAGCCGGCGGCCACATAGGCGCCCCGGCCCACCTTCACGGGGGCGATGAGCTGGACGTCGCTCCCGATGAAGGCCTCGTCCTCGATGATGGTCGGGTGCTTGCGCTCGCCGTCGTAGTTGCAGGTGATCGTCCCCGCGCCCACGTTGACGCGCTCGCCCACCACCGCGTCGCCCAGATACGTCAGGTGGTTGGCCTTGGAGCCGGCGCCGAATACCGTCTGCTTGAGCTCGACGAAATTGCCGATGCGGGCCTGCTCCCCCACCTCGGTCCCCGGCCTCAAGTGGGCGAACGGCCCGATGCGGGCGCCGGCCGCGACGCGGGCCCCCTCGATGACGCAGAAGTTCTCGACGACCACGTGGTCGCCCAGAGTCGACTCGACGATCCGGACGCCGGCGTGGATCTCGCAGGCGGCCCCGATGGCGGTGCGACCTTCGAGGTGGACCTGCGGATGCAGCACCGTGTCGCGCCCCACCGTCACGTCGGCGTCCACGTACGTCGTGCCCGGGTCCAGCAGGATCACGCCAGCTCCCAGGAGTTCTTCGTTCTTGCCCTGTCTCACGGCCGCTGCCACCTCCGCCAGTTCCGAGAGGCTGTTGACGTCGCGGAGTTCCCCCGCGTCGGCCGCCGGGACCGTCTCGACGCGCAGGCGCCGCCGGCGGCACGCGGCGACCAGCCCCTCCAGGTCGTACTCTCCGGCCACGCCCCGCGCCCCCACGCGCTCGAGCAGCTCGAACAGGGGCGCCGGATCGAAAGCCCAGACGCCGCCGGCGACCTCCCTGATTCTACGCTCAGCCGGCGACGCGTCCTCCTCCTGCACCACCCGCGCAGGCGTGCCGGAGACCCGCACGAGGCGGGGGTAGCCGTACGGGCGGTCGAGGACGCCCGTGAGCAGTGTCGCGGCGGCCCCCGTCGAGCGGTGGTGGTCCAAGACGCGCTCGAGCGTGGTCGGCCGGACGAGCGGGAGGTCGCCGGGCAGCACCAGGAGGGCGCCCCCGCGGCCTTCGAGGAGGGCGCGCGCCTGCAGCAGCGCATGGGCGGTTCCGAGCGGCGGGTCCTGCGTCACGACCTGGACGCCGGGCCAACCGTCGAGGAGCAGGCGGACCTGCTCGGCCAGGTGACCGACCACCACCGTGACGGAAGTCGGCCGGAGAGCGGTCACGGCGCGCAGGACGCGATCGAGCAGGCTGAGTCCCCCCACCCGGTGCGCGACCTTGGGGGCTGAGGCCCGCGTCCGGCGGCCTCGGCCGGCTGCGAGAATGACGGCGTGGGTGTCCGACATGGGTGCGGCCTCCGGACCCGCCCTGGCGCGAGCGTCCTCGCCGTGCGGAGCCGTCGGCGAAACGCGCCAGCGCTGGTCAGCGACCCTTCCGCCGCCCCCGCCGGCGGCTGCCGGTCTGAGGCGGTTCGACGAGCGCGCGGAAGCCGGGGTCCTCGCGCAGGCTGTCGAACTCCGCTTCCCGAAGGGCGAGCACCCGGTGCTCCGGATCCAGCTCGATGGCTCGGGCGAGCCGGGCGAGCGCCTCGGCGGCGTCGCCCCGGCGGGCCTGCAGGATCGCCAGCATGTAATGCGCGGCGGCGTGGTCCGGATCGTCGGCGATCACCCGAGACAGATGCCCCAACGCCTCCTCGTCACGCCCCGCGTTGAGCGCGACCGTCGCGGCAAACAGCCGCTCCTCCGGGGTCCGAGGGTCGACCGGCTCCCGCCGTTCGAGCTCGCGTTCGCAGACGCGGAGGTACAGCCGCGCCCGCTCGTGGAGTTCCCGCTCCTCGGGGAAGCGCTCCAGGACCTCCCGGAAGCGTTCCGCGGCGGCCGCGAACTCCCGGCGTTGCAGGGCCGCCACGCCACGCTCGTAGGTGGCGACGGCTTCAAGATACGACGGCTTCTTGTCGCCGGGCAGGCCGGCGGGAACCGGCCAGCGGAGCCGCCGGTCGTACACGACGACGCGCGTCACCGTGCGCCCAACCGTGAGCGGCAGCAGTCCGCGGCGCGTGGTCTCGACTTCGGGGAGTTCGGGCATGCGTCGACGCGGCGA
>CAYZKQ010000219.1:0-4964 GCA_964478975.1 uncultured Vicinamibacterales bacterium | reverse complement strand
GTCGAACCGGGTGTGGGCGCGCCCGCCGGGTGGCCGCGCGGGCCGGAGACATCGTTGCCGGGCCAGCCGAGCGCGAGCCGCGCGCCGGCGGCGGTCGGGCCGCTGCCCCTGACCCCCCTCGGGCAGTTCCGCCACACGTACATCATCGCCGTCGACGACGAGGGGATTGCGATCGTCGACCAGCACGTCGCGCACGAGCGTGTGCTTTTCGAGCGCATCATGGCGCGCCTCGCCGCCGGGCCGCCGGAGGTCCAGCGGCTGCTCGTACCGGTCGTGGTGTCGCTTTCGCCGGCCGGCTGCGAGGCCCTCGCGGCGCGCCGCGGGGAGCTGGCCCGCCTGGGGTTCGACCTCGAGGAGTTCGGCGCCCAGACCGTCCGGCTTGTGGCGGCGCCGTCGTGGCTCGAGCACGGCCGGGCCGAAGGGCTGGTCCGGGCCCTCGCGGCCGACCTCGAGACGCTGGGACGGGGCGCGCCCGTCGACGAGGCGCTGCGCCGGATGGCGGCCACGATGGCGTGTCACGCGGCGGTGAAGGCGAACGACCCGCTGACCCTCGAGAAGATGGCCTATATTCTCGAGGAGCTGAACCGCACGGCCTATTCCACCGTCTGCCCGCACGGCCGGCCTGTCGTCTTGCGCCTGACGCGGCGCGAGATCGAGAAAAACTTCCAGCGGATCTGACCGCCGCCGAGGTCCCGCCGGGCTAGCCCTTTGCGAGGATGCGGCGCAGCGCGTCCCCGAGGGCGCGGCTCTCGGGGTCGCGCGGCGTCACGATCTCGATGTCGTCCGGCCGGGTCACGCCGAGTTTGAGCTCGACGGCGCGGGCGATTTGCTCCTGCTCGAAAATCCGGCGGCCCATGATGGCCGCGTTGGCCCCGAGGTGCTTGAGCATCGCCAGCCCGACCGCGTCGACGGCGACCCGGTCGTCGCCGGCGATCATGACGTTGCCGGCCTTCAGCTCGCCGCGCGACGGTCCCCCGTCGGTGAAGGCGGTCACCCCGTCGAGCACGATGAGGTCGGGACGGTAGCCGAGGTTGAGCTCGGCGATCATGCGGCGCATGTCGGGCGAGCGGTGCATCGGCCGGCGGATCGGTTTCGGCGTCAACCCGACCGACAGCTTGAGCGACATCGAGAAGACGCCGCCGGCGCCGTGGGTCTTGAGGCAGCAGGTCGAGACGGTATATTCGGACTGGACGACCAGCCTCGGCAAGAAGAAGCCCTCGGGCCAGTGGGTTCCGCTCGCCGGGAAGGCGACCCAGTCGGTGTCGGGGATCTCCTCGAAGTTCACGACGTCGACTTTGAGGTCGCGCGCCAGGTCGAAGATGCCTTTCTGCTCCATGACGCGCCGCGTCTGGGGCGGCCCGCTGGATTCGCCGAGCGTGATGCGTCGCGCATCGCGTTCCCAGAGCTCGGTGACGAGCTGCGCCAGCGTGTCGTTGTGCGTCGACCCCGGCGCCTCGTCCGCGGTGTTGAAATTCGGCTTGAGGACGACGCGCTTGCCGGCGGGCCGGCGGAACGAGGCGAGTTTCAGGACCTCGGAGACCCCGCGCCGCCGGTCCGTCGTGCGGACGACGGCGACGCGGGCGCGCCGCCGGGTGGCGCGCTGGACCAGGTCGTCCAGCCGGGCGAGCGGTGCGAACGCCAACCCCGCGGAGACGGTTCGGACGAACTGGCGCCGGCTGGGTGGGATGACAGACGTAGGCATGTGACCCTCCGTGGAATGAAACGCGAACGAGCTCTTCGTGCGGCGTGCCGCCGCGATTCCGGCGTCAGCCCACCAGGCCCCGGGAGTTCGCCGGTGCACGTCGGCTCGCCGCTCACGGCTGGGGCTTGCCTTTCCGCGCCGCCCACGCGGCCAGGCGGCGGCGGATTTCCGCTTCGAACCCGCGCTCCGAGGGCGCGTAGTAGGTGCGGCCGCGCAGCGACGGGGGCAGGCACTCCATGTCGGCGACGCCCTCGGGCTCGTCGTGCGCGTAGCGGTACCCGCGGCCGTAGCCGAGCTCGCGCATGAGCGCAGTCGGGGCGTTGCGCAGGTGCAGCGGGACGGGCTCCGCGATGTCGTGCAGGGCGTCGGCCGCCGCCGCTTGATAGGCGCGGTAGACGGCGTTGCTCTTGGGGGCCGTCGCCAGATACAGAACCGCCTGCGCGAGGGCGGTGTTGCCCTCGGGCATCCCGATGAAGTGCACCGCCTCCTTGGCGGCGACCGCCACCTGCAGGGCCTGGGGATCGGCGTTGCCGATGTCCTCCGACGCGAAGCGCACCAGCCGGCGGGCGACGTAGAGCGGGTCTTCCCCGGCCTCGAGCATTCGGGCCAGCCAGTAGACCGCGGCGTCAGGGTCGCTGTTGCGAAGCGACTTGTGTAGCGCCGAGATCAGGTTGTAGTGCTCTTCGCCGGCCCGGTCGTACAGGAGGGCGCGGCGTTGCAGCAGGCTCGACACCAGATCGAGGTCCAGACGCCGCGGCGCGGCGGGCGCCGCGTGGGGGTCGGCCCGCCGGCCCGACGCGATCGCCGCAGCCAGCTCGAGGATGTTCAGCGCCACCCGCGCATCGCCGTTCGCGTGCCGCGCGATCGCGTCGAGCGCACGGGGATCGACCTCGAGCGCCCAGGCCCCGAGGCCCCGCTCGCGGTCGTCGAGGGCGCGCTGCAGGATCGTGCGGATCGCTTCGGGCGTGAGCGGCCGGAGCACGAACACCTTCGACCGGGAGAGCAAGGCGGAGTTCACCTCGAACGAGGGGTTCTCCGTCGTGGCGCCGATGAGCACGATGTCGCCGGCCTCGACCCGCGGGAGAAACGCGTCCTGCTGCGCTTTGTTGAAGCGGTGGATCTCGTCGACGAACAGGATCGTGCGGCGGCCCTGGTGCCGGCGGGCGGCTTCGGCCTCGGCCATGACCTCCCGGATCTCTTTGATGCCCGACAGGACTGCGCTGAACGCGATGAAGGGCGCCCGCGTCATCCGGGCGATCACCCGGGCGAGCGTGGTCTTGCCGGTGCCGGGCGGACCCCAGAGGATGATCGATTGCAGGGTGTCGTGCTCGATGGCTTCGCGCAGCGGCCGCCCCGGGGCGAGCAGGTCCTCCTGGCCGACGATCTCGTCGAGCGTGCGCGGGCGCATGCGGTCGGCGAGCGGGGGCGGCGCCGCCCCCCGCGGCGGAACGCGCGCCTCATCGTCGAAGAGGTCCGTCGGCATGAGCTTCGCCCCGCGAGCGCCGCTGCCGGGCGGCTTCGTACGCCAAGAGCGCCGCTGATACGGCCACGTTCAACGACTCCACCGGCGGCCGCATGGGAATCGAGACGCGCTCGTCGGCGAGCGCCGCGGCGTCCGGGTCGAGGCCGGCGCCTTCGCGACCGAGCAAGATCGCCGTCGGGCCCGCCAGGTCCAGCTCGTCCAAGCACCGGCCCCCGCGCGCCGCCGCTGCGACGACGCGCAACCCGTAGAGCCGGGCGGTCGCCACGGCCCGGCCGACCTCCACGCCGGCCGCCACCGGCAGGCGGAAGGTACTCCCCATGGCGCCCCGCAGGGCTTTCCAGCCGAACGGGTCCGCCGTGTCGGGAGACGTCACGATGCCGGTGGCGCCGGCCGCGTCGGCGGCGCGGATGACCGCGCCCACGTTCCCGGGGTCCTGCACGCCGGCGAGGATGAAGACCATCGGGAGCTCGCCGGCGAAGACGTGCTCGAGCGGGGCCGGAGCGATCTCGGCGAGGGCGACGACCCCCGACGGCGTCCGCACCGGGCTCATGGCCGCCATGACGGCGGGCGTGGCCGAGACGACGCGGACGCGGGCGGCCTCGAGGCGCGCGAGCAGCCCGTCGAGCGCCGGGTCGCGCTCGGCGAGGGACCGGGCACTGACGGCCACCACCCGGAGCGCGACCCCGGCCGCCAGTGCGTCCTCGACGAGCCGCCGTCCTTCGAGCAGGATCTCGTGGTCGCGTTGCCCGCGCGCGAGGGCGCGGCAGGCCCTGACGATCGGATTCTGCCGGCTCGTGATCGGCTCCATGCGGCGCCCGAGACCAGCATAGCAGATGTGCTAAGATGACCTCGAATTCGTATGAAGGCGAGGATTCTCCGGAGGTACGAGGAGGAGATCCAGCAGCTCGAACGGGAGCTGAAGACCGAGCTGCCCAAGGAGATCAAGCGCGCCAGGGAGCACGGCGACCTCAGCGAGAACGCCGAGTACCAGGCGGCCAAAGAGCGCCAGCGCCTGCTCGAGGCGCGGATCGCGATGCTGCGGAAGCGGCTCGGGGAGATCTCGTTGATGAACCTCGACCGGATTCCGCGCGACCGCGTCGGGTTCGGGTCGACGGTCTACCTGCGCGATGTCGACAACGGGCAGCAAACCACCTACCAGCTCGTGATGCCCGAAGAAGCCGACCCGCGCAAGGGGTGGATCTCCACCGCGTCGCCCATCGGCCGGGCGCTGCTCAACCGCGCGGCGGGCGAGCAGGTCCAGGTCGCGACCCCGAACGGGACGCGCGTGTTCGAGATCACCAGGCTCGAGACGATCCACGACGAGTGAGCGACGCGTCTTACGTCCCGCACCGCCGCACCGCGCTCGTCTTCGCGGGGACCGGCACGGCCGGCGCGTATCACGCCGGGGTGCTGCGGGCGGTGCACGAGGCGGGCGTGAAGGTCGACCTCGTGGCCGGTCGCGGCGCCGGCGCCGTGACGGCGGCCTTCGCCGCGGTCGACGGGGGCGCCGTCCTCTGGGGCCGCGACGGGGTGTGGCGCGGCGCCGCCTATCCGGTCCGGCTCGCGTGGCGTGCGGCCGCCTGGGGGCTCGGGGCCGCGGTCCTGATCCTGCTGTCGCCCCTGGTCGTGCTCGTGCTGGCGGGGGTCGCCTACCTCGTTGGGCGCGCGGCGGTGCTGGGCGGAGCCGACGCTGTGGCCGCGGCGGTCGCGACCCAGTTCCGCGCGCTGCTCGACCGCTTCGACTGGATCGGCCTGGGGTGCATGATCGCCTTCCTCGGC
>CAYZKQ010000218.1:0-4985 GCA_964478975.1 uncultured Vicinamibacterales bacterium | reverse complement strand
CCAGATGTCGGCCCGCTTCGAGGCGTCCTTCTCCGCTTCAGCGCGTTTGTCGGCGACGGCGACGGCCGCCTCGAGATCGCCGCTCGACGTCTTGAGCCGCGAGAGCAGCTCGAGCGCGCCCGAGCGGCCCGCGAACGGCTGGCCGAGCTGGGCCGCCAGATCGACCAGCTCGCCCGAGAGGGCCGCGAAGGGAGCCGCGGGGCCCGCGGGGCGCTGGGCGCAGACGAGCTGGCGCGGCTCGAGCGCCAGCTCGCCGAAGCGTTGCGGGAGGCGCAGGAACTCCTCGAGCGGATGAGCGGGCGGGGCGACAGCCGCGGCCGCGGCCCGACGCCCGAAGCCCACGAGTACACGATGGGTGCCCCGGGAACTGAAGCGTTCAAACAGGACTACACCCACTGGGCCACCCTCCGCGAGGGCGTCGTGTCGGCGCTCGAGCAGGCCGAGTTCGCCACCTCGGCCGAAATCGCCCGCCGGCTCGGTGCGGACCGCATGCGGGCCGACGCGCTCGACCTGGTTCCCGAGGCCTACAGGGATCTGGTGGCCCGGTACTTCCGGGCACTGGCCAAGAAGTAGCTGTGGGGATCGCCTTCGAGCCTGCGCTGCCGGTCTGGGTGCTGGCCGTCTTGCTGGTCGCGGCGCTCCTAGCCGCCCATCTCGCCTACCGTCGAGGCGCCGAGCTGCTGCTCCCGTGGCGGCGCTGGACCCTTCGCGCGCTACGCGCCGCGACCCTCGTCTTGCTCGTCGGTTGCCTGGCGGGGCCCGTCCGGATCGACCCGACGGGCGGGCGGTGGGAGGCCGCCGTGCCCATCTTGATCGACGTGTCGCGCAGCATGGGCCTGGCGGATCAGGGCGGCGTGACGCGTCTGGCGCAGGCGCGCGACGTCGTGCGCGAGCGGCTGCTCCCGCCGCTCGCCGCCCGTTTCGAGACGCCCGTCCTGAGCTTCGGCGAGGCGCTGGCCGAGGCGCCCCTGGCGGCCCTGGAACCGCGCGCGCGGCGCAGCGACCTGACCGGTGCGCTGGCCGCCCTGCGGCGTCGCGAGGCCGGGCGCCCGCTGGCCGGCATCGTGGTGGTCTCCGACGGAGGCCTCACCGGCGCGGATCCGATCGCCCTCGCCCTCGACGTTCCGGTCTTCGCGGTGCTCGTCGGGTCCCGGGATGGAATTCGCGACCGCGAGGTCGTCTCGCTCCGGGCCGGCGACACGTCCCTTCGAGGCTCCTCCGCGGACCTGGCGGCGACGGTGGCGAGCCGCGGATTCGGCCCGGCACCCGTCACCGTGACGTTGCGCGAGAACGGGCGGGTGTTGCAGGTCCGGTCGACCGGGCCCGTCGACGAGGACACGCCGGCCACCGTCGTGTTCGCCGTTTCGCCGCCGCCCGACCGCCCGGCGGTCTACAGCGTCGAGATCGCCGCCGACCCGGGCGAGATCACGCTGGCCAACAACGTGCAGAGCCTGGTGGTCGAGCCCGCGCGCCGGCGCGGGCGGGTCCTGCTGGTCGAAGGCGCACCCGGCTTCGAGCACAGTTTCCTCAAGCGCGCTCTCGACCAGGACCCGGGGCTCGAGGTGGACGCCCTCGTGCGCAAGGGCCAGAACGATCGCGGGGCGGACACCTACTACGTGCAGGCCGCCGCGTCGCGGGCCGAAGCCTTGCTGGCAGGCTACCCCGCGTCGCGCGAGGTCTTGTTCGCTTACGACGCGGTCGTGTTCGCCAATGTGGAGCCGGATGTCTTCACGGTCCCTCAGCTCGCCCTGACGGCGGACTTCGTGGCCGAACGCGGGGGCGGGTGGCTCCTGCTGGGCGGACGGGCGTTCGAACACCAGTCCTGGCTCCGGACGCCGGTCGAGGACCTCTTGCCGCTCGAGCTCGCCGACCGCGCCGGGACCGTGTTGCGCGCGGCCGCGCGGTCCGAGGCGGGTCGATTTCGGCTGCTGCCGACCGCCGACGGTCTCGCGCACCCGATGCTCGGCGTCGGCGCCACGGCGGAGGAGACTCGTCGAGCCTGGGCGCAAGTGCCCCCGCTCGCCTCGGTGGCGGCGCTCGGGGGACCGAAGCCGGGCGCCAGCGTGCTCGCCGAGGTGGTGGCCGATGCCGGGATGGTCCGGCCGCTGCTGGCGGTGCAGCGGTACGGGGAGGGCCGGACCATGGTTTTCACCGGCGAAGCCGCGTGGCGCTGGAAGATGGGTCGGCCTTCGGGGGACCGCCTCTATGACACGTTCTGGCGCCAGGCGGTCCGCTGGCTCGTCACGGGCGCACCCGAGCCGGTCAGCGTGCGGGTGCCGGACGCAGCGGCCCCCGGCGAGCCCTTCACCGTGAGCGTCATGGTTCGGGACGCCGCCTTCGCCCCGGTGGCTGACGCGATCGTCCGCGTGCGCGTGGGAGGACCGGGGGGCGAGGCGCGCGAGCTGGTGGCGCGTCCCGCGGAGAACAGCCTCGGGCGGTACGAGGCGCGGCTGGTGCCGGACGTGACCGGCCTGTGGCGGGTCGAGGTGGACGCGCGGCGCGGGCGCGAGCGGCTGGGGTGGGTCGAGCGCGTCGCCTTGGTCGGTGGTGCGGACGAAGAGTTCGCCGACCCCCGGGCGCACGCCGCGACGCTCCGCCGTTTGGCGGAGGCGACCGGCGGCGAAGTGGTCGACCCGGCGGCGCCCGGGGCGATCCCGGCTCTCCTCGAGGCCCTGGCGGCGCGGGCGCCGGCGCGGGTGGCGGTTCGGCGCTCGCTGTGGCACACCCCGTGGATGTTCGGGCTCATCGTGGGTGCGGCGTGTCTCGAGTGGACGCTGCGCCGGCGGTGGGGGTGGCGATGAGCCCGCGGGTCCTGGTGGTCGCGGCGTGCGTGGCCGCGCTCGTGCCGCCGCTCGTGCCGCGGCCCGCCTCGGCCCAGGCGCGGTATGCCGTCGTCGTGAGCGGAGCCTCGGGCGGGCCGGCGTATGCGATGCGCTTCGCCGCGTGGCGCGCGGCGCTGGTGGACAAGCTGGTGCGGGTCTTCGGCGTCCCGAGGCCTCACGTGTTCGTCTTGGCCGAGGCGCCCGGGCCGGGCGAAGGCCCCGCGACGCGCGAGCAGGTGCGGCAGGTGTTCGGGCGGCTCGAGCGGACACTCGGAGCGGACGACCTGCTGCTGGTCGTGCTCTTCGGACACGGCACCTACGACGGCGCCGACGCGAAGTTCAACCTCGTGGGGCCGGATTTGACGGCCCGCGAGTGGGCGGATCTGGTCGCGCGCCTCGCCGGCCGCCTCGTCTTCGTCAATACCACGGGAGCGAGCGCCCCGTTCCTCGCCGCGCTGGCGGGCCCGCGCCGCGTCGTGATCACCGCGACCGATTCGCCGGCGCAGCGCTTCAGCACGATCTTTCCCGAACACTTCGTGCAGGCGCTGGACGACCCGTCCGCGGACCTGGACAAGAACGGCCGCGTCTCGCTGTGGGAAGCGTTCGTCCTGGCGAGCGGCCGGGTCCGGCGGGCCTACGAGGCCCGCGGCCAGCTCGCGACGGAGCGCGCGCTCCTCGACGACACCGGCGACGGCGTGGGCAAGGAAGCGGGGGCGCCGGGGCCGGACGGTCCGCTGGCGGCGCGGCTCTATCTGGACGCCCGGCCGGCGCCCCCGGCGGCGGACCCCGCGCTGCTGGAGCTGCTGCGCCGGCGCGCCGAGATCGAGGCGGAGGTCGAAGAACTCAAGACGCGCAAGCCGCTGATGCTGGAGAGCGACTACCAACGGGAGTTCGAACGCCTCATGATCGAGCTCGCGCGCGTCTCGCGCGAGATTCGCCGGAGGACCTAGCTAGCGCGGATCGATGCTGCCCCTGCGCGACGTCATTCCCTCGCGGCGGCCGCCGATCGTCACGGTCGCCCTCATCGCGATCAACACGCTCGTCTGGTTCCACCAGGCCTCGCTCGGTCCCCGAGAGCTGGAGCGCCTCGTGCGAACCTTCGCGCTGGTGCCGGCCCGGTGGCGCCCCGAGACGTTCCTGACGTCGATGTTTCTCCACGCCGGTTGGCTGCACCTGGCGGGCAACATGCTCTACCTCTGGATCTTCGGCGACAACGTCGAGGACCGCCTCGGGCGCTTTCGGTTCCTCGCCTTTTACCTGGCGTGCGGCCTGGCGGCGGCCGCGGTGCAGGTGGCGGTCGAACCGACCTCGCCGGTCCCCATCGTGGGGGCCAGCGGGGCGGTCGCGGGCGTGCTCGGTGCGTACTTCGTGCTGTTTCCCCGCTCGCGCGTCCTCACGCTCCTCCCGCTCGTCGTCATCGTGCGCCTGGTGGAGATCCCGGCGGTCTACTTCCTGGGCCTCTGGTTCGTGTGGCAGGTCGTCGGCGGCCTTCAGACCGCGGGCACAGCGCAGATGGGCGGCGTCGCCTTCTGGGCGCACGTCGGCGGGTTCGTCGCAGGCGTCGCGGGTGTCCTCCTGCTGGGCGGCCGCCGCCGCCGGTCGCGGTACTGGAGCGGCCGGTGACCGGCCCGCGGCTTGTCCTCCAACGGGCCTCTTCTTATAATGGGGCTCACCCATGCAAGACCTGGGCGTCGGTTTCCGGCGGCGGGTCGCTGCGTTCGCGCCAGCGGTGCTGGTCGCGTACCTCGGGCTCCTGACTGCCGGCGCGCTGGGGCACCACGACATCCGGTGCCACCTCAAGTCGACGACGCACTGCACGGCGTGCGTGCAGGCGCCGGTCGCCGGCGCGCACGTTGCCGGTCCGATCACCGATGGCCCGCTCGCCGCCGCCGGGGCGGCGCCGGCCGCCCGCGTGGTCTGCTCACCGCCGCTTGTGGTGGCCGAAGCCGGCGGTCGAGCCCCGCCCCTCTCCTGAACATCTTCTGGGCTGCGCCCCGCACGCGCGGCGGGGTGTCGTCGTCTTTCTTTTCGGGCCTCGGGTGACCATCCGAGCGCGGCGCGCTCGACGATCGGGGGTCGCGGTTACGGGGTCCGTGCGTGGACATCAGGGAGGCGATCATGGGGGGTTGCGGTGGTGCCCGGGTTGCGCAGCGCGTCTTCTTC
>CAYZKQ010000217.1:0-5089 GCA_964478975.1 uncultured Vicinamibacterales bacterium | reverse complement strand
GGGGCCGCCGGGCTCGTGGCGGCCTGGCTGCAGCGCGACGGGCCCGGCCCGTCGGCGATCCGGGCGGCGACCTCCGACGCGCCGGCGACGCCCGAGGCGCGCGGCCGTCTCGTCTACGCGCGCTACGGGTGCGCGCTGTGCCACGGCCCCGACGGCCGCGGCGGCTTCGCGAATCCGAACGCCGAGACCGACGGCAAGGTGCCCGCCGTGATGTACGTCGCCGAGGGGTACACGCGAGCGGAGCTCGAACGGGTGATTCTCGACGGGCGGCCGACCGTCGGGAAGGCCGACCCGAACGGTCCGCGGCCGCCATACCGCATGCCCGGGTGGCGTGGGCGCATGACGGAAGCCGAGGTGGGTGACCTGGTCGACTACCTCATGAGCCTCTATCCGAAATCGGCCGCGGACTCGTGGCGATGAATGCCCCGGAGCGTGTCGAACGGGGCGCGGACGGCGCAGGTCCGCCGGGGCGGCGCGGGCTTCCGGGGAGGCAGGCGCGGGGACGGGGAGGACACGATCATGACCAGTGACAGGCGCGCCGTGGGGTGGGCGGGGGCGCTCGTGACCGCTGTGGCGGCGGTGTGGTCCGTGTCCGGGGCGGCGTCGGCGCGCGACCAAGGGCCGCCGGCGGCCAAGACCGGCTACGTCGGGGTGGCCGAGTGTACGAGCTGCCACGAGGTGCAGGCGCGGGGGTATCGGGAGAGTCCCCACGCGCGGGTCTGGGACGCCCGGACGCCGGCGGCGGCCGAAGGGTGCGAGACGTGCCACGGACCCGGGCGCGCGCACGTGGACGACCCGGGCGCGAAGGGAACCCTCCGCAACTTCCTCGTGATGGCGCCCCGCGAGGCGAGCGCGTTCTGCATGAGCTGCCACAACCGCGGGGAACACGCCTACTGGCCCGGCAGCCCGCACGACTCGCGCAACCTGAGCTGCCTCACGTGCCACAGCGTGCACACCCCGAAGTCCGAGACGGCCCAGCTCAAGCGCGCGCGCCTCGTGGAGGTGTGCGCGCAGTGCCACCGGGACAAGGCCGCGAAACTCCAGCGGACGGCGCACATGCCCGTGCGCGAGGGCAAGCTGGAGTGCTCGTCGTGCCACAACCAGCACGGTTCGCCCAACGTCCGCTTGCTCCGGACCGGGACCACGGTGAACGAGTTCTGCACGAGCTGCCACGCGGAGAAGCGCGGGCCGTTTCTCTGGGAGCACCCGCCGGTGCGGGAGAGTTGTGTTACGTGCCACGACCCGCACGGCGCGTCGAACGACCGGATGCTGGTGGCGAAGCCGCCGATGCTCTGCCAGCGCTGCCACATCGGCACGCGGCATCCTTCGACGGTCTACGACCAGGTGGCGCTCGCCAACCGCAGCAACCGGCTCGTCAACCGCGGCTGCGTGAACTGTCATTCGAACATCCACGGGTCGAATCATCCGTCGGGCCAGTTCTTCCAGCGGTGAGGCGGTGCGCGCGGCGCCGGGCGCGAGCGCGCCGCCCGGCGGCCGCGCGTGCGCGGGAGGGGTCATGTCGAGCAGACCTGTCATTCCGGTCCGGGCTCTCGCGGCGGCGGCGGTGCTGGCCTCGCTGGCCGGGCCCGCCCGGGCGCAGCAGGCCGCCGCGACGGCGTTCGCGCCGCCCGCCGTCGACTTCGGCGTCCGCCTCACGAGCGTCGCGGGCGACGAGGCGCGCTACCAGCGCTTCCGCGACCTCGGCAGCGGCGCGTTTCTCGAGCGCCTCCGGTTCGAGCGTTCGGGCGGCGACTGGCTCTTCGAGGCCGGGGCGGACCACGCCGGGCGGCGCGACCAGCGCTATTTCGCGGAATACCGCGCGAAGGGCAAGCTGACGTTCTCGTTTCTCTGGGACCAGGTCCCGCTCTTCATGAGTCGCGACACGCGGACCCTGTATACGGCGGAGGCGCCCGGGGTGCTGCGCATCACTCCGGCCATCCGCAGCGGCGTCCAGACGGGCCAGATCCGCCTGGCTGACGCCCTCGCCGACGCGCGGCCGTTCGACCTCGAGTCGCGCCGCGACACGGCGCACCTCGCGGTCGCGTACCGCGCGGCGCGCGACGTCGACGTCACGGTCAACGTGAAGACCGCCCGGCGCGACGGCACGATGCCGTTCGGCGGACCCTTCGGGTTCAGCGCCGCCGCCGAGGTGCCGGCGCCCATCGATACCCGCACGACCGACGTCGACGCCGGCGTCGAGTGGGCCAACCGCCGCGGCCTGCTGCGCGTCGGGTACGCGGCGCAGTGGTTCGACAACCACGTCCAGACGCTCGTCTGGGACAACCCGTGGAAGGCCACCGATTTGCCCGCCGGGTCGGCGGGATCGCAAGGCCGGATGGCGCTCTGGCCGTCCAACACGCTCCGCAGCATCAGCACCATGGGGTCGGTGGCGCTGCCCGGGCACAGCCGCCTGACGGCGACGGTGGTCACCGGCGACTGGCGCCAGAACGAACCGCTCCTGCCCTACACCATCAACACGACGATCCCCGAGACCCCCCTCGAGCGGCCGACGGCCGAGGCCGCCGTCCGGACCCTCGCGATCACCTCGGTGTTCACCACCCGGCCGACCCGGGCCCTCTGGCTCACGGCGCGGTATCGCTACCACGACCTGGACGACCGGACCCCGCCGTTCGAGTCGACGGGCTTCGTCCTGCTCGACCAGCGGCTGTCGACACCGCACGAGGCGGAACAGCTCAGCATCACGCGCGCGGCCGTCGACCTGGACGCGTCGTTCACGCCGGCGTCGTTCGCCGCCGTCAGGGTGGGATACGGGCGCGAGCAGGCCGACCGGACCCACCGGATCTTCGCGCGGACGGTCGAGCAGGTGGTGCGGGCGTCGGCCGACGCCACCGGTCCCGGGTGGCTGACCGTCCGGGCGGTCGTCGAGCGGTCCGCGCGCCGCGGCTCCGGCTTCGACGAGGAGGCGCTGGAGGAGATGGGCGAGCAGCCCGCGATGCGCCACTACGACATCGCCGACCGGACGCGCACCCGCGTCACGGCGCTCGTGCAGGCGACGCCCGTCCCGGCCCTGGGCGTCTCGGCGTCGGTGGCTGGCGGCCGAGACGACTACGAGAACAGCGGGTTCGGCCTGCGGGACAACCGGAACCGCGCGTACAGCGTCAGCGTCGACCTGGCTCCGCGCGAGGCGGTGAGCGCGGGTGCGACCTACAGCTTCGAGCGCGACACCGCACTCCAGCGCTCGCGGATGGCCAACCCGGGGGCGCAGTTTCTCGACCCGACGCGCGACTGGTCGCTCGACACGGCCGACAGAGTTCACACGTTCACAGGCAACTGCGACCTGGTCAAGCTCGTGCCGAAGACAGACCTGCGCGTCGCCTACAGTGTGAGCCGCTCGCGGGCCACCTACGTCTACGGCGGCCCGCTGCTGCCGCAGCTCGCGGCCTTCGGACAGTTGCCGCCGGTGGCGAACGCGCTGCAGAGCGGGACGGCGGACGTGCGGTATTTCCTGACCTCGAAACTCGCGGTGGGTCTGGTCTACTGGTACGACCGCTACCGGGTGGAGGACTTCGCCCTCGGGCCGACGACGATCGACCGCCTCGACCTCCCCGGAAGCCTGTACCTCGGCTACCTCTATCGGCCTTACACCGCGCATTCGGCGTGGCTGCGCCTGACCTACCTGTGGTGAGAAGACGCGCTCCGGGGCGCGCGTCTTCTCACCCGGAGGTCGCGGCGGCCGCCCCGAGGAGGACGTTCATGAAGCCGACACCCACGATCGTCGTGACGCTGGCCGCCTGGGGATGCACCGTGTTCCTGGCGGCCCGCGCGCAGGAGCCGCCCCTCGACCCGCGGATCGCCGCCTACGACAAAGGGCCGGCCAAGATCGACGTGTCGACGTATCCGCCCGAGATGCAGGCGGCGTACAAACTCTTCGCCGCCAAGTGCGGCAAGTGCCACACCCTGGCGCGCGCCATCAACTGCGAGTTCGCCCTCGAGGACGAGTGGGAGCGCTACGTCAAGCGCATGATGCGGAAGGCGGGGTCCTTCATCACGCCGGACGAGGGCAAGCGGATCTTCGAGTTTGTCACCTACGATTCGAAGGTCCGGAAAAAGGCCCTCTACGAGCGGAAGCTCAAAGAGGCCGGCAAGGGCGGTCCGGCGTGAGGGGCCGCCGGGGCGCGCCGGCCGTTCGAGCAGCGGCGCGGCGATGATGCGAACAATCGGGCTGGTGGCCTACGCGGTCGGGCTCTCGCTCGTGTGGGCCGCCGTCTGGCCTCCGCCGGCGGTGACGCAGCCGATCACCTTCAACCACCTGCGGCACGGAGACCTGGCCTGTACGGTGTGCCACGCGGGGGTGGACTCGTCCGCGCGCGCGGGGCTGCCGCCGCCGGCTGTCTGTACCGCGTGCCACGCGACGGCGCCGGCCGGTGTGGAGGCGCGCGCGTGGGCGCAGCTCAGCCGGGCGACCGCGAGTCCCTGGACGCCCGTGACACGGCTGCCGGAGCACGCCTGGTTCTCGCACCGTCGTCACGTGAGCCTGGCCCGCCTCGACTGTGCCTCGTGTCACGGCGACGTGGCGCGGCGGACGACGCCCCCGCCCAGAAATCCAGTGCGGCTCGCCATGAGCGGGTGCGTGTCGTGTCACCGCCGCGAGGGGGCGAGCGAGGACTGCAATGCGTGCCACCGCTGAGCCGGCGCGGTGCCCCGTGGTCGTCACAGCGGCCGCCCCGGCGGGCGCCGGAGTTCGAGCGCCGCGGTCGGGACTGCCATGAGCGATCGCCTGACGCGTCGCGAGTTTCTCGCCTGGAGCGGGGCGACCGCCGCCGGCGTCACGCTGGGCGAGTGGGGTCGCCGCGCGCTCGCGCGCGCCGACGAGCGCTACGCGCTCGGCCGGGGCCCGGGCGTCGAGCGGTGGGCGACCAGTGTCTGCCGCGAATGCCCCGCCGCGTGCGGCGTCCGGGTGCGCCTCGTGGACGAGGTGCCGGTGAAGCTGGAAGGGAACCCGTGGTGTCCCCTGTCGCGCGGCCGCTTGTGCGCGAAGGGGCAGGCCGCGCTCGAGGGCTACTTCGACCCCGACCGCCTCCTGGGCCCGGCCCGGCGCGTCGGGGCGCGGGGCGAGGGGCGGTGGGAA
>CAYZKQ010000216.1:0-5099 GCA_964478975.1 uncultured Vicinamibacterales bacterium | reverse complement strand
ACACCGGGCGGCGGCCGCCGACGAGGTCCGCCTCCGAGAGAAGCACGCGGCGCAGGGGCGGTGTCGTGCGGCGGGCCTGGGCGTCGGCGACGAAGGTCGCGCCGGCCATGAGAAAGCCCAATCCGGCCGCGGCGGCGACGCCCCACGCCCGCCCCCGCTCGTAGAGGGCCAGCGCGAGCGTCCACGCCGCGACGAGGCCGATGGCAAAGCCGCTGACGGCGCCGGCCGGCGCCGCCGCCCCCAGACCGGCGCCGGCGAGCAGGCCGAGTCCGGGCAGGAGAGCGGGATGCCGCATGCCCCCGCAGGCTGCAAGAACCGATCAACACGGCCGCGCGCGCCGCCCAGGGGCTCGGATCAGCGACGCCGGCGAGAGAACTCGAGCAGAAGGGCCCGGCCGGCCGGGCCGGGTGCCGCACGAAGTACGCACGTTCTGCGATCCCACGCCGTCAGGGGCGCGCGGTTTCTGCGTGGTACTCCTGCAGCGCCCGCACCTCCAGCCCCTCGCTGCGCAGGGCGCGGATGGCCTCGACGGCGGCGGCGGCGCCCGTCAACGTCGTGATGCAGGGCACGCCCCGCATCATGGCGATGCGCCGGACGGTCGTGTCGTCGAAGAAGGACTCGCGGCCGAGCGGGGTGTTGATGATGAGGTCGACCTTGCCGTTGAGCACGGCGTCCCCCACGTGGGGGCGCCCCTCGTTGATCTTGTAGACCACCTCGGCCTCCAGGCCGTGGGCGCGCAGGTACGCGGCGGTCCCCCGCGTCGCGAGCAGGTCGAATCCCAGTTGGCGCAGGCTCCGGGCGATCGGGACGACCGACGGCTTGTCGTGGTTGTTGACGCTCACGAAGGCGGCGCCCCGCACCGGGAGCCGCAGGCCGGCGCCGATCTGGGCCTTCGCGTACGCGGTTCCGAACGACGCGGCGCCACCCATGACCTCGCCGGTCGATTTCATCTCGGGCCCGAGCAGCGTATCGACCCCGGGGAAGCGCACGAACGGGAACACCGGCGTCTTGACGAACACGCCGGCGACCTCGAGGTCGTCGACGAGGCCGAGCTCCGCCAGCGTTCGCCCCACCATGACCCGCGCGGCGACTTTGGCGAGGGGCACGCCGGTCGCCTTCGACAGGTACGGCACCGTGCGGGAGGCCCGCGGGTTCACCTCCAGGACGTAGACGACGTCGTCCTTGATGGCGAATTGCACGTTCATCAAGCCCACGACCTGCAGGGCCCTGGCGATCCGCCGGGTGAAGTCGCGGACGACCGCGAGGTGGCGGTCGGAGACGATGTAGGGCGGCACGACGCAGGAGCTGTCGCCGGAATGGATGCCGGCTTCCTCGATGTGCTCCATGATGCCGCCGATCACGACCGCGCCCGTCGCGTCGGCGACGGCGTCCACGTCGAGTTCGATGGCGTCTTCGAGGAAGCGGTCGATGAGCACGGGGTGTTCCGGCGACGCCGCCACGGCGCTCGTCATGTACCGGTCGAGCGCCGCGGCGTCGTAGACGATGGCCATGGCCCGCCCGCCGAGGACGTAGGACGGCCGGACGAGGACGGGGTACCCGATGCGCGCGGCGACTTCGCGGGCCTCCTCGCGGGAGGTCGCGGTCCCGCTCGGCGCCTGGGGGATGCCGAGGTCCCAGAGCAACTCCGCGAAGCGCCGGCGATCCTCGGCGAGGTCGATCGAGTCCGGCGACGTGCCCAGAATCTTCACGCCCGCGCGCTGGAGGGGCAGCGCGAGCTTGAGCGGGGTCTGGCCGCCGTACTGCACGACGCACGCCACCTCGCCGCCGGCGCTCGCCTCGCGCGCCACGATGGCCGAGACGTCCTCGAAGGTGAGGGGCTCGAAGTACAGCCGGTCGACCGTATCGTAGTCGGTCGAGACCGTTTCCGGGTTGCAATTGACCATGACGGTCTCGAACCCTTCCTCGCGCAACGCGAAGGCCGCGTGGCAGCAACAGTAGTCGAACTCGAGCCCCTGGCCGATGCGGTTGGGCCCGCTCCCGAGGATGATGACCTTCGGGCGGCCGGTCGGCGCGGCCTCGCACTCCCGCTCGTAGGTGCCGTAGAGGTACGGCGTGTAGGACTCGAACTCCGCCGCGCACGTATCGATGCGCTTGTAGGCCGGATGCAGGTCGGCCTCGAGCCGCCGCGCGCGCACCTCCGCTTCGGACACCCCGAGCACGCCGGCCAGCTCCTCGTCGCCGAACCCGGCGCGCTTGAGCGTGCGCAACAGGTCGTCGGAGAGCTCGCGGAAGCCGACCAGGCGGGCCTGCCGCGCGAGGTCGACGAGCTGCTGGAACTCGGTGAGGAACCACGGGTCGATGCGCGTCAACTCGTGGACGCGCTCGACGGACCACCCGCGGTCGAACGCGCGGAAGACGGCCCACATGCGCCGGTGCGTGGGCACGGCGAGCGCCCGCTGCAGCATCTGCTCGTCTTCCTCGTCCTCGACCGGCCCGAGGCCGCGGGCCTGCTCGACGGGGTCGGGTTCCTGGGCGAACACCCGCCCGCTCCGGCCCAGCTCGAGCGAGCGGAACGCTTTCAGGAAGGCCTCCTTGAAAGTCCGGCCGATGGCCATCACCTCCCCCACCGACTTCATCTGCGTCGTCAGGGCGCAGTCGGCCTGGGGGAATTTCTCGAAGGCCCACCGCGGCACCTTGACCACGATGTAATCGATGGTCGGCTCGAAGGACGCCGGGGTCAGGCGCGTGATGTCGTTGGGAATCTCGTCGAGGGTGTAGCCGAGCGCCAGCTTCGCGGCGATCTTGGCGATGGGGAACCCGGTCGCCTTCGAGGCGAGCGCCGACGACCGCGAGACGCGCGGGTTCATTTCGATCACGAGCATCCGGCCCGTCTCGGGGTGCACGGCGAACTGGATGTTGGACCCGCCGGTCTCGACGCCCACGCGCCGGATGACCCGCCGCGCGGCGTCGCGCATCCGCTGGTACTCCTTGTCGGTCAGGGTGAGCGCCGGGGCGACCGTGATGCTGTCGCCCGTGTGGATCCCCATCGGGTCGACGTTCTCGATCGAGCAGATCACGACGAAATTGTCCGCCCGGTCGCGCATCACCTCCAGCTCGAACTCTTTCCACCCGATGACCGACTCCTCGACGAGGATCTCGTGGACCGGGCTCTGGTCCAACCCGCGCTGCGCGACGTCCCGCAGCTCCTCCACGTTGTAGGCGATTCCCCCGCCGATGCCGCCGAGGGTGAACGACGGCCGGACGATGACGGGATAGCCGATGAGGTCCGCGAGGCGCACGGCCTCGTCCAGCGAGCGCGCGTAGCCGCTCTCGGGCACCTCGAGCCCCGCCGAACGCATCGCGTCGCGGAACTTCAAGCGGTCCTCGGCGACCTCGATCGCCTCGACCGACGCCCCGATGAGCCGCACCCCGTAGCGCGCCAGCGTGCCGTCGCGCGCGAGCGCCACCGCGAGATTCAGGGCGGTCTGCCCGCCCACGGTCGGCAGCAGGGCATCGGGCCGCTCCCGCTCGATGACCCTCGCCACCATCTCGGGCGTCAGGGGCTCGATGTAGGTGCGGTCGGCGAACTCCGGGTCCGTCATGATGGTGGCCGGGTTGCTGTTGACCAGCACGACCTCGAGCCCTTCGGCCCGCAGCGCTTTGCACGCCTGCGTCCCCGAATAGTCGAACTCGCAGGCCTGGCCGATCACAATCGGACCGGACCCGATGACGAGCACGCGGCGGATGTCTTGACGGCGCGGCATGGGTCAGGCGCGGGGTGCCTCCATGGCATCCAGGAACAACTGGAACAGATAGTCGGCGTCGTGGGGTCCGGGCGACGCTTCCGGATGGTACTGGACGCAGAAGATCGGCTTCGACCGGTGCCGGAGCCCCTCGATGGTCCCGTCGTACAGGTTGACGTGCGTGACCTCCACCTCCGGCGGCAGCGAGTCCGGCGCCACCGCGAACCCGTGGTTCTGGGACGTGATTTCCACCTGCCCGGTCTCCAGCCGCTTGACCGGGTGGTTGAGGCCCCGGTGCCCGAACTTGAGCTTGTAGGTCCGCCCACCCAGCGCGAGCGCCAGGAGCTGGTGCCCCAAACAGATCCCGAAGATCGGCAGGTCACGCGCGAGGAGTTCCCGCACGTTGGCCACCGCATAGGGCAGGGCCGCGGGATCGCCCGGCCCGTTGCTCAGGAAGATCCCGTCGGGCTCGAACGCGCACAGCTCGCTCGCGGGCGCGGTGGCGGGAAACACGCGGATCGTGCAGCCGTGGGCGGCGAGCCGCCGCAGAATGTTCCACTTCATCCCGAAGTCATAGGCGGCCACCCGGAGCGGCCGGCCCACCGTCCGGGCCGGGGGCAGCAGAAACTCGTCGGCCGGCGGCGGCTGCCAGTCGAACGGCGCCGGGCACGTCACGCCGCGCACCAGGTCGGCGCCCTCCATCCGCGGGGCGCGGCGCGCCCGCTCGACCACCTCCCCGGGGTCGACCGCCCCGGTGACGATCGCGCCGCGCATGACCCCGGCGGACCGCAACACCCGCGTCAGCGCCCGCGTGTCGACCCCCGCGATCGCCACGATGCGGTGGCGCACCAGGTAATCGCGCAGGGTGCCCCCGGCGCGCCAGTTGCTCGCGATCGGGGATTGCTCCCGCACGATGAAGCCCGCCACCTGCGGCGCCCGCGATTCCACATCGCCGTCGGTCACCCCGTAGTTGCCGATCTGCGGCGCCGTCATGGTCACGATCTGCCCGGCGTACGACGGGTCGGTCAGGATCTCCTGGTAGCCGGTCATCCCCGTGTTGAAGACGACCTCCCCGCAGGTCTCCCCCTCGGCGCCCACCGCCTCGCCGCCGAACCACATCCCGTTTTCCAGCGCCAGTACCGCCCTCATCGGTTCCGTCCCCGCTCGAGCGACCCCGCGACCCGCGTCTCGCGCCCGGCGGTCACGACGACCTCCGTCGCCCACACGCGATAGCCGTCCAGCTCGAATCGCACCGTGTGGCGACCCGCCGCCACGCCCGTCAGCGTGAGGGGCGTCCGGCCGACCGCGCGACCGTCGACGAGCACCCGCGCGCCGGCCGGCCGGCTCAAAGCCACCAGCACGCCGACACCGGAGCCGCCCGGCGCCGGCCGCGGT
>CAYZKQ010000215.1:0-5143 GCA_964478975.1 uncultured Vicinamibacterales bacterium | reverse complement strand
CAGCGCTCGAGGGCGCGGGGCGTCGCCGCGCGCTGCACCGCGTCGACGGCGGCCGCGAGAAACGCGACGAGCGCCGACCGATCCGCGGGATCCCCCGACGCCGCCAGCGTGTCGACGGCCGCCTCCACGGCGCCGGCGTCAGCCGAGGCCGGCGACGCGAGCGCGGAGCGAAGCACCTCGCGCGGTAGAGTCATGCGCCGCAACTTTTAGCTTGCGCCGGGCGCGCGCCGCAAGGCATGATACGGGGCTATGATGGCACGTTCTCGTCTCTCCGTCATCGCGGTTCTTGTGGGCCTGGCCCTCGGGGCCGGGACGATCCCGGCATCGGGGCAGGCCGCCCAGGCGCCCGCGCGCCCGCAGCCCCCACCGGCCCCGCCGGACGTCGCCGCGCCGCCCCCAGACGCCGAGAAAACCGCCTCGGGGCTGTACTCGAAGGTCCTGCAGCCCGGCTCCGGGACGACGCGTCCGGGACCGACCGACATCGTGACCGTGCTCTACTCGGGCTGGACGACCGACGGCGTCTGTTTCGATAGCTCGGTGCTCCGCAACAACCGGCCGTCGCGCTTCCCCCTGAACAACGTGCTCCCCGGCTGGAGCGAGGGCGTGCAGCTCATGGTCGAAGGCGAGAAGCGCCGCCTGTGGGTCCCCGAAGAACTCGCCTTCAAGGGCGCCGCCGGCAAGCCCAAGGGCATGGTCGTGTTCGACATCGAGCTCGTGAAGATCGAGCCGTCGCCGACCGCGCCGCCGCCCGACGTCGCCGCGCCGCCCGCCGACGCCAAGCGCACGCGCTCGGGCCTCGCCTACAAAGTGCTCAGGCCCGGCACGGGCACGAAGCACCCGTCGGCGTCGAGCCGCGTCACGGTCCACTACTCGGGCTGGACGACCGACGGCAAGCTCTTCGACAGCTCCGTCCAGCGCGGCCAGCCGGCGACCTTCGCCCTCGACCAGGTCATCCAGGGTTGGACCGAGGGCGTCCAGCTCATGGTCGAAGGCGAAAAAACACGGTTCTGGATCCCGAGCCGCCTCGCCTACGGGGACAACCCGGAGGGCAACCGGCCCCGCGGCATGCTCGTCTTCGACATCGAACTCATCGCGATCGAGAGGTAAGGCCCTCGACCGGACGGGCCCGGGCCTCCTGCTCGCGGGAGCCACGCGGGGGCTTTCAGCCCCGGCGACCCATCCCCGCGGCGGCCCTGAAAAAGGGCCGCGCTACGTGACCGATCGGCGGCCCGTAAAGGGCCGCCCTACGTACCGGCGGACGCAGGTCGGCGGCCCGCGAAGGGCCGCCCCACGTACCGGCGGACGCAGATCGGCGGCCCGTAGAAGGCCCCCCACGTCCACAGATCGGCGGCCCGTGAACGGCCGCTCTGGCTCCCCAAAGCGGAGCCGAGCGCGGCGGCCGTCGCACGAGCGTCGCTAGAACCGCAACCCGAACGCGAGGTGGGCGCGGCCGCCGCCACCGTCGAGATTGGCCGCGACATCGAGCCCGAGCCTGAAGAATGGGGCGAGAACGAACACGCCGACCCCGGCGCCCTGCCGCCACCGGACGGCGCGGAAGGGCTCGCCCGCCGCCCACACTTTCCCGGCATCGTAGAACACGACGAAACCCGCCCGACCGGTGCCGACCGGCGAATCCACCGGGATCCGCAGCTCCACCGACGAGGCTGCGCGGCGGTCGCCGACGAGCTCTCCCACCCGGTGCCCGCGCAGGGTGCCCGCGCCACCGAGCAGCCACTGCTCGTAAGGCGGCAAGGCGCGGTCCGCTCCGTCGAACCGCGCGCGCACGGCCAGGACCGACTGGCCCACCACCCGCAGATAACCGCGCGCCTCGGCGCGGACCTGGGTGACGGGCGCCCGCGCGCCGTCGAGCCGCAGCGACCGCCAGCCCGCTTCCAGGACGACGGCGTGGCCCGGAAACGCGGGATCGCCGCGAGTGTCGAGCGTCGCGTCGACCCCGATCGTCCAGTGCCCTCGTTCAGCCGGCCCGAACCGGACCGACGCCCGGCCCACCTCGACCCCGGTGCGCACGCGCGTGGCGACCACCTGTTCGACGCGCGCCCCGAGCTCGGCGCGCCGCTCATCGACGTGGTAGTGCGGATGCCGGCGCACCGAGACCCTCGCGCGCCCGAAGAGGCGCGCCACGGGACCGCCGCCGAACGTCCGGTCGACCTCGACGGCCGCCTGTTTCTCGCCGCCCCAGGTGAGCGGCACCGACACCCGCTCGCCCAGGCCGAGCCCATCGACCACCGTCACGCGCCCGCCGTAGGTGAACCCGTACCCTTCCTCGTAGCCAAGGATCGGAAGGAACATCGACTGGCGCGCGAGCCGCAGCCAGGGCCGGACCACGACCGGCGCGCCGGCCGGCACGGCGCGCTCGTGGACGAGCAGAACGAGCGCGACCGCGGTCATGTCGAGCGACCGGTAGCGCTTCCGCACCTCGACCGTGTCGAACTTGCCGCTGGCACGCAGCCGCGCTTCGATCGCCGCCAAGCCGTCGGGGTCGAGGCGGTCCCCGACGGCGACGCCCGCGAGGCGCACGACCTCTTCGTCCGGCACCGTCACGTTCCCGTGGACCCGGATCTCGCTGACGATCTCGACCGCCGGCTGGCCTTCTGCCCGACCCGCGCCCGGCGGTGCGGCCGCCGCCGGCGCGGCCCCGGCGGGACGCACGAGCGCACCGAGGAATCCCGACAGCAGCGCCCCCAGCAGCGACCGCCTCACGGGTGCTGCGACTCCTTGATCACGCGAATCTTCGAAGTGACGTCCGCGCGGCGGTAGTGGCTGAACGTGCGGGTGTAGACGGCCTCGTACGACCCGGTCGCCAGCGTCACGCCGGCGCGAACCGTGATGGCCCTCGGCAGCCACACCCCTTCGAACGGCTGGCCCATCGTCATGGACGCCTCGAGGGCATCCACGCGGACGAGCCAGCGCGCCGGCAGGAAATCGAGCCAGACATTCTCGAACGTGTAGCGGACGATCTGGTGCTCGGCCGGGTCGATCCAGAGCGTCACGAGCGAGGTCCTGTTCATCTTCCGCTCGATCTCCGCCTCGATCTGCTGCTCGCGCTCGCGCCCGCGGGGATCCGCCTCCGGGCGCCCGCCGCGGGGGCGCGCCGGCGGCGGTTCGGCGCCCCGCTGCGTCTTTCGCGGCTCCTCGTCCGCGAACATGCGTTCCGGGTAGTACTCCACGCGCAGCACGTCGCGGCCCTCGATCGCCTCCCGCCCGACGAGGTAATAGCGGCCGGGCTCGAACTTGAAGTCGAGGAAGTACGCCTCGGAAACGAACCGCGGCTCGATGGCCGGGCCCACGCCCGGCGCGGCGGCGGGTTCGCCGGCGCCCGGCACCGGCGGCCCGCCTTGAGCCAGCTGCTCAGCCGCCCGCTTCCGCCGTTCCTGCTCGCGGCGGAACCAGCGCTCCTCGTAGCGGCGCCGGTCGTCTTCCCCGATCGCGACGCCGTCGAAGCGCACCGGGCTGCGGACGTGCAGGCCGTCGCGGACATACCAGGTGAATTCGCGGTGGAACCGATACAGCGGCACCCGCCCCGGCCCGACCAGCTCGAAGCGCTCCAGCTCGTCCAGGACGTAATCGGTGAGCGTCAGGCGGTTGACCTCGCGGCGGTCGAGCACGCGGGCCATGAACGCGTCGAGGGCGTTCGGCGGCGCCGCCGGGCCGGGCGGGCCCTGCGCCGTCGCGATCGCGCCGGCCAGTATCAGGCAGGTAACGCTGACAATCGATCGCACCACGAGGTCCTCGGGGCCGCGGGCCGCCTCGGGAGGAGACGTCGGCGCGGCGGGTCGAGTTCCCTCCGCCGGGCGACTGAGGATAGGATCGCACGGCACGCCATCAGGAGGTCGACCCCATGATCCGGACGCTCCTTCCCACGACGTCGAACCCGCTCGGGGCGGTGATCGCGCTCGCCGCCGGTCTCGCGGTCGGGGCGGCCGCGCAGGCGGTCCCGGAGCCCCAGCCTCAGCCGCCGCCGCAGCCGCGGGTCCAGGTCCAGAGCCCGCGGATGCAGGTCCCGATGGACCCGGAGCGGGCGCGGCTCCTCTATGTCAGCAAGGATCCCAAGGACCATTCCCCCAGGCGCAACTTCGAGCGCGACATCGAGGCGCGCAAAGAGACGGAGCGGCGCTACGAAGAGGCCTGCCGCGGCGTCATCGACTACCGCAAGGTCAGCTATCGCAGCCCGGTGGGCGACCTGGACATCCCGGCGTATCTCTTCCAGCCGATCGCCAAGCGCGGCCCGCGGGGACACGCCGCCATGGTCTGGGTGCACGGCGGCGTGCACGGCAACTGGGGCATCACGATGTTTCCGTTCGTGAAAGAAGCCGTCGAGCGCGGCTACGTCATCATCGCCCCCGAGTACCGCGGCAGCACCGGCTACGGCGAAGCGTTCCACAAAGAGATCGACTACGGCGGCTACGAGATCGACGATGTGCTGGGCGCGGCCGAGTACTTGAAGACGCTCCCGCACGTCGACCCGGACCGGATCGGCATTATGGGCTGGAGCCACGGCGGCTACATCACGCTCTTCAACGTCTTCCGCGACCAGCATCCGTACAAGGCCGCCGCCGCCATCGTGCCGGTCACCAACCTGGTGTTCCGCCTCTCCTACAAGGGTCCGAGCTATCAGTGGGACTTTTCCACCCAGAAGCGCATCCAGGGGCTGCCGTTCGAGAAGCGCGACATCTACATCCAGCGGTCGCCGCTCTACCACGTCGACAAGCTGAAGGTGCCGCTGCTCGTGCACGTCGCGACGAACGACACCGACGTCGACTTCGTCGAGGACCAGCAGCTCGTCGACGCCCTGCGGTCGCGCAAGCCCGACCTCGCGGAGACGCGCATCTACGTCGACCCCCCGCCGGGTCCGGCGGGCGGCGGCCACACCTTCAGCCGGCGCGTCGACCCCAAGACGCTCCAGCGCCAGGACACCCCCGAGCAGATCGACTCGTGGAACCGGACCTGGGTGTTCTTCGACTGGTATCTCCGGCCTTACGAGGATCGCTCCAGGGCGACCTCTCGGTGAGGCGCGTGGGGGAGGCGGCGGGCTCATGACCCGGCGCGCGCTCGTGGTCCTCGCGCTGGTGGCGGCCGCGGCCGGGGCGGCCTACTGGGGCGCGTGGTCTCGTACGCGACCCAG
>CAYZKQ010000214.1:0-5199 GCA_964478975.1 uncultured Vicinamibacterales bacterium | reverse complement strand
GTGGTGAGCCGCCCAGGAATCGAACCTGGAACCCGCAGATTAAGAGTCTGCTGCTCTGCCAATTGAGCTAGCGGCCCACAGATGCGCGGGCCGGCCGGACCGCGTCACCGGCCACGCGGCGCGGCTGGCCCACGCGCGAACGAAATTCTACCATGAGTGCCCCACCGCGGGTGACCACCACCGCCGGGCAGGCGCTCCACGCTCGCCTCCCGGGGCACTCAGCTCTTCTTCGACGTCACCGCGTACACGCTGGTCCACCGGCGCTCGACGTTCGTACTGCCGCACCCGGGGCACTTGACCGGCGTCTTGCCGTGCTCGCTCATCGACTCCTGCACCTCGAACGTCTTCTGGCAGTCCCGACAGGAGAATTCGTACAGCGGCATGGCTGCCTCCTTTCGTTTCGACCCGGCGGCGCGCCTCACGATTCGAGCCCGAGCGTCCGCCGCATCTCCCGATAGGGCTCCCGCGCCATCGTCTCGAGCTCGCCCTTGACGAGATTCAGGCCGAAGACGCAGTCCTCGAAGCGGTCCGCCAGGCGCCGGAACAGCGGCGCCTCGTGCCGATACTCCCCGACATCGAAGGCGGCCACGATGGCGTAGGACTCCTTGCCCGCCCTGACGTAGTCGACGAAGGCGTCGACCGACAGCGGCCGCCGCCGCGGCAACGACGCGACGGCCTCGGGAAACAGCCCCGTGAAGAACAGCGTGAAATCCCCGATGTGCTTCCGCACCGCACGCTCCCGGTCGAACGACTGCGCCGCCAGCAGGGGATGCGACTCGACCAGCATCTCGGCCACGTCTTCGAGGCGCCGGCCGCGGGCGTCGCGGATCCGATACAGGTTGTCGGTGTGCGTGAAGTCGATCAGGACGCCCGCCACGTACGCCGCAATCTGGGGATCCGCAATCTGGACGCCGTGGACAAAATGACGACGGACCAGCTCCCGGAAGAGGCGACTGAGCGGATGGTCCGCCGCGATCCGCATGGCGCCAGCCCCCCTCCTCCATTGTACGCAGGCGCGCCGCGGACCGCCCCAGCCCCGCCGCGCCGGACAGGCGGGCCCACCCGACTACCGGCGCCTCGCCGGAGAAAGCGCGGGGCGCCGCGCGGGCGGGCGCGGTCGACGCGCGGGAAGGAAGTTGGCAGCGGGGTGGCGCGCCCGACAGGATTCGAACCTGTGGCCTTCGGCTCCGGAGGCCGACGCTCTATCCAGCTGAGCTACGGGCGCGCGCCGGTCGCCTGTCGATCGTAGCACACGCGCGGCGCGGAGGGTGGCGCGCCCGGAGGGATTTGAACCCCCGACCGACGGGTTCGAAGCCCGGCGCTCTATCCAGACTGAGCTACGGGCGCGCGCCGATCACGGTATCACAACTCCCAGGGGAGCGGATTGCGCGCGAAACAGAGGTCCTCGACCGGACGGCCGCCGATGAGATGCTCCTGAATGATGCGTTCGGCGTTCTCCGGCGTCACGCGCCGGTACCACGTCCCCTCCGGGTACACGAGGGCGATGGGCCCTTCGTTGCAAATGCGTAGGCAGAGACACTTGGTGCGGTAACACGGCCCGTCAGGGCCGGCGATGTTGAGCTCCTTCATCCGCCGCTTGACGTATTGCCACGTGCGGTCCCCTTCGTCCGGGTCCACGCAATCGGGACCGACGCAGACGAACAGATGCCGGCGGATCTTGCCGACGCCGAACAGGCGCGCGGATTCCTCGGGCGGCCGCTTCTCTTTCGTGCCCACGCCACCGCATCATACACCGCACGCGGCCTCATCGGCGTCCACTCACCCGCTTTCCAGGCCCCGGGCCACGACCGCCTGGAGGTCGACGGGCGGGCCCGCGCGCAGCGTCGCCCAGAGGTCACCGATCTGCTGGAACCGGGCGAGGCTCGTCCGCACCGTGAAGGCGTGCGGGTCGGCGCCCTCGTCCAGCTCGTGCCAGGCGAGCGGGGTCGAGACGCCCGCGTAGGCGCTGGCTCGCGCGCTGTACGCTGCCGCCAGCGTCTTGCCCGGGAGGTTCTGCAAGTAGTCGATGTACACCGCCGCCGGCGGCCGGCGCGCGACCACGCGCTCGACCGTGGCGTGCCGGGGATGCTTGGCCGCCACGAGCGTCGCGACCAGTTCGCAGAGCAGCCGCGCGCTCTCGTACGAGGTGCCCAGCGGAAGCGGCACATAGATGTGCAGCCCGCGCGCCCCCGAGGTCTTGGGGACCGCCGGGACCTCGAGCCGGGCGAGCTCGTCGCGTACCCAGCGCGCGACGTCGAGCACCGCCTGCCAGGACGCCTCCGGTCCGGGGTCGAGGTCCAGAGCGGCCTGGTCGGGCTCGAGGGGCGTCCTGACGGTCGAGAACCACGGGTCCTGCGAGATGGCGCCGAGCTGGACGGTGTAGAGGAGCGTCACGAGGGAACCGCCGATGAAACGCCGGGGAGGCTCCGCGCCTCCTGCGTCCCGGATCGGGTCGGCCCCGTCCGGCAGCGTCTCGGCGCGCACGCCCGCCGGCGGTGGCTGCAGGACGCGCTGCTGGTAGAACGCGGGACCGCCGGCTCCGTCGGGAAAGCGCTTCAGCAGGAGCGGGCGATCCGCGAGCGCCGGCAGGATGAACGGCGACACCGCGACGTAATAGCGGAGCAGATCGCCTTTGGTCAACCCGAGCGCCGGCCAGAACGGCTTCCACAGGTTGCTGACGTAGAGGCGGCCGCCGGGGAGCTCGATCCAGCCGTTGCGCCGCGCGTCCTCCAGCGCGTGCAGGCGGTCGAGGAGGGCCGCCCACCGCGCCGGCTCCTCGGAGGCCGCGTCGGCGGGCGCGGTCACCGCCGGGGACTCGACCGCCCGCGCAACGACGTCCGCCGGCGTCTTGTCGTCCCGCCAGCCGAGATAGACGGGATGGCGCAGGCGGCCGTCCGGCGTCCACTCGGCGTACTGTACCTCGATGACGATCGACGGCTCCACCCAATGCACGCGCCCGGCGGCGGTGACGGGACCGCTGAAGGGACAGCGAGGGGTCTCGAGCCTCCTCAGGCGCGCGATCAGGTGGGCGAGGGTGCGGCGGTCGAAGCCCGTCCCCACACCGCCCGCGAAGCGCAGTCGCCGGCCGCCGGGGGTCGCTTCCCACACCCCGACGAGGAGCGCCCCGAGCGCCGCCCGGGCGCCGCGGCCCTCCGTGAAGCCGCCGACCACGAATTCGTCCCGCCGGTGGACCTTGAGCTTGCGCCAGCTCGAGCTGCGCCGCCCGGCCTCGTAGGGCGAGGCGAGGTCTTTCACGATCAGGCCTTCCCAGCCCTCGCGCGCGGCGGTGGCGACGAGCCGGCGCGCATCGCCCGCGACCGCCTCGCTCAGGTGGAGCGGCGCGGCGCCGCGCGGAGGGGCCTGCCGGCGCCAGGTGCGGAAGAGCCGTTCGAGGCGCGCGCGCCGGGCGGTCCAGGGTCGCCCCTGAAGGTCGTCCCGATCCTCGCGCAGCAGGTCGAACGCCACGAACGCCACCGGCTGCGCGCGGGCCGCCTCGGCGACGCGGCGCGGCCCCGCCAGGTGCAGGCGGCGCTGGAGGCGCGCGAAGCCCGCCGGCCGGCCGTGTTCGTCCAGCGCCACGATCTCGCCGTCGAGCAGAAGCACCTGCCCGGTGGCACGGCCCAGCGCGGCGAGCGCCGCCGCGACGTCGGGAAACTGCGCGGTCTTGTCGGCGCCGGTGCGCGACCAGATGGTCACGGCGGCGCCGGGGCCCGCCGGGTCCGCGGCGCCGGGCGCGACCGCCGCGATCGCGCGGATCCCGTCGTACTTGCGCTCGTAGACCAGCCGGTCGCTCCGGGTGGGGATCGCCGACGGGTCGACCGGCGTCGCGAGCATCGGGCGGACGAAGCCGGGCGCCGGGACGGCCACCGCGCGTTGGCGCCTGGCGCCGGAGGGCTGGCCGCGTGCCATGCCGCCATCCTACTATGCGCTATGCGGCGGCGGCGCCCCGGTTCTCGGAGCCGCCGCGTCCCGCCTATCGGGCCGCGACTGCCGGGCGGCCCCGCCCGGACCGATAATGGGAACATCGAGGAGGCCGCTCATGGCGTTGCGCCCGACCTGGAAGGGCTACCTGCGGATCAGCCTGGTGACGATCCCGGTGCGCGTGTTCCCCGCGACCGACTCGGCGGCGACGATCGCGTTCAACCAGCTCCACCGCTCCTGCCAGACCCGCATCCAGCAGAAGCGCTGGTGCCCGACGTGCGAGGTCGAGGTCTCGTCTTCGGACCTCGTCAAGGGCTACGAGTTCGAGAAGGGGCGCTTCGTCGTCCTCACGGACGAGGAGCTGGCGAAGGTGCGCACCGAGTCGACGCGGGTCATCAACCTGGTGCAGTTCACCGACCAGGCGGCGATCGATCCCCTGTATCTCGAGCGCCCGTACTATCTCGCCCCGGACGGCGCGGTGGCGGCCGAGGCGTTCGCCGTGATGCGCGAGGGGATGCAGGGGAAGGCGGGCATCGGGAAGCTCGCGCTCTACGGGCGCGAGTACCTCGTCGCCATCGCGCCGCGCGGCAAGGGGCTGGTCATGTACACGCTGCGGCACGCCGCCGAGGTGCGGAGCCTGGAGGCGATCGAGGAGCTGCGCGAGGTGGGGGAGAAGGTCAAGCCGGAGGAGCTCAAGCTGGCGCGGCAGGTGATCCAGAGCTTCGAAGGCCCGCTCGACCTGTCGGGCTTCCGCGACGAGTACCAGGCGGAGCTCCGGCGCCTCATCGACGCGAAGATCGCCGGCCAGGAGATCGTCGAGCGGGAGGAGGCGGCGCCGCCGAAGGTGGTCGACCTGATGGAGGCGCTGCGGCAAAGCCTGGACCGCGTGAGCGCCGGGAAGAAGAAGCCCGCCAAGGTCGTGGCGGTCAAGGCCGCCAGGAACGCGGCACCGGTGCGGAAGCGCGGGCGCGGCTGAACACGGCCGCCCCCGGCTCAGCGGCGGAGGACCGGTTCGATCACGAGGGTGACCTCCGTGAAGCTCGCGTCGCCTGCGAGGCGGGCGGCGTCTTCGCGCGCGCGGGCGGGGTCCGCGTACGGCCCGATGAGGAGCTGGTAGCCGAGGCGGCCGCGCGGCTCGACGATTTCGCGGATCGGGTAGCCGGCGCCGCCGAGCCGGTCGGCGGCCCCGGCGGCGTCGGCGCGCGTCGGGAAGGATCCCACCAGAATCGAGATCCCGTGAGCGTCCGTGGGGGGGGTCCCAGGCGTTGGCAGGGGGCC
>CAYZKQ010000213.1:0-5211 GCA_964478975.1 uncultured Vicinamibacterales bacterium | reverse complement strand
ACCGCCACCCGACGTACGCGGCCGGCCGCACGCGCACCCCGGCGGCCGCCGGGCGCCGCCGCAGGTCCGGCGCGTCGAGGTCCAGCTCGGCCAGGGGAATCCGTTCGAAGGTGTCGAACCCCACCTCGCGAAGCTGCCTGGCGAACGCCTCGGCGTCGCCCACGAGCACGATCGACAGGCGGTCCGGCCGCAAGTATTGCTCGGCGACCCGTTGGATGTCGCCGGGCGTGATGGCGCGGACGCGCTCGGGGAACGTCTCGAGTTCCGCCAGGTCCAGGTCGTAGAAGAGGGCGTTGAGCACCTGGAGGGCGATGGCGCTGGGCGTCTCGATCGTGAGCGGGAAGCTCCCGGCCAGATAGTCTTGCGCGCTCTGCAGCTCGCTCCGGTTGACGCGCTCGCGCCGCAAGCGCCAGAACTCGTCGACCACGACGCGCAGCGACTCGCCCGTCGCGGCCGACCGCGTGTCGGTTTCCGCCACCAGGTCGCCGGCCTGCTTCAGCGCCTCGAGCTCGGCCGAGGCGCCGTAGGTCAGGCCGCGCTCGGACCGGAGCACCCGCTGCAGGCGGTTCGCGCCTTCGCCGCCGAGGACGCGCGTGGCCATGTTCAGCGCCAGGTAATCCGGGTGCTTGCGGGGCAGCCCGATGTGGCCGACGCGGATTTCCGTCTGGACGGCGCCGGGCCGGTCGATCACGACGACCCGCCGGGTCGGCGGGGGCGGCTCGCCGGGCTGAGGCGGCGCGACCTCCCGCCGCGGCCAGGACCCGAAGGCGCGGGCGGCGCCGGCGAACGCCTGGTCGACGGTCACGTCACCCACGACGGCGAGGATGGCGTTGTTCGGCGCGAAGTACCGCGCGTGGAAGGTCACGAGGTCGTCGCGGGTGATCCGGGTCACGGAGTCCGGCGTACCGGCGGCCGGGCGGCCGTACGGATGGAAGCCGTAGACCAGGCGATCGAACACGACGTCCGCCAGGTAGTCGGGATCCTCGTAGCTCACCTTCAGCGTGGAGAGCACCTGCTGGCGCTGGCGCTCGATCTCCTCAGGAGCGAAGGCGGGATGGCGCGCCACGTCGGCGACCAGGTCCAGCACGAGGTCGAAGCTGTCCTTCATCACGACGGCGTTGACGAAGACGAGGTCGGTGCCCGCGCCCGTCGCCAGCACGCCGCCGATGTCGTCGATGGTCCGCGCGATCTCGCGCGCGCTCCGCGTCGTGGTCCCCTGGTCGAGGAGCGAGGCGACCAGGTTGGCCACCCCCGGTTTGCCCGGCGGGTCGTAGGCCGCCCCCGCCCCGATGATCAGGCGCAGGCTGACGGCCGGCTGCTCGTGGTGCGGGACTGCGACAACGCGCAGGCCGTTGTCGAGCGCCTTCACGGCGTAGGGTGGAAAGCGCACCTCGGGCGCCGGCAAGGGGGCCGGCGGCCGCTCCCGCGGCCAGTCGCGCACCTGCGCGCCGGCTGGGCCCGCGAGCCCGCCGAGGAGCGCCGCGACCAGGAGCGGGCGAAGGACCCGCGCGGCGCGCCAGCTCACCGCGCGCCCTCCCGGGGCGCCCCGCGCCCCGCGCCCGTCGCTTTCGGGACCACGGTCAGGACGACCCGGTTCTCCGGCGTGAAGTACGTGCGGGCGACCCGCTGCACGTCGGCGGCCGTGATGTTCGCGAAAATGTCGAACTCGCCGTCCGCCGTTGTGATGTCGCCCTTGTGGATCACGACCGCGTGCGCCAACTGCGCGGCCTTGCCGCGGTTGGTCTCGCGCATCAGGATGTAGTCGCGCGCGAACTGGTTCTTCGTGCGCTGGAGCTCTTCAGCAGAAATCGGCTCCGCCTTCAAGCGCTCGAACTCCGCCACGATGGCGCGTTCGGCTTCCTCGGGCGTCCGGCCGGGCTGCACGACCGCCACCGCGTAAAACAGGTTCGGGTGTTCCACGATGTTGCCCTGGCCAAAGGCCGCCACGGCGATCCGGCTCTCGTACACGAGCTTCTGATAGATGCGCGAGCTCTGCCCGTCGGAGAGCACCTTAGAGGCGATGTGGAGCGGATACGAGTCCGGATGCCCGTCGTAGGTGATGTGGTAGGCGACCACGACGGCCGGCAGCGGCCAGTTCTCCTCCACCGTGAAGCGCCGCTCCCGCGTCGACGGCGGCTCGGCCGGAATGTCCGGCGGCACCGGCCGCGCCGAGGGCGGCACCCGCCCGAGGTAGCGCTCCACGAGCGCCAGCGCCTCCGCCGTGTCGAAATCGCCCACGAGCGCCAGGCACGCGTTGTTCGGCACGTAGTACGTCCGGTAAAAATCCCGGACATCGTCGAGGGACGCGGCTTCCAGGTCTGCCATGCTCCCGATCGTCGGGTGCTTGTACGGGTGGACCGTGAACGCGCGGTCGTAGAGGATCTCGGTCAGCCGGCCGTACGGCTGGTTCTCGACGCGCATCCGCCGCTCCTCTTTGACGACTTCCCGCTCGCGTTCGAAGGTGCGCTGGTCGATGCGCAGCGACGCCATCCGGTCGGCCTCGAGCCAGAGGGCCAGGGGCAGGTACTGCGCCGGGAGGGTCTCCCAGTAGACCGTCACGTCCTCGGTCGTGTAGGCGTTGCTCTGCCCCCCGACGCTCGCGATGAGCGCCGGGTGCTGCTCGGGCTCCACGTTCTTCGACCCCTGGAACATCATGTGCTCGAACAGGTGCGCGAAGCCGGTGCGCCCGGGGCGCTCGTCCTTCGAGCCCACGTGGTACCAGAGCTCCACGTGCACGATGGGCGTCGAGTGGTCCTCGAGCAGCACGACCGTGAGGCCGTTCGGGAGGACCTTCAACGTGTAGTTGAGGCGGGGCGGCCGCGTCGCGGCGTCGACCCGCACGAGCCAGACGAGGAGCGACGCCGCCAGCAGCCCCGCCGCGCTCCGGCCCATTGGCGATCGCATGCGCCCTCGATTATGGCACTAGAGGCTGAGCAGGCGGAAGCCGATGACGCCCCACGACCGCGGGCGGGGATCGGCGGGGTCCGCGTCGACGCGGCGCTCGACGCCCGCGAACAGCTCGACCGCGCCCTTCGACCCGGTCACGCGCACGCCCGCTTCGACCCGGCCGCCGGCTTGATGGCCGCGGCCGAAGCGGCTGCGGTCGACCAGCAGCCCGTAGAGGTCGCCGGCCGCCACCAGGCTCACGCGCCGCGACACCGTCCGGCGCGCCCGCGCCCCGGCGCCGATTTCCGCGCGATAGTCGACGAAGGAGCGCCGGATCGTCCACAAGGTGCGCGCATCGAACTGGACGCGCGTGGCGGCCCGCGCCCACTCGAACGACGACCGCACGCCGACCATGTTCCAGTCGATCGGGAACGACTTGGCGCGGTCACTGAGGTGACGCGAGAGGTGATGGAACACGAACGCGATCTCCGCCGGTCCGCTGCGGAGCGAGGCGGAGAGATCGAGCGTGTAGTTGCCCTGGTTCGGGTCGAACTCCCGGAACTGGTCGCCGAGGACCGTCTCGAAATTCGCGAGCGCCGTGACCCGCCCGCGGCCGTAGTCGACCAGGTCCAGGTCGCCTCCGAAATCCGCGTCCCAATCGAACCGCGCATCGCCGTTCTGCAGGGCGTCGGCGCTCAGATAGAAGCGGTAGCGGGGCAAGAGGCCCTGCGCCCCGCTCGGGGCCTCCGGGGTCAGGGCCACAGGCTGGGCCGCGGCCGCCGCCGCCGCCGCGAGCGGCGCGAGGACCGCGAGGCCGACGCGGCGCCAGCGGCGAATCGACCTCACCGGTCCGCCTCCCCGCGCGCGCCGCCCAGACGCGCTTCGAGCGCCGCCACGCGGGCTTCCAGCTCGGCGACCTGCTTCTTGAGCTCCGGCAACCGCTTCACGAGGGCGGAGGCTTTCAGCCAGTCCCGGTTCGGGATCGCCGGATAGCCCGACACGAGCGCGCCGGCGGGCACATCGTTGGGAATGCCCGTCTGGGCCGTGGCCGCGGCGCCCCGGCCGATCCGCAGGTGCCCCGCGACGCCCACCTGCCCCGCGAGCACGACGTCGTCTTCCACCACGGTGCTGCCCGCGATGCCCACCTGCGCCGCGAGCAACACGTTGCGCCCGAGGCGCACGCCGTGGGCGATCTGCACGAGGTTGTCGATCTTGCTCCCGGCGCCCACGCGGGTCTCGCCGACGGCCGGCCGATCGATCGTGGTGTTCGCGCCGATCTCCACGTCGTCTTCGATCACGACGCCGCCGACCTGGGGGATCTTCTGGTGCGTGCCGTCGGGGCGCTTGGCGAAGCCGTACCCGTCGCTCCCGATGACCGCGCCGTTCTGGACAATGACGCGGTCGCCGAGGACGACGCGCTCGCGGATCGCGACGTGGGAGTGCAGGACGCAGTCGGCGCCGACCCGCGCGCCGGGCCCGATGGCCACGAAGGGATACACGACCGTGCGCGGCCCGATCGACGCGCCGGCCCCCACCCAGCAGAACGGCCCGATGGCCACGTCGGGGCCGAGCGTCGCGTCGGGCGCCACGACGGCGTGGAGGTCGACCCCGGGCGCCGGGCGGACCTGCTCGCTGAACAGGGCCACCGCCTCGGCGAACGCGAGGTACGGCTGGGGCGACCGCAGCATCGCACACGGGGCCGCCGGGGCGTCGTCGCCGAGGATGACGGCACCGGCGCGCGTGCGGCGCAGCGCCCCGAGATAGCGGGGATTGACGAAGAAGCTCACCGCGTCCGGCCCGGCCTCGTCGAGACTGGCGATGCGCACGACCTCGAGGTCGCCGTCCCCTTCGAGCCGACAGCCGAGACGATCCGCGAGCTCGCGCAGCTTCAACGTCCGGAGTATAGCAAGATTCAGCGTCCCGCGGTCCGGCGAACGAACGTCGCCAGATGCGGCAGGTGCAAGTGGGCGGCCAGCTCGCGCGTCCGGCGGTCGCGCGCCGGCGCGGGCAGCGCGAGCGCCGCGCGGAGCTCGGCGAGCCACGGATTCGGCTGGGCCCGCCACCGCACCCCGTCGAGGCCGCGCCGCGCCCCGCGCCACGCTAGGTAGTGCCCGACGAAGCGGAACAGGAAGGAGTACGCGACCACGTTCGGGCCGGGCACGAACACGAGCAGCGGCCCCGTGATCGCCGTGAGCAGGCCGTCGACGGCCATCCACACGCGGTGGCGGTCGCGGTCGCGCGCGAGCGCGGCGCGGAGCCGCGCCCAGGCGTCCGCCTCCGGAAGGTCGGCCGGGTAGACGAGCTCGGCCTCGGCCTCGCGCCGCA
>CAYZKQ010000212.1:0-5234 GCA_964478975.1 uncultured Vicinamibacterales bacterium | reverse complement strand
GAGCACGGCGCGGTGGTGAGCGAGTGGCCGCCGGGCGCGCCGCCGCGGCCCGGGCATTTTCCCCGCCGGAACCGGGTCATCAGCGGCCTGGCGCTCGCCACCGTGGTGGTCGAGGCGTCGGAGCGCAGCGGTTCGCTCATCACGGCGCGCTGCGCGCTCGAACAGGGCCGCGAGGTGATGGCGGTCCCAGGGGGCATTCTCGGAGGGCGCAACCGCGGCGCGCACGCGCTCATCCGGGACGGCGCGAAGCTGGTCGAGGGAGTGGACGATATTTTGGAGGAGCTCCGGGTGACCGCCGCGGGGGCGGCCGGGGGGCCGCCGGCCTCGGTCCCGCCGGCGCCTGCGGACCCGGTGCTGGCTGCGCTGGCCGGAGGCGAGGCGTACGATGTCGACGGGCTGGCGGAGCGCACCGGGCTGGACGCGAGCGCGCTGCTCGCGCGCCTGCTCGAGCTCGAGCTCCGCGGGGCCGTGGCCCGCACCGCGGGCGGGCGGTTCCTGCTCGCGGCGGGAAGAGTGGTAACGTAGAGACTCGCACCGCGATCGACGTCGAGGGAAGATGGCGAAGGCACTCGTGGTCGTCGAATCGCCAGCCAAGGCGAAGACGATCAACAAGTATCTCGGGAAAGACTTCAAGGTGGTCGCGTCGATGGGACACATCCGCGACCTCCCGAAGAGCCGCCTGGGTGTGGACATCGAGGAGGGCTTCGTGCCCAGCTACGAGGTCATCCCGGGCCGCAAGAAGATCCTGAAGCAGCTCAAGGCCGAGGCCGAGCGCGTCTCGGAGATCTATGTCGCGACCGACCCGGATCGCGAGGGCGAGGCGATCGGCTGGCACCTCGCCCAGGAGCTCCGGAGCCTGAAGGGCGCCGAGAAGCGGAAGATCCGCCGCCTGATGTTCAACGAGATCACCCGCAAAGCGGTGCTCGAGGCGCTGCACCACCCGGGTGAGATCGACCAGCGGATGGTCGACGCGCAGCAGGCCCGGCGCGTGCTGGACCGCCTGGTGGGCTACCAGATCAGCCCGCTGCTCTGGGACAAGGTGCGCCGGGGGTTGAGCGCCGGCCGCGTGCAGTCGGTGGCGCTCAAGCTCATCTGCGACCGCGAGGCCGAGATCGAGGCGTTCCGGCCGGAAGAGTACTGGCTGGTCTTCGCGCGCCTCGCGGCCGCGGCGCCGCCGGAATTCCAGGCGCGCCTCGTGCGGCGCGCCGGGCAGGCCGTGAAGCTGGCCAGCGAGGCGGACGCGCGCGGCGTGCTCGAGGCGCTCGCCGGCGCCACCTTCACGGTGACGTCGGTCGTGACCAAGGAGCGGCGGAAGTCGCCGCCGCCGCCCTTCATCACGAGCAAGCTGCAACAGGCGTCCCGGTTTTCCGTCAAGAAGACGATGCAGGTGGCGCAGCAGCTCTACGAGGGCGTCGAGCTGCCGGGCGAGGGATCCGTCGGGCTCATCACCTACATGCGCACCGACTCGACGCGGGTGGCCGACGAGGCGCTCGCCGCCGTGCGCGACTACATCGCCCGGCGGTTCGGGCCGGACGTCCTGCCCGAGCGCCCGGTGCACTACCGGGCCAAGGCCGACGCCCAGGACGCCCACGAGGCCATCCGCCCGACCTCGATGGAGTACGAGCCGGAGCAGGTGCGCCCCTACCTGACGCCCGACCAGTTCTACCTGTACCGGCTCATCTGGAACCGCTTCGTCGCCTCGCAAATGCTGCCGGCGGTCTTCGACGACACGATCGTCGAAATCACCGCGGGCGACTTCGTGTTCCGGGCCCGGGGCTCGGTGCTCAAGTCGAGCGGCTGGCTCCTCGTCTCCGGCCAGGAGGCCGCCGAGCCGGCCGCCCCGCCCGCCGACGCCGACGGCGAGGGGGAGGAGGAGGCGCCGCCGGGGTTGCTTCCGCCGCTCGCCGAAGGGGACCGCCTCGACCTGAAGGGCCTGACCCCGGTGCAGAAGTTCACGCAGCCGCCGCCCCGGTACACGGAGGCGACGCTGGTCAAGGCGCTGGAAGAAGACGGCATCGGGCGGCCGAGCACCTACGCGCAGATCATCAGCGTGCTCCAGGCCCGGGAGTACGTCAGCAAGGTGAACGGGCGTTTCAAGCCGACCGTGCTTGGCCGGATGCTGGTGACGAAGCTGCTCAGCCCGAGCTTCGACGACATCCTGGACGTGGAGTACACGGCCAAGATGGAAGAGCAGCTCGACGAGATCGAGAACGGGCGCGCCGACTACCGCTCGACCCTGCAGAGCTTCTACGAGAAGTTCCAGAAAGATCTCGAGCGGGCGCGGGTCACGATGCCCAACCTCAAGGAGGGCGCGCCGAGCGGCGAATCGTGCGAGAAGTGCGGCGCCCCGATGGTCATCAGGGCGGGGCGGTTCGGCGTGTTCCTGGCCTGCAGCCGGTATCCCGAGTGCGAGAACACGCGCGAGCTGGACACCCCGGACAACGGCGGCGAGCCGATCGAGGAGACGTGCGAGGCGTGCGGGCGCCCGATGGTCGTGAAGCGGGGCCGCTTCGGCCCGTTCCTCGCCTGCTCGGGGTATCCCGAGTGCCGGACGACGCGCAAGTTGATCGCGACGAGGCAGGGCGTGACGGCGGCGCGCCCCGACCGGGTGCTCGATGAGCCGTGCCCCCAGTGCGGCGCCCCCCTCGTCGTCAAGCACGGCCGGTTCGGCGAATTCACGGCGTGCAGCAAGTACCCGGCGTGCAAGTACGTGAAGCTCAAGCTCACGGGGGTGAAGTGCCCGCGGGACGGCGGCGACCTGGCCGAGCGCGTGTCGCGTCGCGGGCGGGTCTTCTACGGCTGCACGAACTACCCGGCGTGCGACTTCACGCTGTGGAACAAGCCGGTCCCCGAGCCGTGCCCCCAGTGCGGCGCCCCGTTTCTCGTGGAGAAAGTGACCAAGCGGTCGGGCCGGCAGCTCCGGTGCGAGACCTGCGACTATGTCCGCGCCGCGGAGCTGGCGGCGGCGCCGGCGTAGCGGCGGCCGGGGGAACGCCGACGGCGATGCCGTCCGGGTGCGTGACGATCATCGGCGGCGGGCTGGCCGGGTGCGAGGCGGCGTGGCAGGCGGCGTCGCGCGGGGTGCGGGTGCGCCTCTACGAGATGCGGCCGGCGCGGCCGACCGCGGTGCATCGCACGGACCGCCTGGCCGAACTCGTCTGCAGCAACTCGTTCCGCGGCGACAAGCTCGACAACGCCGTGGGGCTGCTCAAGGAAGAGATGCGGCGCCTGGGCTCCCTCGTGATGCGCGCCGCCGACGCGGCGCGCGTGCCGGCGGGGGCGGCCCTGGCCGTCGACCGCGGCCGGTTCGCCGAGATCGTGACCGAGGCCATCACGACGCACCCGCTCATCACGGTCGTCCGCGAAGAGGTGCTGCGCCTGCCGCCCCCGGCGCCCGACGGGTCGCCCGTCATCGTGGCGACCGGACCGCTGACCTCGGACGCGCTGTCGGCCGACATCGCGGCGTTCGTCGGGCGCGCGCACCTGTATTTCTTCGATGCCGTCAGCCCCATCGTGCTGGCCGAGTCACTCGATCACAGCAAGGTGTTCCGCGCGTCGCGCTGGGGCCGCAGCCTGCGCGGGCCGGGGGGCGACGCGCCGCCAGACGAGGGGGACTACCTGAATTGTCCGCTGGACGAAGGCGAGTACGAGCGGTTCTGGGAGGCGCTCGTCCACGCGGAGCGCGCGGCGGCGCACGCGTTCGAGCGCGAGCGGTTCTTCGAGGGGTGCCTGCCGATCGAGGTGATGGCGGCGCGCGGCCGGGACACGCTGCGGTTCGGGCCGATGAAGCCGGTCGGGCTGGTCGATCCGCGGACGGGCCGGCGCCCGTACGCCGTCGTACAGCTCCGGCAAGACACGCTGGCCGGCGACCACTACAGCCTCGTGGGGTTCCAGACACAGCTCAAGTGGGGCGAGCAGGCCCGGGTGTTCCGCCTGATCCCCGGCCTCGAGCGCGCCGAGTTCGTGCGCTACGGCATGGTGCATCGCAACACGTACATCAACGCCCCCACCGTGCTGCAGCCCACCTGGCAGACGCGCGCCCGGCCGGACCTGCTGTTCGCCGGCCAGGTGTCGGGGGTCGAAGGCTACGTCGAGTCGGCGGCCTCGGGGCTGCTCGCCGGCCTGAGCGCGGCGGCGCTGGCCCGGGGCGAGGCGCCGCGGGTGCCACCCCGCACCACGGCGCTCGGCGCCCTCGCCTTCTACGTGTCGCACGCCGACCCGCGCGACTACCAGCCGACGAACATCACCTTCGGCATCATGGCCCCACTCGACCGGGCGCCGCGCGACCGGCAGCGCCGGAAGGAGGCGATCGCCGAGCGGGCGCTGGCCGACCTGGCGGCCTGGGCGGCGGAGGGGCATGAAGGACGCGCTCCGGTCGTTTCTCGCGTATCTGCGGCTCAACCGTAACGCGTCGGCGCACACGGTGCGCGCCTACGAGAGCGACGTGTCGCAGTTTCTCGCCTGGCTCGCCGCGGCGCGCGGGCGCGCGGTGGGGGCGCTCGGCCCGGCGGAGTTCGACACCGCCGCCGTGCGGGGCTTTCTCGACGCGCTCTACCGGCGCGGCGTGTCGCCGGCGTCGGCGGGGCGCAAGCTGGCCGCGCTCCGCGCCTTCGGGCGGTACCTCCGGCGGGAAGGCCGGCTCGAAGACGACCCCACCGCCCCTGTGCGGAGCCCCAAGCAGGCCCGCACCCTTCCGACCCACCTCACGGAACACGAAGTTCAGGGGCTGCTGGAGGCGCCGGACCCGAACACCCTCATCGGGCGCCGCGACCGGGCGATCCTCGAACTCTTCTATGCGTCAGGGCTGCGGCTGAGCGAGCTCGTGGGGCTGGACCTGGAGGACGTGAATCTGTCGGGGCGGATGGTGCGGGTCATCGGCAAGGGCGGCAAGCCACGCCTGGTCCCGTTCGGCCGCCCGACGGCGGCGGCGTTGCGCGCGTATCTGGCGGACCGCGACCGCTGGGTGCGCGGCGCCGAGCGGGAGCCGGCGGGGCGGCCGGGGCGCCGCGCGCGCGACCCGCTGTTTCTGAACTACCGGGGGGGCCGCCTGAGCACGCGCAGCGTGGACCGGATCGTCCGCCGCTATGTGATGGTGGCGGGCGTGCGCGCGGGGGTCGCGCATCAGGCGCGAGGCGTGCACGAAGGCCAGGCCGATGCCCTGGCAGTCGTGCGCGAACTGCTCGCAGTCGAGGTCGGCGCGGAAGTGGCCCTCCCGCACGGCGATGCGAGCGGCT
>CAYZKQ010000211.1:0-5251 GCA_964478975.1 uncultured Vicinamibacterales bacterium | reverse complement strand
AGAAGCGGCGTCGGGCCGACCAGTAGTAGCCCGCGAAGGCCGGCGCCATGAACGCCGGGTAGAAGGCCAATCCCGCGGCCGCGGCGAGCACCACGCCCGCCAGGGCCGGCCACTCGGCGAGTGCCACGGCGGCCACCACCACCGACGCGGGCGCGATGTGCGAGACAAACGACAGCCCCGTGACTTTGTCGGTGTCGCCGCCGGCCCCCAATACCGCGATACTTCCGGCATAGAGCGCCACGAGGGCCCACGCGACCTCGATTCCAGCCAGGCGCCGTCCCACGCTCCACAGAGCGAAGACCCCCACCAGGTGGAAAGCCAGCGTGCAGAGCTTCGTCGCGAGCTCGGAGGGTGCCAGGTACGACGAGTGCTCGCCGAGCTCCGGTCTATCCGGCGAGTTCACGTTCGGCACGCGGGGATCGATCAGCCACTGGAACGGCACATGCGCGACATACAGCAAGGGACCGTACGCGGCGGCGGGAGTGCCGTCGAGCAGAGGATCCCCGTACGGCAAGCGGCCGCGCTCGCGCAGCCGCTGGGCCCCCACGTTGATGTACACCCCGGCATCGTCAGCCGGGCGGGCCAGTGTCGTGACCACATCGAGGGCCACCAGAGTCATGGCGACCCCAGCCAGCAGGCCCGTCGGGAGCGCCGGCCGCCAGCCCAGCCGGGGCGGGTGCGTCGCGCGCCACAACGCCCGGGCGATCAAAGCAAGATGTGCGGCGACCACACCCGAAAACACCCAGTCGAGCAGGCGCACGTAGACCGGGCGGTCGAGCATCGACAGGAGATCGAGTGCACGGAACAGCAGGATGCCTGGAAGCAGTAGGAGCGCCAGGTCGAGCCTCCGGGAACTTGCAGCCGCCGCCCGACTTCCCACGACCACCACGACCACAATCGCGAGCCAGATGGCGCCGGCATCGCTCGGCGCCATCTTCTCGAGGAATCGCCCGCCGCGCGGCGTCCGAAGCTCGGCCACAAGCCGGCTCACGGTCTCGGTCGGGCCCGCCGCGGGCGCGACTTCGCCGAAACGCGGCGTGTAGAGGTCGGCGAGCGGCGCGCGGTGCGGCTTGACGGCCCAGAAGAGGATCGCGACGAGGGCGGCGCCGGCCGTGCCGGCCACCCACCAGAGCCGCGTCCGCCACCGGTCGCGGGAGGTGGTCATGGCGACGCGTCGAGGTCCTCGAGCGATCGAGTGGCCCGCGGGACCATCGGTTGGGTGCGGATCAGCTCTTCCAGCTCGGCCGCGGCAAATGGCAGATCGTCACCGGTCACGATCTCGTGATACTCGTCTTCGGCGTTGACGGCCCAGACGTCGAGGCGATCGCCGAGCAGGTTCCGCACCGCCAGCATGGCCGTGACCATCGAGTGGTCTTGGTTGTTGTACTTGTGCATCCCGTTTCGGCCCGCGACCTGGAGATTGCTGAAGGTGTCCAGGTACGCGCGAACCCGCGCGAGGGCCGCCTCATGGCCCGCGTCGTACACCGGGTACGCCATGGGCACCCGCACGACCGTCCCGTCGATCACCTTCGCTGGGTCCACGAGACCCAGCGCGGCGAGCTCGCGGCGCCCCAGCTCGATAAGCGCCTCGTCCGACATCGTCCAGAGGCTGTCGCCTGCCGAACAAAAATACTCGAGCCCGAGGCACGTCTTCGACGGGTCGGGCACCATCTCCGAACTCCAGTTCTTGAAGTTCTGGATGCGTCCAAGCTTGACCGACGGCTCGTGCACATAGATCCAGTTGTCGGGGAACACCTCCGGCTGGTCTACGACCAGGGCGACCGTGAGGAAGTCTCGATACCGCAGCCGACCTGCCGCGGCGAAGACGTCGGCGGGTGGTGGGGGATCCAGCGCGCGGATGAGGTGAGCGAGCGGCATCGTCGACAAGACCGCATCCACCGGAATTGTTCGGCGCTGCCCATCCTGCACCACTTCGGCGGACTCGAGTCGACGCTCCCGATGGGCGAGGCGGACCACCGCCGTCCTGAGCTCGACCCGCCCGCCTCGCCGTTCGATCTCCCGGCGGAACGCTTCCCACATCATGCCCGGCCCCCGCCGCGGATACTCGAACTCGTCGATGAGGGTCTTGATCGCGCGCTGGCCGCGGGGACGCCACACCATCGAGACGGCCGCGCTCCACAGCGAGAGTCCCTTGATGCGCTGGGCCGCCCACTGCGCCCCGATCTGGCTGCAGGGAATGCCCCACACCTTCTCCGTGTACGTCTTGAAAAACATGCGATACAGCCGCCGACCGAACCGGTTCGTCACCCAATCCTCGAAGCTCACCTCCGGTCTGATCGGGCGCACACGGCTCCACAGATAGCTGAGGACGATGAGGGTGGCCTCGACGGGACCGAGGCCGGCCAGCGCGTTGAGCGGGCGGAGGGGATAGTGGAAGAATCGTCCCCGGTAGTAGATCCGCGACAAGCGCGGACGCTTGACCAGATCGGCGCCGAGCATCCCGCGCCACAAGGCGTTGACGGCCGCCACCTTCGTAAAGAAGCGGTGGCCGCCGATGTCGAACCGATAGCCGCGGTATTCGACCGTGCGTGCAAGCCCGCCTACCTGCGCCTCCTGCTCGAAGACGACGACGGGCCGACCCCGCCCGGCGAGCAGATACGCCGCGGTCAGACCGGCTGGTCCCGCGCCGATAATGGCCGTCGGTCGGACGCCCGCCTCAGTCCCGAACGCGGCGGCCCAGACGACCAGGAGCACGAGCAGGCACACCGCCTGGGCCCCCCAGTGTCCCGCGCGGGGCGCGCACGGACCGAAGGTCCCGAGCCCGACACGATGGAGGGTCAAAGGGACCGCCGCGGCGACCTCGAATGGCAGCATGGAGCGTATTGTGCCACAGGGCGCGCGACACCTCATCTGTCGGGAAATCCCCCCACCGAGACCCACGGGGCGGCCGGCTTCCCTCGCGCATCGGGACAAGGTCGATGGTATCCTGTGGACGGTCGTATGCGCCGGTGGCGCGAGGTCGCGACGCTCTACGCCTGGGAGCTCCGCTCCGCTTTCCGCGAGCGATCCATCGTCGTCAACTCCATCCTGATCCCGATCTTTCTCTATCCCTTCATGCTCTGGGCGATGTTCACCGGCGTGAGCTTCGTCCAGGGGCAGACCGAGGGCCTGGTGTCCCGCGTCGCGGTGGTGGGGCCGGTCGCGGCCGGCGCAGGGGGCCGCCCGATCGTCGACGCGTTGCGCCGCGCGCCGAACGTGCGGCTCGTCGGCGACGCCCGGATCGATCGGGACGAGGCCGAGCGGCGGATTCGGGACGGCGCGCTCGACGCGCTGGTCGAGATCGCCGCCGCGGACGGCGGCCTCCCGGAGAATGTCCGGGTCCGGCTCGCCTTCGACGCCTCGCGGGAACGCAGTGCCCTCGCGAAGGACCGGGTGACCGAGGTGCTCGACCGCGTGCGCGAGGATCGGCTGCGCCGCGAGGCCGCCGCGCTCGGCGTACCCGCCGCCGAGTGGGAGGGGTTCGTCCTCGAACGGCGCAACGTCGCCTCGAGCCGCCAGATGGGCGCCTTCGTCCTCGGGCTCATGCTGCCGCTGTTTTTCGTCATCATGGTGGCGGTCGGTTGCTTCTATCCCGCGATCGACGCGACGGCCGGCGAGCGCGAGCGCGGCACGTGGGAGACGCTCATGAGCTCGGCCGCCGGCCGCGCCAGCATCGTGACGGCCAAGTACCTCTACGTCGCGACGTTCGGAGGCTTGGCCGGCGTCCTGAACGTGACGGCGATGCTCCTCACGATGAAGCGCGTGATGGGCCCGCTGCTGGCTCAGGCCGGGGGGGCGATCGAGTTCCGCGTGCCGCTCGCGGCGCTGCCGGTGATGCTCGTGGCCGCCGTGTTGCTCGCCGGCTTCGTCGCCGCGGGCATGATGATCTTCGCGGCCTTCGCCCGCACGTTCAGGGAAGGCCAGTCCATGATCACGCCCTTCTATCTCCTGATCTTGCTCCCCGTCATGTTCCTGCAGTCGCCGGACCTCCGTTTCACTTACGCTCTGGCCGCGGTGCCGGTCGTGAATGTGGCCCTGGTCGTGCGCGAGGCGACCGGGGGCGTGTTCCACTGGCCGCAGATCGCCCTGGCGCTCGCGGTCTCCCTCGCGACCATCGCCGCCGCGCTGGGGGCCGCCGGCTTCATCCTGCGCTTCGAGGACGTGGTGACCGGCGCGTTCACCGGCGGGCCGGGACGCTTCTTCCGCGAGCGCGTGATCGCGCGCCGCCGCGCGCCGAGTGCCGTGGGACCGTGACGCGCGACCCGGAGGCACGAGCGTGACGTTGCCGGTCGAGGTTCAGGGCCTGACGAAGACGTTCTACGACGAGACGCGCGGCGAGGTCCGCGCCGTCGACTGCGTCGACTTCGCGTGCCGGCCCGGCGAGATCTTCGGCCTGCTCGGGCCGAACGGCGCCGGCAAAACCACCACCTTGCGCCTGCTCGCTACGATCCTCCGGCCGACCGCCGGCAGCGCCCGCGTGATGGGCCACGACGTCGTCCAGGCCCCCGAGGCCGTGCGGCGCTCGCTCGGCTTCTACTCGGCCTCGACCGCCCTGTACCCGCGCCTGACCGGCCGCGAGACGCTCGAGTTCTTCGCGCGGATCAACGGCTATCCGCCCGAGCGGCTCCAGGCGCGCGTCGACGCCCTCGTGGCGCGCTTCGGTCTCGGCGACTATGCGGGCGTCCGGGTCGACAGACTGTCGACGGGCATGAAGCAGAAAGTCTCGATCGCCCGCACGGTCGCCCACGACCCGCCCGTGCTCATCTTCGACGAACCGACCGTCGGCCTCGACGTCCTGAACGCCCTCGAGATGCAGAAGGTGATCGCCGAATTCCGCGACGAGGGCAAGACCGTGATCTTCTCCACGCACATCATGAGCGAGGCCGAGCGCCTCTGCGACCGCATCGCCATCATCCACCGCGGCCGGATCCACGCGTGCGACACGCTCGAGGGCCTGCGCCGGGCGACCGGCCGGCGCTACCTCGAGGACATCTTCGTCCACCTCGTGCGCGACGCCTGAGCGACTCGATGCTGCGCTGGCCGATCGTCGCCGTCCTCGTCCGCACCGAGCTCCGGATGCTGCTCCGGGACCGGCGGACGATCGTCATGTCCGTCATCCTGCCGGCCGTCGTGCTGCCGCTCGTCCTCACGGCCTCGCGGCGGGTCGAGGAGCGCCGCGCGCGCCAGGCCGCGGCACGCGTCTATCGCTACGCGGTCGCGGGCCCGCGCGCCGCCGACGCCCGCCGCCTCC
>CAYZKQ010000210.1:4245-5284 GCA_964478975.1 uncultured Vicinamibacterales bacterium | reverse complement strand
CGCGCGGGACGCGGCGCTCCGGGCGCTCGCCGCGAGCCGGCTCGGCCTCCTCGGTCCCACGACGGCGCGCGAACTGGCCGTCTCGCTCGGCGTCGAGGCGGAGGCGGCCGAGCGCGCGTTGCTCGCCCTCGAGGGCGAGGGCGTGGTGCTGCGCGGAGCGTTCACGCCGGGCCGAGGCGAACTCGAGTGGTGCGACCGCCGCCTGCTCGCGCGCATCCACCGGTACACGCTGGACCGGCTGCGGGCCGCCATCGAGCCTGTGAGCCCGGCTGACTACCTGCGCTTCCTCTGCGCGTGGCAACACGCGACCGAGGAGACCCGCGTAGCCGGGCTCGAAGGGCTCCACGCCGTCGCGACCCAGCTCGATGGCTACGAAGCCCCCGCCGGCGCCTGGGAAGCGGACCTGCTGCCGCTCCGGGTCGCCGACTACGAGCCCGCGTTACTCGACCTGCTGTGCCTCGGCGGCCGCGTCGCGTGGGGCCGCGTGTCGCCAGCCTCGGGCGCCGGCGCGCGGGGGCGTGCGGGTCCGATGCGCACGACTCCGGTCGCGCTGTTCCTGCGCGAGCATCACGCGGGGTGGCTCGCCCTCGCGTCGGCCGAGGCCGAGGACGCAAGCGCGGGCGCGCGCCAGGCGCCGGACGACGCCGCTCGACGCGAGGTGCTGAGCACCGAGGCGCGCGCCGTGCTGCTCGCCCTCCACCAGCGCGGGGCGTGTTTTTTCCGAGACCTGGTGGCGGAGACCCGCCTGCTTCCGACGCAGGTGGAGCGGGCCCTGGGCGAGCTCGTGAGGCTCGGGCTCGCCGCCTCCGATGGCTTCGCCGGCCTCCGGGCCCTCGTGACGCCGTCGGGCCGCCGGCCCCCGCTCGGCGCCGCCGGGATGGGGACGCGCGGCCGCAAGGGCGCCGACAGCGTCGAGACGGCCGGTCGCTGGTCGCTCGTCCGCGCCGGCCGGGATGGCGGCACGAGCGACAGCCAGCTGGCCAGCGAGCCTCGTCCCGCGGCCGTCGAACTCCAGGCGTGGGTGCTGCTCCGGCGCTAC
>CAYZKQ010000210.1:0-4197 GCA_964478975.1 uncultured Vicinamibacterales bacterium | reverse complement strand
CCTGGCCTACGTCTACCGCCGGCTTGAGGCGCGCGGCCAGATCCGCGGCGGCCGGTTCGTCGCGGGCGTCGCGGGCGAACAGTTCGCCCTCCCCGAGGCGGTGGGCGCGCTGCGCGCGGTGCGGGGCCGCGAGCCGCGCGGGGAACTCGTGGCGGTCAGCGCCTGCGACCCCCTGAACCTGGCGGGGCACCTGGCCGGGACCGCCGGCGTTGCGGCCGTCCCCGGCAACCGCGTCCTCATCCGCGACGGCGTCCCGCTCGCCGCGCGGGAAGGCGGCCGGATCCGCGCGCTCGCCGACTGGTCGCCCCTCAGCGCCCGCGAGGTCGAACAGGCGCTCACCCGCCGGCGGTGGTCCGACGGCCTGACGGCGCATCTGCGAGCCGCCGGCGCGACCGGCCGCTGGTAGACCGCGAGGCTACCGCACCCCCTCCCATCCGGCCGAGCACGGCGGCTCGTCGAACCACGGCAGCCAGCGCGGTCCCGGATCACCGATGGGGGCGCCGGGCGGCGGCTCCGGCGCGGCGGGCGCCCGGTACGGCTCGGCGGGCCGTTCGAGAAACCGCTTGATGTCGTTCGCGATGAGCCGGGCGCTGGCGGCCGCGGCGCTCGTGACGGCGGACCCCGGCGGACTCAGCTTGTCGCGGAGCTGCTCGAGCTTCCACGTGGCGATCGCGCGCACCTGGGGCATGGGGGCGGACCCGGCGAGCGCCATGAGCCGATCGGCCACGACCCGGCCGACGGCGCGGGCGATCTCCGCTTCGTACGGCGACGCCGCCGAGACGTCGAAGCCCGCCCGGATGAGCCGGTCGATCACCTCGTCCAGTCCCGGCAACGCCGGGTCGAGGGCGTGCTGCTCGACGAGCCGCGCGGCGCGCTCGGGCTGCAGCAGGAACCCGACCGTCAGGTCGGCGGCCACGACGGCCGGCGTGATCGCATCGAACACCGCCCCGGTCTGGCGCGGGAACAGCTCCCGATGCCGCCCGTAGCCGCTCGGCCGGGGCGGCAGCTTCTCGAGCACCGACCGCGGCAACGCCAGCTCGGCCGGGGCGAGCGTCTTCATCAGCGCCTCCACGGCCGCGCGCTGCTCCGCCCCCGGCACCCACCGATATGGCTCGCGGCCGTCGCCGCGGAACGCGTAGATGTAGTGTTGCCCGCCGAGCGCCGACGCCGCGGCCTCGACCTGATAGCGGTGGTGCAAGTAGAGCGGCACGAGCGCCTCCTCGAGCAGCGCGAGGGGCAGGTTCGCCCGGAGAGCACGCTCGCCGAACCGCGCGAGCGCGGCCCGGCGCACCGCGAGGACGCGTTCGAGCTCGGCCGCCGGGTCCGTGCCGTGCGCCCACTGGTCGACCCGCGGGTTGGCATCCGTGTCCTGATTCGTCAGGTACCGCAGGTCGCGCGCCCACGCCTCGTCCAGGATCCGCTTGAGCGCCGCCGTTTCGTCCGTGCCCGGCGGGAAGTCCTGATACGTCCACTCGACGGCGACCTTGTCCCACTCGCCGATCCCCTCCGCGTAGGCCGCGGAGACGTCAAGGGTCCCGTCGGGCCGGAGCCGGACGAGCGGCGCCGGATAGTCCATGACGGAAATCCGTCCCCGCGAACTGTCGTAGTAGTTGTGCCCGAAGCCGAGGGTGTGGCCCACTTCGTGGGCCGCGAGCTGCCGCAGTCGTGCGAGGGCGAGCCGCTCGAGCTCAGGCGGCGCCTCCGCGCCCGTCTCGTACGGCGCGAGGAGGCCTTCGAAAATCAGGTAATCCTGGCGCATCCGGAGCGACCCGAGCGTGACGCGCCCCTGGATGATCTCGCCCGTGCGCGGGTCGGTTACCGACCCGCCGTAACTCCAGCCTCGGGTGGACCGGTGCACCCACTGGATGACGTTGTAGCGCACATCCATGGGGTCCGCGCCCTCGGGCATGAGCTCGACCTGAAACGCGTTGCGGTACCCGGCGGCCTCGAACGCCTGGTTCCACCACCGCGCGCCTTCGAGGAGCGCGGACCGCACCGGCTCGGGCACGCCGCGATCGAGGTAGTAGACGATGGGCTTCACCGGATCGCTCACCTTCGCGGCGGGGTCGCGCTTCGCCAGGCGATGGCGCCGGACGATGCGGCGCGTCATGGCCGTCTGGTTGCCGATCGGCGCGGCGTAGTCCTGGTAGGTCAAGGCGCTCACGCCCGCCCGCGGGTCGAACGCGCGCGGCTTGAAGCCCGGGGGCGGCAACTCGACGAACGAGTGGTGCTGGCGCACGGTGACCGCCTGGTCGTTCGGCACCACCGCCGACAGCGCGCCTTCCCCGACGCCGCGGCCCGCGCCCGCGGTCGAGCCGTCGGTCACGTAGGTGAGCACGACCTCCACTTCCGTATTCTTCGCAAAGTTCTTGGTGCGCGGCAGATACACGCCGCTGCGCGAGCGCTCGACGCGAAACGACGCGGGCCGCAGGCGCTGGACGATGCCGTGGGCATCGCGCAGGAGGAAATCGGTCAGGTCGATCAGCACCCGGCCGTTCGTCTCCGCCGCGACGGGAAAGCCCCAGTGGACCGACCGGGCGAAGGATTCCTCCACCGAGCGCCGGACCTCGGGGTCGTCCGTCTCGGCCCGGAACCGCAGGTTCGGTTCGACGAGGAACACCTTCGGGCCGACCCGCTCGAACCGCACGACCTGCGCGCCGCCGCCCTGGCCGCGGTCGAGCCCGATGTCGTTCGAGCCCACCCCCGCCTCGAGCCCCGTGGCGTAGAGCACGTCGGTGTCGAAGCGGGCCACTTCCATGAACAGGGCGCCGCTCGTCTCGTCCCAATAGAGGGGGAAGAAGCCGTCGAGCTTCTGGAAGCCCGCCGTCTTCTCTTCGATGGTCGGCGGTTTGGCGGGGCCGGCCGGCGATCGCCCCTGATCGCCCCCGGCGGCGGGCGCGGCCGCGCGCGCGGGGGGCGCGAACGCAAGCCAGCCCAGGGTCACGAGTCCCAACACCGCGGCGCGGCGAGGCGCACCGCGTCGGTCGCACGCAGCAAGCATGGCACTGCCCTCCTGATGCGAAGACACGCACAGTACAGCCGCGGGAGGCCCCGGGTCGATCCTCCGCGCGGACGACGGTTTCACCGAGACGCCAGGGCGTTCCCCGGCGCTCGTCTCAGACACCCCCGGCGGGCGTCGGCTCCGGCGGGCGCGCGCCGAGCTCGCGGTCCAGGTCGATGAGGGCCGCCGGGTCGTTCTTGATGAGGTGCAGCTTCCCGACGATCTCGCGCGCCGTCTTCTCTTCTTCGACCTGCTCGGTCAAGAACCACTGCAGTTCGGCCATGGCGGCGAACGCTTTCTCGGTGAAGGCGAGTTCGTAGAGCTGGTCGATCCGGCGGCTCACCTCTTGTTCCTGCCGGAGGGCGGTTTCGAAGACTTCGACGATCGAGGCGAAGCGGGCCGCCGGCTTGGCCATCGCCATCAGGTCGGGCATCCCGCCCTTCGCCAGCACGAAGTCAAACAGCTTCATCCCGTGGCCGTACTCCTCCTGGCTTTGGAAGCGGAGCCACTTCGCACAGCCAGGGAAATTCTGGGTCTGGCACCAGGCCGACATGGCGAGATAGGCGTACGACGCCGTGAGTTCGTCGTTGATCTGGCGGTTGATCGCGTCGAGGACAGTCTGGGTCATGGGCAGCGCTCCGGGATGCGGGGATTATACTTCGCGGGTCCGGCTGGCAACGCGCCGCGCCTCGTGCTATAGTGGAGCGGCCGATGGATTCCTCGCTGCCGAGCCCGCGTGGAGAGTCTGGACTTGCCTGAAGGCCGGGCGCCCGGCCGCTCTTCGACGCACCCTGCCGACGAGCTGAGATCCATCCGAACGCGAGGAGAAGTGATGATGGGACGACGACTGTTCGTCGGCAACCTGCCGTACGAAGTGGGCGAGACCGACCTGCAGGAACTGTTCGGCCGCGTGGGCACGGTCGATTCGGTCACCGTGGTGCGCGACCACGCCACCGGGCGCGCGCGCGGCTTCGCGTTCGTCGAGATGTCGACGAACGAGGACGCGGCGCGGGCCATCGCCGAGCTCAACCAGACGGCCATCGGGGGCCGGACCCTGGCCGTCAACGAAGCCAGACCTCGACCCGAGCGCCCGGCGGGCGGCTTCGGCGGCCGCGGCGGCGGTTTCGGGCGCCGCAGCGGCGGCGGCGGACGCGGCGGGCGCGGCCACCGTCGCGAACCGCGCTGGTAAGGTCGGG
>CAYZKQ010000209.1:0-5314 GCA_964478975.1 uncultured Vicinamibacterales bacterium | reverse complement strand
CGCCGCGGGCGAGGTCTTCGCCAACCCGCGGCTCGCGGCCAGCCTCGAGCGCCTCGCGCGCGAGGGCCGAGACGCGTTCTACCGCGGCGCCCTCGCCGAGGCGATCGCCGCCGACCTGGCCCGGCGCGGCGGCCTCCTCTCCACGCGCGACCTCGCCGACCACCGGTCGGACTGGGTCGATCCCATCTCGACCACCTATCGGGGGTACGAGGTCCTGGAGCTGCCGCCGAACACGCAAGGCATCGTCGCGCTGGAGATGCTGAACATCCTCGAGGGCTTCGACCTGCAGGCCCTGGGGCACAACTCCGCCGCTTACTTGCACCTGCTCGTCGAGGCCAAGCGCATCGCCTTCGCCGACCGCGACGCGTACGTGGCGGATCCATCGGCCGTCCCGCCCGGCGTGCTCGAGCGCCTGCTGTCGAAGGCTTACGCCGCCGAGCGCCGCAAGGAGATCGACCCGCACCGCGCGGCGCCAGCCTATTCGCCGGGACGGATGGGGCCGAGCTGGCCTCCCGAGGTCGCCCCGCGGCCGGCGGTAGGCGACACGGTCTACCTCACGGCCGCAGACCGGAGCGGGCTCGTCGTGTCGCTCATCCAGTCGCTGTTCGACTCCTTCGGCGCCGGCATCGTGGCCGGCGACACGGGCATCGTGTTGCACAACCGCGGCAGCCTGTTTACGCTGCAGGCCGGCCACCCCAACGCCCTCGCGCCGCACAAGCGGCCGCTCCACACCCTCGTGCCCGCCCTGGTGCGCAAGGACGGCCGGCCGTTCTGGTCCTTCGGTGTCATGGGCGGGGACATGCAACCGCAGGGCCACGTGCAGGTCCTCGTCAACCTCGTCGATTTCGGGATGAACGTGCAGGAGGCCGGCGAAGCGCCCCGCGTCCGCCACACCCCGCGCGGCCTCGCCGTCGAATCCGCGATCTCGGCCGAGGCCCGCGCCGGGCTCGCGGCGCGCGGGCATCGGGTGTTCGACGCCCGCGGCGTCTTCGGCGGCTACCAGGGCATCCTGGTCGACCCGCGCACGGGCGTCCTGATGGGGGGATCCGACCCGCGGAAAGACGGCCTCGCCGTGGGCTGGTGAGTCAGGACCGCCGGAACTCGTAACCCTCGCCCAGCGGGTCGTCTTCGTCGAGGAAGAACGTGTGCTCGCCGGTCGGGTACGCGGTGCCCTCGATGTCGGTCACGACCGCCGGGCGGTCCTCCACCAGCGTGCGCGAGACGACGCGCCCGCGGAGCGTGGTGCCGATGAGGCTCTCGTGGGTGAACGCGTGGTCCTCGCGGAGCAATCCCATCGCGTCGAGGACCGCCAGAACCCCGCCGGTCGGGGTGCCGCCCGGGGAGCGGTCGAGCGCGCCGTCGACATAGACCGTCGCGCTCCGAAGGTCGGCCCGCTCGGACGGGCCGGTGAAGATGGTGCCGGCGAACTCGACGGGTCCGCCGGCCGGCGCCCGCCGGCGCAGCGCCGCCTCGGCCGCCCGGGCGATCTCCGGACCCAGGCGCCTCAGCTCGGCGGCGCGCGCGCTATCGAGGGCGACGCCCGCGTGCTCGGCGTCCACGATGGCGTACGCGTCTCCGCAGGCGGCGACGTCAGCGGTCACCCGTCGCCGGCCGACGTCGAGCTCGAGGCCGGCGGCCAGCACCGCCGCCGGCGGGTTCGTGTAGCTCACCCGCGTGACGCGGCCGTCGGCGGCCCGCCGCTCAAAGGCGGCCTGGATCGGCCCGGCCGCCGTGTCGAGCACGACCGTACGGCGCTGGGACCCGATCGCCACGAGGCCGCGTTCGAGCATCAGGGTCACGACCGCGATCACCCCGTGCCCGCACAGCGCGCCGAAGTCCGACGCGTGCATGAACACGACGCCCGCGTCCGCTTCCGGCCGCGCGGGCTCGGTCAGGACGGCGCCGGAGAGGTCGGCGTGCCCCCGCGGCTCCTTCATCAACAGGCGCCGCAGCCGGTCGCAGCGCGCCCGCGCGTCGTCGACCTTGGCGGCCAGAGTCGATCCCCGGAGCGGGGGGAATCCCTCGAGGACGAGCCGGAACGGGGCTCCGGCGACGTGGGCGTCGACCGTGCGGAGCCGGGGCATCGGGGGGCAGCTTATAATCGGCCCGCCGCGATGGCAAGCCCACACCGCCGCGGCACCGTTTCGAGACGGAGGGTTTCCGGACGATGGCGCGCGTGTTGACCGAGGCGGAGGTCCGATCGGTACTCGACCTGGATCTGTTGAGGGACACGATGGCCCGGGCGCTCGCCGCCTACTCGTGCGGCGGCGTCAGCCAGCCGGTCCGCGGGGTGGTCGAGGTCGCGCCGCGGCGGGCCTTCTTGGCGGCCATGCCCGCCTATCTCGCGGACCCGCCGGCGCTCGGCGCCAAGCTCGTCACGGTCTATCCCGACAACCACACGCGGGGTCTGCCGAGCCACCTGGCCACGATTCTGCTCTTCGACCCGGATACCGGGGCGCTCACCGCGATCCTGGACGGGCGCTACATCACCGAGACGCGGACGGCGGCCGTCTCGGCGGTCTCGGTCCAGTGGCTCGCCGCGCCGGGGCCGGCCGTGCTCGGCCTCCTCGGGTCGGGGGTGCAGGCGCGGAGCCACCTCGAGGCGATCGCCCGCGTCCGGCCGCTCCGAGAAGTGCGCGTCTACAGCCCGGCCGCCGCCCACCGCGAGCGCTTCGCGGCGGACGCGGCCGCGCGGGTCGCGGCGCCGGTGCGGGCGGTGGCGAGCGCGGAAGCGGCCGTCCGGGGCGCCACGATTGTGGTCGTCGCGACGAGCGCGACCGAGCCTGTCGTCCGCGACGAGTGGGTGGCCGACGGCACCCACATCTGCGCGGTCGGGGCGTGCCGTCCCACCCAGCGCGAGCTGGACGGCGCGCTGGTAGCGCGGGCGCGCGTCTTCGTCGACTCGCGCGCCGGCGCCCTGGTCGAGGCCGGCGACCTCGTCCTCTCGATGCGGGAGGGGCGGTTCGGCCCCGACCACATCGCCGGGGAGCTCGGCGAGGTTGTCGCCGGGCGCGTGCGGGGGCGCACCTCGCCCGGCGAGGTGACCCTGTTCAAGTCCCTCGGGATGGCGGTCGAGGACGTCGCCGCCGCCGACCTCGTGTGCCGCCGGGCCGCGGCGTGCGGCGCCGGACGCGACGTGCCGGTGTGAGGGCTACTTCTTCGCGGCCGCTTCCGCGCGCTTCCGCTCGGCCCAGCGCCGCTTCATCGCCAGCGAGATCCGCCGGCGGGCTTCGGGCGACATGACCTTGCGCTTGCGGGGAACGGCCTCGACGGCCGGCGGGGCCGCCGGCGCGGAGACGGCGGCGGGGGCGGGAGTGCGGACCCTGGCACGGAGCGCGCTCGCCTGGGCCTGCAGAGTCTCCAGGCGCTTGCGCGTCTCGGCGATCTCGCGCTCGAGTCCCTGGAGCGCCCAGGTCAACATCTCGTCGGATAGTATCACCTGTCGTTGCGCCACTCTCGGCATGAACTCCTCCTCCGGCTAGAGTCCAGCGCACGAACCATTCGCACGCTATGCGCTATCATAGTTCCATCGTGCGCGAACCACCAAGGTTTTTTTGGGCCATTCTACTCGCGAGTCTGGGTGCCGGCCGCCCCGCCTTCCCCGCTCCTGCGACGGACACTATCGCGACTCTTCGCCGGGAAGCGTTCGCCCGAGCCTACAATCTCGACCAGGCCGAAGCTATCGACCTGCTCAAGCGCCAGGTCCAGGCCCATCCGGACGACCCGTCGCTCCACCGGAGCCTGGCGGCGGTGACCTGGCTGACCATCCTCTTCCAGCGCGGGGCCGTCACGACCGAGCACTTCAGCGGCGGCCTGACGGCGCGCGTCGAGATCGAGCGCCCGCCGCCGGAACTGGACCGGCAGTTCCGCACGGCCGTGGACCGCGCCATCGCGCTCGCGGAGGCCTGGGCCGCCCGGGCGCCTGCGGACCCGGCGGCCCACTACGAGCTCGGCGCGGCCGTCGGCCTGCGGATGACCTACGTGGCCACCGTCGAAGGTGCCGTCCTGGAAGCCATCCGGGCGGCCCGCCGCGCCTTCGACGCCCACGAGCGAGTACTCGCCCTCGACCCGGCCCGGAAAGACGCTGGCCTCATCGTTGGAGCCTACCGGTATGCGGTCGGGTCGATGCCCGCGCCGCTGCGGCTGATGGCCTACTTGATCGGTTTCGGGGGAGGCCGGGCGCGCGGCCTCCAGATGATCGAGGAAGCCGCCGCCTATCCGAGCGACGCCCAACCCGAAGCTGAGTTCGTGCTCGTCCTGCTCTACAACCGCGAGGCGCGCTACGGCGACGCCCTGCGGGTCCTCTCGGAACTCCAGCGTCGCTACCCCCGCAACCGCTTGCTGTGGCTGGAAGAAGGGCTCACGGCCACGCGGGCCGGCGACCTCGCCCGCGCCGCGCGCGCGCTCGACGAGGGGATCGGGCGGCTGGCCGGAGAAAGCCGCCCGCTGGCGCTCGGAGAGCTCGCCCTCTGGTACTGGGCCCGCGGGACCGTGCGCTTCCGCGCGGGGCGACACCAGGAAGCCGGCGCGGACCTGCGCCGCGCGGCCGAGGCGACCGGGGGCGCGCCGTGGATCCACGGCCGCGTCCAGCTCGAGCTCGGCAAGCTCGCCGACCTCGCCGGCGACCGCTCCGGCGCCCTCGGGCACTACCGCCGGGCGGCGCGCCTCTGCGACACCGGCCGGGACGACCGGTGCCGCGAGGAAGCCGAGCAGCACGCGAAGCATCCGTATCAAAGGGGCTGACGATGGCGGTGAAGACATGGGTCTGGGTCGTGGTGGGGCTCGCGGCGCTCGCCCTCGCCGGCTTCGTGGCGCTCGTCGCCGCCGGCGTCTACTTCGTCGCCCGGGAAGTCGAGACCACGCCCGCCTCGAAGGCGTCGGCGGAGCAGACACTGGAGGCCGAGCGCGCCAGGTTCTCGGGCCCGCCCCTCCTCGAGATCGACGAGCAGGGCGAGACGGTCTCGTCGCGTATCGACCCGAGCCGGCCGCCGGTGGCCGTCAAGCCCGCCACGATGGTGGTGCTGGCGTGGGATGCGGACGAGGAGCGGCTGGTGCGGATCCGGCTACCTTGGTGGTTGTTGCGCCTGGGCGGGCGCGCGCGCGGCTCGGTCCAGATCGGCGGCGGGCGGGTCCGCCTCGAACGCCTGCACTTGACGCTCGAGGACCTCGAGCGCCTCGGCCCGGCCTTGCTGGTGGACCACCGCAGCCCGCGGGGCGACCGCGTGCTCGTGTGGACGGAGTGAGCGCCGACTCAGGAGAAGTGGTAGCGGTACGGGGATTCGAACCCCGGTCCCGTGGCTGAGAACCACGTGTC
>CAYZKQ010000208.1:0-5320 GCA_964478975.1 uncultured Vicinamibacterales bacterium | reverse complement strand
GGCCCCGGCCGCCTCGGGTGCGGCCGCGGCCGGACGCTCGGCCGCCTCGCCGATCACGGCCACGACCGTGTTGACCGGCACGGTCTCGCCCTGCTGCGCGCGGATCTCGAGCAGGACGCCCGAGGCGGGCGCCTGCACCTCGGTATCCACCTTGTCGGTCGAGATCTCGAAGAGCGGCTCGTCGCGGTCGACGCGCTCGCCGACCCGCTTCATCCACCGGACGATCGTGCCTTCCGCGATCGATTCGCCCATCTGGGGCATCAGGACTTCCGTGGGCATGGGAACAACTCCGGTGACTCGCGACCGCGGCCCCCCGCCGGGGCGACCGGTTACAAGTGAATCGCCGCGCCGCGGGCGGCGTGCGCGGCTTCCGCCACCGCCTCCGCCATGGTCGGGTGCGCGTGGATCGTCCGCACCAGCGCTTCGACCGTGCACTCGAGGCGGAGCGCCAGGGTCGCCTCCGCGACGAGCTCCGTGGCGCGGGCCCCGATGATGTGCACGCCGAGTACCTCATCGTAGCGTGTTTCGGCCACGATCTTCACCAGGCCTTCCGGGGCGCTTGCGATCCTGGCCCGGCCCAGCGCGCTGAAGGGGAACGTCCCGACCCGCACGTCGTAGCCCCGGCGGGCGGCTTCCTGTTCGGTCAGGCCGACGCTGCCGATCTCGGGGTCGCAGTAGGTGCAGGCCGGCACGCGGTCGTAGTCGATCGGCCGCACCTCCCGGCCTGCCACCCGCTCGGCCACCACGATGCCTTCGGCCGAGGAGAGGTGCGCCAGTTGCGGGTGGCCCGGCCACCCGAGCGTGATGACGTCGCCGACCGCGGAAATGCCGGGCACGTTCGTCCGATACAGCTCGTCCACCCGGACGTAGCCGTGCTCGAGCGCCAGGCCGACCTCTTCGGCGCCGAGTCCGTCGGTCACGGGGCCGCGGCCGGTGGCGACCAGCAGATACTCGACCGCGAGTCGCTCTGTCTCGCCGTCCCCGCGCCGGATCTCGAGCGCCACCTGGTCCGCGCCGGCCGCCGCGCGCGTCACGGTGGCGCCGGTGAGGATGCGGATGCCCTGCTTGCGGAACGCCTTCTCGAGCTCCGCCGAGATGGTTTCGTCCTCGAGGGGCACCAGGCGCGGCAGCAGCTCGACGAGCGTGACCTCGCTCCCGAACCGCCGGAAGATCGTGGCGAACTCGACCCCGATGGCCCCCGCCCCAAGGATGGCCACCGAGCGCGGTACCTCGGCCAGGTCGATGGCCTCGTCGCTTGTGATGATCCGCCGCCGGTCGACCTCGACGCCGGGCACGCCCCTGGGCGCGGAGCCGGTCGCCACGAGGATCTCCCGGGCCGTGACGGTCCGGGGCTGGTCCCCGGCGACGTCCACACGCCCGCCGCCGGCCAGCCGGGCGCTGCCGCGGATCCACTCGATCCGGTTCTTCCGGAACAGGAACTCGACGCCCTTCGTGATGCTCGAAACGATCCGCTGCTTGCGCGCCTGGACCTGGGCCAGGTCGATCGTGACCGCAGCGCCGCCGTCGCCGAACCGCAGCCCCCACTCGTGCGCCTGCTGCGCGACCTTCAGCGCGTGGGCGTGCTCGAGGAGGATCTTCGTCGGGATGCAGCCCCGGTTGAGACACGTGCCGCCGAGCGTGGGGGCGCGCTCGACGACGGCGACCCGGAGGCCGAGCTGCGCGGCGCGGATGGCCGCCACGTAGCCGCCGGTCCCGGCGCCGATGACGAGGAGGTCGTAGTCGAGAGCCATGGCCCAGCCGGAGCGGCCGATACGATATCGGGTGGGCCGGCGGGTGTCAATTCGATTCGTGCGGCGGCGAACAGGCGGAACGTCGCTTGAGTCCCACCGCCGCCGAGCCTACAATGGCGTGACGCGCGCCCGCCGCGCCGGCCGGCCGGAGCGCGCGCGTGCCGCCGCCGCCGGCGGGTTCCAGGCAGCGGGCACGATCGAGCGGCCCCGCGATGCAGCCCCGCACGAAGACGGTGCTCGTCGTCGACGATGACCAGGGGATGCGGGACGTCCTGACCGCGATCCTCAAGCCCGACTACCGCGTCCTGACGGCGTCGAGCGGCGAGGCGGCCCTCGCGCTCCTGCGGCAGGAAGACGTCGACGTCATGCTGCTCGACGTGCGCCTGCCGGGCATCAGCGGCCTGGAGGTGCTGCGCATCGTCAAGGAGAACTACGCGCTCGTCGAGCTCATCATGATCTCGGCCATCAACGAGGTCGAGACAGCCGTGCAGGCGATGAAGCACGGCGCGTATCACTACATCACGAAGAACTTCGATTACGACGCGCTGCGGTCCCTCGTGCGCAACGCGGCGGAGCGGCAGGATCTCAACCGGCAGGTCCTGACCCTGAGCGCCCAGGTGGCCGACCAGGCCGACCGGGAGTTCGTGGTGGGCCCGAGCCGGGCCATGCGCGACATCATCGACCTGGTCCAGCGCGTGGCGAAGCTGAACGCGACCGTGCTCATCCTCGGCGAGAGCGGGACGGGCAAGGAACTGCTGGCGCGCATGCTGCACCGCGAGTCGGACCGCGCCGAGGGCCCGTTCATCACGGTCAACCTCGCGGCGATTCCGCCGGAGCTCACCGAGAGCACCCTCTTCGGCCACGAGCGCGGCGCCTTCACCGGCGCCATCCGGCAGCAACTGGGCAAGTTCGAGCTCGCCTCGGGCGGGACCCTGTTCCTCGACGAGATCGGCGAGCTCCGCCTCGACGTCCAGGCGAAGCTCCTCCGGGCGATCCAGGAGGGCGAGATCGAACGGGTGGGCGGGTCCAAGCCGATCAAGACGGACTTCCGCCTGGTCGTGGCGACCAACATCGAGCTCGACAAGGCTGTCAAGGAAGGCAAGTTCCGCGACGACCTCTACTACCGCATCAACGTCATCCCCATCCGCATGCCGCCCCTGCGCGAGCGCCTCGAAGACCTGCCGGAGCTGGCGCGCTTCTTCGTCCGGCGCTACAACACGAAATTCCGCAAGCAGGTCCGCGGCGTCTCCGAAGCGGCCCTCAAGGTACTCAGCACCTACTGGTGGCCGGGCAACGTGCGCGAACTCGAGAACCTGATCGAGCGACTCGTGGCCGTGAGCGACAGCGGGAAGGAGTGGATCACCGAAGAAGACCTGCCCCTCGAGTACCACTTCGCGCGCCTCGACGCGGCCGAGCAGGTCGGCAGCGAGTCGATCTATCAGGAAGCCCTCGACACCTTCGAGCGCAACTTCCTGATCAAGGCGCTCGAGCGCTGCGACTGGAACGTCTCGGCGACCGCCCGCTACCTGGGCCTGCCCCTGTCGACCCTCAAGCACAAGCTCGGGCGCCTCGACATCCGCGACCTCGCCAGGCGGTTGCGGGGCGTGTGAGCCTGCCGCGCTCCTTCACAGTTCTTCCTGAGACTACACCTGATCGGCCAATCCATTGGCCGCACAGGCCGGACCTTGACCGATGCCGGCAGCCTGTCCGGCGCCCGGCGCGCCGCGGCGCGATGCTTCCACCCGCCGCAACTGGCGCGTGCTCAGCGGGATGGAGCACGCCGGCACAATTGTGAAATCGTCCGTTCGCTTCTGGAACACGCGTTGCAGCGGTGAACGGCGCCGGGCGCGTTCGGCACCACGCGGCGGCGAAGCCAGCGCGGCGAGTCCTGGCGCCACGACCCGAACGCCACGGCGATAGGCCCGAGATCCAAGGCGAGCCTCCGCGCGTGCGAACCCGCGGGAGCGGGCGCGTTGGGGGTGTGTCCGAACCGATCGGAGCCCACATGCAGACCTCACGCTTCACCGTGCGCGTGCCCGTCGCCGGCCGCGACGAAGTCTTCCTGATGAACACCCTCACGGACGCGCAACTGCTGGTCTCGAGCGACGTCGCGCGCCTGCTCGACCGCGTCGACGCCGGCGCCATCGCCTCGCTCGACACCGCGGCGCCGGAGGAACGCGAGGCGCTCGACACGCTCGCCGTTCACGGCTTCATCGTCCGGAGCCGCGAGGAAGAGTGGCGGGCGCTCGAGGAGTACTTCCGGTCGGTGCGCGAGGACCGCTCGCAAGTGCGCGTGACGGTGCTCACGACGCTCCAGTGCAACTTCGCCTGTGACTACTGCTACCAGGGCGACGCGGACGACCACGGCAAGTTCGCGCCGAAGATGTCGCTCGAGACCGCGGCGCGGCTGGTGCAGTGGGCGGAGGCGAAGCTGGACGAGGTGCGGCCCGAGCGGTTCAGCCTGAGCTTCTTCGGCGGCGAGCCGCTGCTCAACCAGCCGGTCATGTTCTACCTAGCCGAGCGCCTGTGGGCGGCCACCCAGGTGCGCGGCATCGCCATGACCATCAGCCTCATCACCAACGGCCTGCTCCTGACCCCCGAGGTGGTGGACCGGCTGAAGCCGTACGGGCTCACCGGCGTGAAGGTGACGCTCGACGGCGACCGCGACACGCACGACCGGATGCGCCCGCTCCGCGGCGGGCAGGGCACCTTCGACCGCATCGTCGCGAACCTGCGGCGGGTGGCCGGGCGGGTGCCGATCTCGATCGGCGGCAACTTCGACGTCGAGACGGCGGACCGCTACCCGGCGCTGCTCGATTTTCTGCGCGCGCAGGACTTCGCCGGCGCCATCGTGAAGGTGAACTTCAAGCCCGTGGTCCGGCCGAAGGCGGCGCCGGCGGGCCGCGGAGTCATTCCCCTGACGGCGGTTGGGGCCGACAACCGGCCGCTCGGTGGGGCGTGCATGACGACCGCCGGGTCGGGGACGAGGGGGTCGGCGACGAGCGTCTGCGACAGTTGCCACTTCGTGGACGAGAAGATGGCGTTTCTGCGGGAGGAGACGAAGAAGCGCGGGTTTTCGACGCCGGACGGTGTGCACATGGGGCCGTGCGAGATCCACCGGAAGCACGCCTACACCGTCGGGCCGGACGGTTCGTTGTACGCCTGCCCCGGCTTCAGCGGGGAGCTGGCGCAGGCGATCGGGCATATCGAGGGCCGGGAGACGGCCTGGCAGCGCCGCACCGCCGAGCGGTTCGAGCGGCTGGCGGCGTGGAAAGCGTGCACGGACTGTGCGTTCGTGCCGGTGTGCGCGGGCGGCTGCACGACCGCCGCGCATGTGGAGCTCGGGGACATGGAGCGGCCGAGCTGCCACAAGCCGAGTCTCGAGGCCGGGGTCGCGGCGCTCGCGGCGGAGGCCGCAGCGCTCGAGGCGCTGGCCGAGGCGGCGGTGGCGGCCGGCGTGCCAGCCGGGGCCGCGCCCGCGGCTGATGTGGCGGTCGTGGGCGAGCCGGCGGCTGTCGCCTGAGCGTTCGTGCGCGTTCGCGTCGGAAGGTCGGTTCACTCGTTCGGTA
>CAYZKQ010000207.1:0-5387 GCA_964478975.1 uncultured Vicinamibacterales bacterium | reverse complement strand
CCGAAGCCGGTGCGCTCGATCCGCTTCAGGTGCTCGGCCGGGACGATCTGGTCGGCGCGACGCCGGCTGGGTCGTGCAGGTGGCGGCCCTGCGCGACCGCGACGCCGCCCTCGCCATCGTGAAGCGCCTCAAGGACAAGCAGTATCCCGTGTTTCTGCTCGACCCTGACCCGGGGGCGCCGGCACCCGCCTACCGCGTGCGCGTCGGACCGTTCCGCGATCGCGCCGACGCGGAACGTGTCGCCAAGCGTCTCGAGCGGGAGGAGCAGTTCAAACCGTTCCTCACCCGCTAGTGCCCGCCGTCCTGGCCCTGGCCTCCGGCGTCCTGCTGGCCGGCAGCTTTCCGAAGTTCGGCCACCCGGCCTGCGCCTGGGTGGCGCTGGCGCCCCTGCTGGTCGGGATCGCCCGGACGTGCGACGCAGCGCCCGGCGCGGGTCGCCCGCCCGCGGCGGCGCGGGCGCTCCGGCTCGGCCTGCTGGCCGGCGCGGTCTATTTCGCCGGGGCGCTCTACTGGCTGGTCGACGTGATGGTGCTGTACGGCGGGCTCTCCGCCGGAGTGGCGACGGGCGTCGCCGCGCTGCTCGTCGGGTATCTCGCCGCGTATCCCGCGGCCTTCGCGTGGGTGGTGGCCAGGCTCTGGCGCGCCGGCGGCGGGCGGGCGCTGGCGGCGGCACCGGCCGTTTGGGTGGCCACGGAGCTGGCCCGGGCCACGCTGCTGACAGGATTCCCCTGGGTGCTGCTCGGGGCGAGCCAGGCGACGGTACTGCCCGTCGCGCAACTGGCGAGCGTCACCGGCGTCTACGGCCTGTCGCTGTTGCTCGCGGCGAGCGGCGCCGCGCTCGCGTGGCTGGTAGTGGGCTCCGGGCGGTCCCGGATCGCGGCGCCCCTGCTCGTGGCCGCGCTCGCGGGCGCCGTCGCCGGCTGGGGGCGCGCGCGCCTCGCCCGAAGCGCCCTCCTCGAGAGCGGCGAGGCCATCCGGGTGGCGGTCGTCCAGGGCAACGTGGCGCAGGAGGTCAAGTGGAACGCGGCGTGGGAGCCCGCGATCCTCGACCGGTACCTGCGGCTGACGGACGACGCGATCCGCGCCGGCGCACGCTTGATCGTCTGGCCCGAGTCCTCGGTGCCGTTCTATTTCGCGGACGACGCCGCCGGTGCGGCGCGGATCCGCGCGCGCGCGCGGGCCGGGGCGGTCCACCTCATCGTCGGGAGCGACGAACGGGCGGATGCGCGCTCCTACAACTCGGCGTTCCTCGTCCGTCCGGACGGCCAGACCGGCGGCGTGTACCGCAAGATGCGCCTGGTCCCGTTCGGCGAGTACGTGCCCCTCGGCCGGGCGCTGTTTTTCGTCTCGCCCCTGGTCGACGCGGTGTCGGACTTCTCCCCGGGCGACCGCCCGGCCCTGCTGTTCGTCGGCCCCCACGCCGTCAGCGTCGCGATCTGCTACGAGGTCGTCTACCCGGACCTCGTCCGGCGCTTCGTGAGCCGGGGCAGCGAGCTGCTCGCCACGATCACGAACGATGCGTGGTTCGGGCGCTCGTCGGCGGCCTACCAGCACTTCGAGCAGGCCTCGCTCCGGGCGATCGAGCAGGGCCGCTACCTGGTGCGCGCGGCGAACACGGGGATCAGCGGCCTCGTCGACCCCTACGGCCGGGTGCTCGCCCGCACGGCGCTGTTCGAGACGGCGGTGCGGGTCGGGGAGGTGCGGTGGCTGCGGGCGCGGACGGTCTACAGCCGCGTGGGCGACGTGCTGGCCTACGCCTGCGTCCTGCTGGCCGGGGCGGCCTGGTGGCGGGCCCGGCGCCCCTCGGCCGGGCGCGGGTCCGGCCCCTGGCGGAAGACGCGCCGAAGCCGGGGAGGATAAGATCTCGAGAGACCGCCATGACCATCACGATCGACGACTACCAGCGGCGTTACCAGGATCTCGTCAAGCGGGCGGCGGATCTGCGGAGCTATCTTTGACACGCCCCAGCAGGCCGAGGAGCTGGCGCGGCTCGACGCCCAGGCCGCGTCCCCGGACTTCTGGAAGGATCCGGCGGCGGCGCAGCAGGTCTTGCAGCGGCGCCGGCGGATCAGCGAAGACCGCGAACTCGCGGAGGCGCTCCGGCGGCAGGTGGACGACCTCGCCGTGCTGCTGGAGTGGGCCGAGCACGGCGAAGCGGTGGAGGCGGAGCTCCGCGCGGCGCTCGACGCGCTGGCGCGGGACGTCGAGGCCGCTGAAGTCAAGAAGATGCTCGGCGGCGAGCACGACCGCAAGAACGCGATCGTGACGATCCACCCGGGGGCGGGCGGCACGGAGTCGCAGGATTGGGCCGAGATGCTGCTCCGCATGTACCTGAAGTGGGCGGAGCGGCGCGGCTTCAAGCGCGAGGTCATCGACCTCCAGCCCGGCGAGGAGGCCGGCATCAAGAGCGTCACCTTCACCGTCACGGGGGACTACGCGTACGGCCTGTTGCTCGCCGAGGCGGGCGTGCACCGGCTGGTGCGCATCTCGCCGTTCGACCAGGCGGCGCGCCGCCACACCTCCTTCGCGTCGGTGTTCGTGTGGCCCGAACTGCCGGACGACGTCGAGGTGGAGATCGACGAGAAGGACCTGCGCATCGACACGTTCCGGTCGAGCGGGCGCGGCGGGCAGCACGTCAACGTGACCGACTCCGCGGTGCGGATCACCCACCTGCCGACCGGCATCGTCGTGCAGTGCCAGAACGAACGCTCGCAGCACCGCAACCGCGAGTCGGCGATGCGCGTCCTGCGCGCGCGCCTCTACGACCTGAAGCTCCGGGAGCAGCAAGAACGGCTCGAGAAGCTCGGTGGCGAGAAGCGCGAGATCGCCTTCGGCAGCCAGATCCGCAGCTACATTCTGCAGCCTTACCAGCTCGTCAAGGACCACCGCACGAAGGTGGAGGTCGGGGACGTCCAGCGCGTGCTCGACGGCGACCTCGATGTCTTCATCAAGGCCTACCTGCTGCAGAAGGCGGCCGGCGTGGTGGGGACGGGCGAGGCGGAGCGGAACGAGGTGTGAGCGCGGCGCGGGGCCGGCGGCGCGGAAGCCGCGGCTACCCTCCGCCGGCCGCCGGCTGCGTGCCGGCGATGAACGCTTCCCGGATGGCGCCGGGCGTCCCGTCCTCGACCGGGCGGCCGGTGCGGCGGTCGACCGTGACCCAGACGATGTTGCCCGGGGCTTCGAAGGCCGGCGGGGTGCGCCGCGTGGCGATGTACGCCTTCATGAAGTCGATCCAGATCGGCAGCGCCGCCGCGGCGCCCGTCATGTTCGGGCCGATCGATTTCTTCTGGTCGTAGCCGACCCAGACCCCGACCGTCAGGTCGGGGTCGAAGCCCACGAACCAGGCGTCGGTATACTCGTCGGTCGTGCCGGTCTTGCCGGCCAGCGGCCAGTCGAGGGCGGCCGCCTGGACGGCCGTGCCCCGCAGCACGACCCCGCGGAGCAACTGGGTCATGATGAAGGCCGTGTCGGCGCGAATCGCGTCGCGCGCGCGCGGATGGTGCTCCTCGATCACCGCGCCGTCGCGGTCGACGACCTCCAGGATGCTGTACGGCTCGACGAGCACGCCCTGGTTGGCGAACACCGAAAAGGCGCGCGTGATCTCGAGCAGCGTCATCTCGGCCGAGCCGAGGGCCACCGACAGGTAGGGCGGCAAGGGCGACTCGACGCCGAGCCGGCGCGCATAGGCCGTGACGGTCTCCGGACCGAGCTCGTGCATCAGGACGACCGCCGGCACGTTCCGCGACTGCTCCAGCGCGTGGCGCAGCGTGACCGGGCCCTCGTAGGTGCGGTCGTAATTCTCCGGCGCGTACGGCGGCTGGTCGGGCCCCGCCGGGAAGCTCACGGGCACGTCCTGGAGGATCGACACCGGCGTGTAGCCGCGGTCGATCGCCGCGGCGTAGACGAACGGTTTGAAGGCCGACCCGACCTGGCGGCGGGCCTGCACAGCGCGGTTGAACTTGCTCCGGGCGAAGTCGTAGCCCCCGACCATCGCCCGGATCTGACCCGTGCGGTTGTCGATCGCCAGCAGCGCCCCCTCGATGAGCGGCTCCTGTTCGAGGGTACCGACCCAGGCGCCGGTGGCGGGGTCGCTGCCCGTCACCGCCAGCTCGACGAGGTCCCCGAGGCGGACGAGCCGATCGGGCGGCCGCCCGGTCCACGCATACCCATCGCGCGTGATGAGGCCCGGGCGGTCGCCCACGCGCACCCGGATGACGCGGTCACGCCCCACACTCGTGACGAGCGCGGGCACGATGTCGCCGACGCGCACGGGTCGGCTCCACCGCGGGTGCTGAAACGCGTCGAGCGACCGCCCCTCGTCCAGGATGTTGCGGCTCGGCTTCCGGAAGCCCCGCAGCTTGTCGAGCCGGCGCAGGCCGCGGGCCACAGCCTCGTTCGCCGCCTGCTGCAAGCGCACGTCGAGCGAGGTGTAGAGCGACAGCCCGCCCTCGTAGAGCCGCTTCGCGCCGACGCGCGCCTCGAGGGCCTTGCGCACCTCCTCCTGGAAGTACGGCGCCACGGAGCCCCGGTCCCCGGGGTCGCCCCGCACCACGATAGGGGTCTTCTTGGCGGCCTCGGCGCGCTCCCGCGTGATGTAGCCTTCCTCGGCCATCCGGTCGAGGGTGTAATTGCGCCGCCGCAGGGCGGCCTGCATGTTCACGTACGGACTCTGCCGGACGTTGCCCTGGAGAATGCCGGCGATGAGCGCCGCCTCCTCGAGCGTGAGGTCCTTGACCGACTTGCCGAAGTAGAGCTGCGCGGCCGCCTCCACGCCGTACGCGCCGTGGCCGAAGTACATCTGGTTGCAGTACATCGTGAAGATTTCGCGCTTCGTGTACCGCTTCTCGATCTGGATCGACAGGATCGCTTCCTTGATCTTGCGCTCCCAGGTGCGCTCGTCGGTCAAGAACAGCTTGCGGGCGAGCTGCTGCGTGAGCGTGCTGGCCCCCGCCGCCTTGCGGAACTCGAGGAGGTCTTTGACCGCCGTCACGAGAATCCGCGGGATACTCAGGCCGAAGTGCCGCTCGAAGTCGGCGTCTTCCGCAGCGAGAATGGCGTGCCGGAGGTGGTCAGGGATGTCTTCGTACCGGACCATCACGCGGCGCTGGGTCGCGAACTCCCCGACGAGCTCGCGATTCAGCCCGTAGACGCGCGTGACGGTGGCCGGCGCGTACTCGTCGAGCGCGGAGATCGCCGGCAGGTCGTCGGTAAACGCGAACAAGACGCCCGAGACCGTCCCGAGCACGGCCGCGGCGACGAACAACCCGACAGCCAGCGCGTAGCGCGCGAACCGGACGACGAGACGCACGAGAGGATTCTACCCCGGACGCCGCCGCACGCCGCCGCCGCCCGCCGCGCCTTCTCGAGCCGGACGCGCCGCGGGTCGC
>CAYZKQ010000206.1:0-5389 GCA_964478975.1 uncultured Vicinamibacterales bacterium | reverse complement strand
CTGCTGCGCTGCCGGCGCCGGCCTGCTGTACGGCCGAGGCCCCGCCGTCCTGGCGGCCCTGGCCGTGTTGTGGGGACTGGCGGTGGTCGCCGACTCGGCGCAGTTTTCCGCCCTCGTCGCCGAGCACAGCCCCCGCGACGAGGTGGGTACCGCCTTGACGATTCAGATCTCGAGCGGCTTTCTCCTGACGATGGCGTCCATCCGGGTGATCCCGGTGGCGGCCGAGCGGCTGGGGTGGCCGTGGGTCTTCCTGGTGCTCGTCCCCGGGCCGCTCGCCGGGTTCTGGGCCATGCGGGCGCTCGAGCGCCCGCCGCTCACCGCTTCTTGAAATAGCCGCAGGTGGGCATCTCGGTTCCGAAGTACGGGTTTTGGATGGCGTCGCCTTTCTGCAGCCACGGCTTCTTCACCATCGGGCAGTAAGCGACCCGCACGTCCGGGGGCAACGCGTCGCCCGCCGCCTTCACGATTGCCTCGCTCAGGTCCATGAAGGCCGCGCGCGCCGCCTTCAGATCCGGCGCTTCTCCCAGCGCGCGCGCCGCCGCCGCCACCGCAGTGCCGGGCTCGCCGAGGGCGGCCGCCGCCTGCGCCAGCGCCGCCGCGTCTGCTTTGATCGCCTCGACCTTGTCCGCCACGAGCGCCGCGTGAATCTCGAGGTAGGGTGTCAGGACGGGCTCCCAATCCGCCGTCGCCGCCGCCACGCCGGCACCCACCGCCCACGCGGTCGCCGCCACGACCACTCGATGAAATGCGCCTCGCTGCATCGCCTGCACCTCCAGGCTCCCCGGCTTCTCCCCGGCTCCGGCGTTCCCGAGACGGTGCCCGGACCGGCCGCCCGCCGCGTCGACTCCTGAAGAGCTGCCGCGAGATGACTCCGGAGGGCCGTTCACGACGCCGGACCCGCCGCCACCGGCCTCCGGTAACTCGCGATCGACAGTTGCGCCGCCATCTGCTCGGCGGCCGCCAGGAACGCGCGGGCGGCGGGCGAATCCGGCTCGCTCACCACGATCGGCACGCCATGGTCCCCACCGACGCGAATCGGCTCGTAGATCGGGATCCGCCCGAGAAACGGCACGCCCAGGGACCGGGCGAGGGCTTCGCCTCCGCCCTTCCCAAAGATGTCGGTCTCGTGCCCGCACTGCGGGCACACAAAATGGCTCATGTTCTCGATGAGCCCGATCGGCGGGATGTTGAGCTTCTGGTACATCCGGACCGCGCGCCGCGTGTCGGCCAGCGAGACGGTCTGCGGCGTCGTGACCACGATCGACCCGGCCACGGGCACGGTCTGGGCCAGGCTGAGCGCCACGTCCCCGGTGCCCGGCGGCAGATCGATGACCAGGTAGTCCACCTCGCCCCACCGCACGTCGCGGAAGAATTGCTGGATGACCCCGTGGAGCATCGGCCCGCGCCAGATGACGGCTGAATCCTCCTGCGTGAGGAAGCCCATCGACACCACGCGGATCCCGTACTTCTCGGCGGGCAGGATCTTTTCGCCGTCCGTCATGAGCCCGGTCTGGACACCCAGCATGATGGGCACGTTCGGGCCGTAGATATCCCCGTCGATCATGGCCACGCGCCCGCCGCGCTGGGCGAGCGCGATCGCGAGATTCACCGCGACGGTCGTCTTCCCGACCCCGCCCTTGCCGGCGCCGACGGCGACGATGTTCTTCACGCCCTCGACGGGCGCCCGGCCCGCCTCCGGGCTCGCCACGGCCCGGACCTGCGAGGTCAGCTCCACCTCTACCTCGCGCACGCCCGGCACCCGCAGCACCGCCGCCCGCGCCTGGTCCTTCATCTCTTCCCGGACCGGACACGCCGGCGTCGTCAGCTCGATCGTGAACGCCACGCGGTCCCCATCCACGCGGAGGTGTTTCACGAACCCGAGGCTGACGATGTCGCGATGGAGGTCCGGGTCGGTGACCGACCGCAGAGCATCGAGCACGGCCGCCGGGGAGATCGCTGGGGTAGACATCCCCGCCATCATACCTCACCCTCGAAGCGGCGCCGGGTTTCGTCGCTCAGCAGGACCCAGCAGCTATAGAACCCGAGGGCGGTTCCGGCGGGAAAGAAAAACAGGTTGGCCAGCGCGAGGGCCAGGCCGGCGAGCCGCGCGGGACGCCGTCGCCGGCCGAGCGCCACTCCGGTCCACACGTGGGCACCCCCGCCGGCGGCCAGCACCACTCCAGTGGCCGCGAGCAGGAGGGCCGTCAGAGCCGCCGCCAGTTCGGTCCCCTCGCGGACCGGCGCTCTCGCCACCGCCACTGCGCCGGCGGCCAGCACGAGCATGGCCGTCCCCAGGAGAACGCCGAGGCCGCCCCAGACCAGATAGAGGGCGCCGAGCAACCGCAGATGCGTCGCCATCGCCACGCCACAGGGACATCGAGGCTGGGGGCTCGACGGAGGCGCCGCCGGCACGCGCTAGCCGATGGCGATGCGGATCTCGATGGTGGTCGGGAGCGCTGACGCCGGCGCGACCGACAACCGGAACACCGCCCCGTCCCGGACACCCGGCGGCACGCGGACGCGCACCCGGTGCGGCTCGACCGCGCCCCCCGTCCCTTCGCACCACTCGCACAGGTCCATCCAGCACTCGCCCCGCCCGCCGCACACCGAGCAGACGCGCCGCACGGGTACGTCGAGCGGCACCACCGTGCCGAAGAACGCCTCGCGCGGGGTCAGGATGATCTCCGCCGCCAGCACCCGGTCCGCCGCGGGCCCGAAGAACGCCGCCCGCATGCGTTCGACGAACCGGTCGATCGCGGGAAAATCGACCGCGATCTCGTCGTGCAACCACTCGGGCTCGGCCGCGCGGCCGGCGCCGGCCCCCGCCCGGCGCAGGTCGTACGCGCGGCGGAGCTCGGGGTCGCGCAGAACCTCGTACGCTTCCGTCGCCTCGCGAAACGCCGCCGCCTGCTCGTCCCCCGAGATGTCCGGATGATACCGCCGGGCGAGCTGCCGGTACGCCCGCCTGATCTCATCGGCGCTCGCATCCGGCCGTACGCCGAGGACCTCGTAGTAGTCGCGCATCGCCACGCACGCCCGTCTCTCCACCTACCATAGGGAGCCCTCGCGCCCAGTGTCAAGGTGTCAGGATCGGGCGGCCCGTGACGTCCCCGGCGGTTTCCTGGTAGCATCCTGTCCTGAGGATGCCGGCACCCAAGGAGTGCCCGATGTGCGGCGAGGCGCTCCGGCTCGAAACCCGGGACCGGAGCGAGCGCATCCCCGGCACGAACCAGGCCAAGACGCGGATGGTGCGCGAGTGGGTTTGCCCGGAGTGTGATTACTTCGAGGAAGCCGACGAGGAGGGCGACCGCCGGTGACGCGCCGGGCGCCCGGCGCGCGCAGGCCGCCCGAACACCGTCACCGCGCCCCGAGGCTCAACAGCACTTCGCGGCGAACGGTGTCGTCGAAGTCGTTGAAGTTGAGCGCCGTCTCGCACTCGTCGCAGAGCACCTCGATGACGGCGGGCCGGCTTTCCTCGGTCACGTCGACCCTCGCCTCATCGAGGTGCACGACATGCATCTGCAGGGTCTTGACCAGGAAGTTCCGGTCGTTCCCGCAGTTCGGACAGGTCAGGGGCATGGGCGTCTGGCCTCCTCCCGGGTCGGACCCGGTCAGGTTGTCCCAAAATTGTACGGAAATGTCCTCGGGCGGCGCAATGAATTCTTGGGGCGACTCCTCGAGGCGGCACGCGGCGCGGCACCGCATGTGGGACGGTGAGAAGGTGTGCCTTTCTGGAGACGTCGAATGAGCGACCCATCCGTGGCGGACGAGGTTCGAAGCGAACCGCGGGGACCCCATTGGATCGCCTGGGTGCCGGACGAGCGCGGCAAACCGTGGCGGTCGGTCGTCCTCGTGGGTCAGACGCGGGAGGAGGCTGAAGCGCGCGCCCGCGAGTGGGCGCGCGTCGCGAAAGGTCGGAGCTGACGCACACCCCGCCGCCTCCGGGCGGGCCGGCTCTCGAGCGCACGGTACCGGGCGGCCGCAGGCGGCGCCGTCACAGAACCAACCCCTCGGCGTCCTCCTCCGGCCCCGCCTCCGCGGGGTCGCCCAGGTGGACGATGTGCCCGACGGCGTGCCCCGCCAGAGTGCAGTAGGGGCCCTTGGCCTCGATCACGCCGAACACGACCCGCCACGGGCGCGTGCGGTAAACCACGGACACACACCCGCACGGCAGACCTTCGAGCGCTTCGAGGTCCGCGGCCGTCGCCGCTCCCGAGCTCGGCCATGACACGACGGGTGCGGACATGGCGGCGCCTCCCACCCTGGAACCTGCAAACTGCGCGCCACGCAACGCGCGAGACCGAGAGTCGCTCGTCAGGCGGATGGGCACCCGCGCCCGCGCTCGGCCGGCGTCGCCAGCGGGAGCCCCGGATAGCTGACGCGTCCGGCCTCGACGCGGGCGAACGCGCTCAGGCGGTGGCGCTCGACCGCGCGGGGCGACAGGATGTGGCGGACCTCGACGCCGCGGGCCACGAGCGCGTCGGCCAGGAGGGCGCGGTGGCAGCGCCACCACACCGCCTCGGCGCACATGACGGCCGTCGGCGCCGCCCCGGCATAGGCGAGCAGCGCCGCCAGCCCCGCCTCGAACGTGGCGCTGTGCATGTGGTCGGCGTAGCCGCGGAATCCCGGGCTGCGCCACGCCGTGTTCACGGAATCGCGGCGCGGGCGCCGGAGGCCGCCCAGCTCGGGAAAATGCCGGTACTCGATGCCGCGCGACGCGAGGGCGGCGGCGAGTGCGCCCTGTTCGAACTGGGGATGGCGCCGCGACCGCGGGAGCGTGCGGACATCGGCGAGCTGCCGCACGCCGTGACCCTCGAGTAGCGCGACGAAGTCGGACGCCGTCCGCGTCGAGTGCCCAATGGTGTACACGACGAGCGGGCCGGCCGGCGCGTCACCCATAGAGCAAGACGCCCTCGACGCGCCGGTCCGGAAACACCGCGCGCGCCGCCTCGACATAGACGTCCAGTTGCGCGCGGTGGCTCGGCTGGGGCCGGCCGGTCTTGATCTCGACGACCGCGAGGGTGCCGTCGGGCCGCTCGACCATCGCGTCGATGACGCCGCGGACGATCCCCTCGTCCCGCCGCAGCGAAAACGGGACCTCGAAGAGGGTGTGGTCCGAGCTCAGGAGGTCCCGGACGTCCTGGCGCTCGAGCAAGCCGGTGTAAGCGGCCGCGGCGGCGCGGACCGCCCTGTCCACCTCCGCCGCGGTCCCGCGCTCGGCAGGCTCCACCAGCGAGGCGGCGAGCGCCAGGAGCGCCGTGGGGTCGGCTGCCGGCGCGCGCAGCCGCAACAGTCGATGCACCAGGCGGCCGGTCAGCGGCGTTCCCTCGTCTTCCGCCTCGCGCGCGGCCCCCTGGCGTGCGGCGGCCGTCGCGGGCCAGGCTGGTGC
>CAYZKQ010000205.1:0-5408 GCA_964478975.1 uncultured Vicinamibacterales bacterium | reverse complement strand
TCGTCTCCGAGCCGGATCATTTCCGCTTGGCCTTGTACTACCAGCGCGCCGGCGATTTCGAGAACGCCCTGCTCCACTACCGCGCGGTGTTGCAGCAGAACGAGCTCAACGCCGAGGCCCACAACAACCTGGGCCTCCTGTACCAGGAGAAAGGCCTCGCCCCGGAGGCCGTCCAGGAATTCCAGCGCGCGCTCTACATCGACCCTCAGTACGTCCGGGCCCGCAACAACCTCGGCGTGACTTATCTCCGCCAGGGCCGGGCCGACCAGGCGGCCGCCGAGTTTCGGGCGGCGCTGGCGACCGACCCCCGCAACGTGGACGCCCACGTCAATCTCGCCCTCGCCCTGAAAGCCGCCGGGCGGCCCGCGGAGGCGCGCGCCGAGCTGCTCCGCGCGCTCGAGCTGGACAGTCACGACGCGCCGGCGCACTATAATCTCGCGCTCCTGTACGAAGAGGCCGGGGAGACGGCCAGGGCCATCGAGCACTACCGCCTCTTCTTGCAGTACGGGGCGGCTGAGCACGCGCGCCTGCTCCCGGACGTCCGGGCGCGGATCGACCTCCTCACGGCCCGGCTGCGCTGACGTCGCGGCTGCCCGTCGGGGGAGCGCCGGGCGATCTCGTCCTTGTTCTCGGAGTCCGAGTGCGCGCGTCCGCTCGCGGCGCCCGGCGGAGCGGGGCGCGGGTGGACAAGGGAGAAGCTTGCGCGCCGGACGCAAGGTGCCGGGTGCGGAAGGGGATCAGCGAGGACCGGAGTGACCGGGGAGTGGGAAGGGAGCGGAGTCACGAGGAGGAGCCGCTGCCATGAGTGACCGCGAGGCGCTGAGGATTCCCGCGGAGATTGCCGCGCTGTTGAAGGAGGACCGCCGGTTCCCCCCGCCCGAGGCGTTCCGCCGCCAGGCCAACGTGACGGATCCCGCCGTCTACGACCGGGCCGCCGCCGACCCCGAGGGCTTCTGGGCCGCGTGGGCGGCCGAGCTCGAGTGGATGCGCCCGTGGGATCGCGTGCTCGACTGGCAGCCGCCCGACGCCCGGTGGTTCGTCGGCGGGCGCCTGAATGCCAGTGTCAACTGTGTCGACCGGCACGTCCGCACCGCCCGGCGCAACAAGGCCGCCATCATCTGGGAAGGCGAGCCGGGCGACCGCCGGACCCTGACCTACTTCGATCTGAAACGCGAGGTCGCGACCTTCGCGAACGTCCTCAAGCAGCTCGGCGTGCGGCGGGGCGACCGGGTCGCGCTGTACCTCCCACTCATCCCCGAGCTCCCCATCGCGATGCTCGCCTGCGCGCGCATCGGCGCCGTGCACTCCGTGGTGTTCGGCGGCTTCAGCGCCGACTCGCTCCGCGACCGCCTCGAAGATGCGCAGGCCGTCGCCCTCGTGACGGCCGACGGCGGCTATCGCCGCGGGCACCTGGTGCCGCTCAAGCGGCTCGCCGACGAGGCTCTCGCCGGCGCTCCCTCCGTCCGGCACGTCGTCGTGGTCAAGCGCACGTCCGGAGACGCCGCGGACACGCCGATGCGCGCCGGGCGCGACCACTGGTACCACGAGCTCGCCGAGGGTGCCGGGGCCGTGTGCGAGCCGGAGGCGATGGACGCCGAAGACATGCTCTACATCCTCTATACCTCCGGCACGACCGGCCGCCCCAAGGGCATCGTCCACACGACCGGGGGCTATCTGGTGGGCACCTACGCGACGACGAAGTGGGTGTTCGATCTGAAAGAAGAGGATGTCTACTGGTGTACCGCGGACGTCGGGTGGGTGACGGGCCACAGCTACGTGGTGTACGGGCCGCTCGCCAACGGCGCGACTGTCGTGATGTACGAGGGGGCGCCCGACTGGCCCGAGAAGGATCGTTTCTGGCGGCTCGTGGCGCGCTACGGCGTGACGATCTTTTACACGGCGCCCACCGCCATCCGCGCGTTCATGCGGTGGGGTCCGGAGTGGCCGGCCCGTCACGACCTGAGCAGCTTGCGCCTGCTGGGCACGGTGGGGGAGCCCATCAATCCCGAGGCGTGGGTCTGGTACTACCTGAACATCGGCGGCTCGCGCTGCCCGATCGTCGATACCTGGTGGCAGACGGAGACGGGCATGATCATGATCACGCCGCTGCCCGGCCTGACGCCGCTCAAGCCCGGCTCGGCGGCGCGCCCGTTCCCCGGCGTCGCGGCCGAGGTGCGGAACGGCGACGGGCAGCGCCTCGAGGTCGGCGGCGGCCTCCTCGCGCTCACGCGCCCGTGGCCGGCGATGCTGCGCGGCATCTACGGCGACCCCGAGCGCTATCGCCGGCAGTACTGGAGCCGCTGGAGTGACGGGGCGTACTTCACCGCCGACGGCGCGCGGCGGGACGAGGACGGCGATTTCTGGCTCCTCGGGCGCGTCGACGACGTCCTCAACGTCGCGGGGCACCGGATCGGGACGATGGAGGTGGAGAGCGCCCTGGTGGATCATCCGCAGGTCGCCGAAGCGGCCGTCGTGGGCCGGCCGCACGAGATCAAAGGGCAGGCGATCGCCGCGTTCGTCACGCTGAAAGAAGGCGTCCGGCCCGCGCCCGAGCTCGCGCAGGCGCTCAAGGAGCACGTCGTCAAGAAGATCGGCGCGCTCGCGCGGCCCGACGAGATTCTGTTCGCCGCCGACCTGCCCAAGACGCGTTCCGGGAAGATCATGCGGCGCCTGCTCCGCGACATCGCCGAGGGCCGGGCGCTCGGGGACACCACGACGCTCGCCGACCCGGCGGTCGTGGCGCGCCTGAAAGCGGAGTACGAAGCGCGCGAGAGCTGAGGGGATGCGATGCCCGGCGAGGTGGACGGCGGCCGCGCGGTGGAGACTCGGGCGCGGGCGGTCGAGACCCTGAAGGGGCGGCGGGCGCAGCTCGTGGGCGACCTGGCCGCGTTCCTGCGCGACAGCCGGCTCGACGGCGTCGAGCCGGACGCTGTCGAGGCGTGGGCCGGTCTCGTGGTCGACTCGCTCTGCGCGGGTCTCGAATCGGGCCGCCTCGACCCGCGGGTGGGCACCGTCGTGACGCTCCAGGCGCTCTGTCCGGAGCCGCTGTCGGTGCGGCTGCTGTTCGAGTCGATCCACCGGGCCGAGCGTCTGATGCTCGACGAGCTCGCCCTCGACGCTCGGATCGGGGCGACCTCGGAGCCCTGGGCCGTCGCGGTGCAGCTCGTGCGGCTGGCGGCCCTCGACCTGCAGATCGCGCTCGCGGAGCGGCTCCTGTTCGCCCCGGGGCGCGACGTCGTGCGCGACAAGCTCACGACGCTCGTGGCGCGGCCCGCGTTCGACCTCGCGGTGGCCAAGGAGCTCGACCGCGCCCAGCGGCGCGGCCACCCGATCGCGCTCGCGCTGTTCGACGTCGACCACCTCTCGGCCATCAACACGGCCCTGGGCTACGGCGCCGGGGACCGCCTCATCGAGCGCCTCGGCATCCTCGCCCGCCGGTTCTTCCGCAACCACGACTGGATCGGCCGGCACGGCGACGACTCGATCGCCGCGCTGCTGCCCGAGACGTCGCTCGACGACGCCGCGGCGCTGGCGAATCGGTTTCGGGCGGCCGTCCGGCAGCGGCTCGTGCTGGTGGACCATCGGACCGACCTGCGCCTGCCCGTCACGGTGGGCGCGGCCGTGGTGGGGGCCGAACGGTTGTGGTCGCATCTCGAGCCGGCCACGCTGCTCGCCGAGGCCGAGGCGGCGTTGCTGCGCGCGAAGTTGAACGGCGTCGACCAGATGGAGCGCGTGGCGCTCCAGCCCCCGTCCGTGACGCTGCGGGGGGCGGCCAATCTCCTCGATTGCTCGCTCCGCGAGGTGCGGCGCCTGATCCGGGCGGGCGAGCTCGCGGCGGTCCGGCGCGGGCGCCACTTCCACATCGACCGCGCCGCGATCGACCGGTGGCGCGCGAAGCGGACCCTTCCGTTCTGAGGCCCGTTGGGGGCCGGTCCGCAGGGCGGGCGTCTGAGGCCCGCCGGGCCTCTTGGGCTCGTGGCGGCCTGCGCCGGCGGAACCGCGGCATTCCCTGGGCCGTATCAGGTATGCTGGCGGGAGGCTGTCAGGCCGGCGCCTCGCGCAGGTGGGTCGAGTCGCAGACGCCCGCCGCGCCGGCGAAGGAGTTCCGCATGGCCCTGATCGAGACGCACGACCTCTGGAAGACGTACGTGATGGGCGCCGAAGAGATTCACGCCCTCCGGGGGGTGAGCTTGCAGATCGATCGCGGCGAGTACGTCGCGATCATGGGCCCGTCCGGGTCGGGCAAGTCGACCCTGATGAACCTGATCGGGTGTCTCGACACGCCGACCCGGGGCACCTACCGGCTCAACGGGAAGCCCGTCAGCGAGATGAACGACGACGAGCTCGCCCGGATTCGGAACGAGGAGATCGGCTTCGTCTTCCAGACCTTCAATCTGCTGCCGCGGGCGACGGCGCTCCACAACGTCGAGCTGCCGCTCGTCTACGCCGGCGTCCCCGCGCGGGAGCGGCAGGCCCGCGCCCGCCAGGCCCTGGAGCGCGTCGAGCTCGGCGATCGCGTCTTGCACCGGCCCAACGAGCTCTCCGGCGGCCAGCGCCAGCGCGTCGCGATCGCCCGGGCGCTTGTCAATAATCCGTCGATTCTGCTGGCCGACGAGCCCACCGGCAACCTGGATTCCAAGACCGGCGCCGAGATCATGGCGCTGTTCGACAAGCTCCACGCCGCGGGCAACACCATCGTCCTCGTGACGCACGAAGCGGACATCGCCGCCCACGCGCACCGCGTCATCCACCTGCGCGACGGGTGCATCGAGAACGACGTGCGCCGCGCGGCGTAGGGCGGCGCGTCGGGCTCGTACGTGGTACGTAGGGCGGCCCTTTATGGGCCGCCGCACGTCATCCGTGGCGCTGCCTCGTGTCCATCCGGCGGTTGGGGTGAGGCGAGCGGCGGTGCCTCGCGGGCTGACGCCCGGCGGCGTCGCCCGTGCGCCTCACGACGCGTGCCGCAACCGGCCGATGACCCGGCGCACCGCCCCCGGGGCGTCCTTGGGGACCAGGGCGTCCCAATCGCGGACGTCGACCGGCACGATACTGATCGGCCAGCGGGCCCGCCAGTGGCGCCGGTGCCCGGCGATCGCCGCCGCCAGTTCCGACGGCGGCGCGAACGCGCTCCCGAGAAGGAACACGCACGTCGCGCCGTGCTGCTGCGCGGCCACGCGCGCGGCGAGCGGCCAGGTCCCCGTGACGGCGCCGGCGTCGACGCGAGGAACGAACCGGGCGAGCAGACACACATCGGGTTCCCCGCGGCCCTTTGCCAACAGCCGCCGCAGCGGTTTCACCACGCACGCCAGGTCGAACCCGGACACCGCCAGCGGCTCGGGCGGCCCGAGCGTCTCGGCGATGGCGTGGCGCAGGCAATCGATCGAGGCGCGCTTGATCAAATCCTCCCC